>VCAX01000043.1 GCA_013607665.1 Campylobacterota bacterium | reverse complement strand
TTATTATAGCAAGTTACTCATTATAACTTGCGCTACTTTTGTCGCATTATCGCTTTTTAAAAATCAAAAGTGTCTTATCTTCCGTATCGTAAAGGGAAAAAGTCTGTTTCTCTACAAGTTTTAATCCCTTAAGCTTTTGAAACAGAGTTATTTTGTGAAAATACTGCACAATCGTATCTTGATACTTTGTATATCTGCCATCTTCACCCTTTTCGAAGAGTGTAAACTTTGTATGGAGTTCACTGTTTTGAAAAACTGCATCCACACTCAAAAACTCTTCTTCACTGTCATTGCTCATCGTACCTTCTGCAACATCACTAAAGCCATAGAGTGTATTGATATCGGCAATGAATATACCATCATCATTGAGTTTTTCTGCCATCGCTTCTAAGAATGCAATAAGCTCTTCTTTGTTCATAAAATTGAGCACATCAAAAATACTTACAATCGCATCGTATTTTCCTGCGACCTCTTTTGCATCAATGCACTCTGCATCAAGCCCTTGGCTCTTGCACTCCTGCACCATCACACTGCTTAAATCAACACCTTTACACGCCACACCGTCACTTATCATGCGTCGCATAAAGCCACCGCGTCCACAACCGACATCAAGCAGTGTTTTGATCTTGTACTCATCAAGTTCTGAGCGATAGAGATCATAGAGTGCCTCAGTTGCTTCTTCTATACCTAAGAGATGTTCCGCTTTTGCATAAAGATCTAGATTTGTCACTGTTTATACATTCTCTGCATGAATGACATCACGAATTTTCTCATAGATATCAAGCACTTCATCTTTTTTTGCAATGTAAGAGTTTTTATTTGCTATAAGATAGGTTGAGCTTGTCATAATGTCTTCTACAACTTCCAAACCATTTTGCTTCATCGTTGTACCGGTCTCTACAATATCGACTATCATATCTGCAAGGCCAATGAGTGGTGCAAGTTCAATAGAACCATAAAGCTTGATAATCTCAACACTCACGGCTCTCTCTTCAAAATAGCGTTTTGTAATATTGACCATTTTTGATGCCACTTTGAGCTCTGGTTTTGTAAGATCAAGCTTCTCTCCCTTACGCATGCCGATAGCTACTTTACAGACACCACGACGAAGGTCCAAAAGGCGTACAACATCCAAGCCCTGCTCTTCTAAAGTATCCAGCCCTACGACACCGATGTCTGCTGCCTGATGATAAACATAGGTCGCTACATCCTGATTTCTCACGAGTAAAAAACGAAACTTCGGAGTCTCAAGTATCAATTTTCTGTCATCAAATTTAAAACCTTCACCAAAAATAGTTTCAAATATTTCGAGTGTCTCTTTGGCTATACGACCTTTTGGAAGTGCAACTGTTAGCATATATCTGCCTTTTGTAAAATCTTTTTCATTCCCTTAAAAATCAGCCTTTCATCTACTGTGGCCTCTTTAAATATCTTCGCGAAAACTGCAGCATCACCGCCTGTAAGTATTACAGGCATCTTATGTGAGACCACTTCGCAGTAGAGCGTTTTAAGATAGCCATAGGAGATGGCATCTTGAGAATTTTTTGGCATTTTATCTAAATTTAGCTCAAAGTTAAATGAGTAATTAAGGAGCGGCGAGATATCTTTGTAAGTTTTTTGCATTGCCGCCATACCCGGATAGATAAAACCACCTTCAAATCTTCCCTCTTTTACAACATCTACAGTCACGGCACTCCCCGCATCTATAATGATGCCATGCTTCACTGCTTCAACTGCCATAATTCTGTCTACACCCATAGTTTTATAGTATTTTGCTTTGCCAATAAAGCTTGAGAGGTCTATCCAGTTCTCTAAACTTTGCAGCAGATCTTGGAGTTTTTTGTTCACAGAGATATAATAAACTTTCTCTTTTATCGTTCGCGGATCAAACGTGAGGGTACTCTCTTTAAACTCTTTGTCACCGTTAAGAAAATGGTAGGAGGTATTACCGATATCGCACAAAAGCATTACTGGATTTTCCAGCCTGCTTCTTTAAAGGCCTTTGCCGCTTTTGAGCATAAAGGTGCATCGATAAAGAGGATTTTATACTTAAAGTTATGATCACAAAAGAGTGTCAGTTTTGCATAGATCTCTTCAAATTTATGCACATCTTTCATCAAGATTCTGCTCTTTTGACTCACTGCGAAAATAGCCCAAAAATAGCCATTCATATCTGTTGCATGAAATATTTTTATTTTATTTCTTATTCCCAACTCTTTTGGCGAAATCTCTTGCATTTTCTTAAATATTTTACCCTTTTGTCTCAAAGAATCAACAACCATCTGCATATTTATACGCTATCCTTTTTATCCATGTTTTTTCATAAATGCTTCACACTCTTCTTGTGTCAATGCTTTGGAATAATAATAGCCTTGAATATAGTGACAGCCTTCCTGTACTAAGAACTCGACCTGTCCTTCTGTTTCCACACCCTCTGCAATTATATCTAGATCGAGATTTTTTGCCAGAGCGATGATTGTCTTGACAATAGCAGCGTCATCTTCATCTTCTGGCACATCCACAATAAAACTTCTGTCAATCTTGAGCTTAGAGACAGGCAGCTTTTTCAAATAGGACAAAGAAGAGTAGCCTGTTCCAAAATCATCGATAGAGATAGAGATACCGAGACTACGAATGGATCGCAAAATATCAATGGAGTGTTCTGGATCTTTCATAATCTGACTCTCCAATATTTCTAATTCAAGCAGATCTGTATTTACCCCACTTTTTTCAATAATACGATAGAGTTCACTCCTAAAGTCATCACTCTCAAGCTTTTTCGTTGAAACATTAATGGAGAGTTTTCCAGTTTTATAGCCTGCAGCACTCCACTCTACCAATTGCTTCACGCAATGCTCGAGCATATATCTGTCTATCTCTACGATCAACCCCACCTCTTCTGCAAAAGGGATAAATTCTACAGGGTATAATAAACCTTTTGTCGGATGATTCCAACGCATAAGTGCCTCAAGCCCGACAATCCGAAGTGTCGTCGCATCAATTTTTGGTTGATAATAGGCCTCAAACTCACCATTTTTCAAACCATTACGTATATCTGTATCAAGCTGCAGGCGCTTACGTACCAGTTCTGTCATCTGCTGATTATAGAACTGGTATGTATTTTTGCCGCTATCTTTTGCCTTATACATTGCAGTATCAGCATTTCTTAGCAAGATATCCGGTGTTTCACCATCTTGTTTGTAGACACTGATACCGACACTAAATGTTGCATGAAGATCAACACCACTAATAATAAAAGTACGTTTCATTTCACCAAAGATTTTTTCAACCACTTTCACAACAGAGACCTGATTCGTATTTGGAAGTATTATGGTAAATTCATCTCCGCCGATTCGTGCCACCGTATCATCTTCACGCACACATTCCTGGAGTCGCTGTGCAATTTGCTTTAGCAGTTCATCGCCGACATCATGTCCATAGGTATCATTAATCTCTTTAAATCTATCAAGATCTAAAAAGAGTACAGCCAATGACTGATGCTGTCGCTTCGCATGCTTAATGGCTTGCTTGAGTCTGTCTAAAAAGAGATTTTTATTTGGCAAGGCGGTTAAAGCATCATGATGCGCAAGGTATTTCATTTTTTCACTCTGTTTTTGCAGTTCTTGTGTCTTTTCCTCTACTGTCTCTTCTAAAAGTTCATTTTGCTGTTGAATGAACTTTTTGTAATTAACACTATAGATAATATATAAAAAGACAAGTAAAAAGAAAGAGACCAGAACAAGAGTCTCAATGATTTTTGTCTGTGCTTGATAAACATCACTCATATCAATTTCATTCAATGGCTTTGCAAGAATAAAATAAGCCATAGGACGGTTGTCAATACCGTCTTCTTTATGCACTGTAAACAGATAGCCTGCTTTTTCATCTACTTTATAGGATTGAATATCTAAAAAATAATCTATGGAATGCTGTTTTAAAATATCCAGTAAAGTATCATTATTTTGTGGATTAACAATATAGTAATCGTTTACAAAAACATTTGAAAGAGAATCCGTCAGCTGTCGCTTATAGCGTTTGTCAACAATGATTAAGGTCTGATACCCTTTACTCTCAAGTTTCAATGCTAAAGAGTTAAACTTGGCAAGTGTCTCTACTGCACCGATAAAACGATCATACTTATCAAATATTGGAACCATTGACTTGAAGGTCAAGTCAAACTTGCCAACACTTATAGTAGACATAACTTTTGGCAGACGTATCATTTTTGCCACGTCAAGTCTCATATCAGCGAGGTTGTCACCATGCTTGGAGCTCCAGCTTCTATAGACACTCACACCATTGGCATCAACGATCTGAAACCAGACATTTTGTAAAGATGTATATTTTTGCAAAAGTAAAGCGAGATCATTCAGATGAGTGTTTTTATACTCTTTTTTCTGTAAAATCTTTTTGATTGTTTTATCTGTAGAGAGTGTCAATCCAACCAGCAAAACGGCTTCGGATTTTTCACGTATGAGCAGTTCAAGATCATGACGCATCTCTTTTGATATTTCAAGATATTTTTGAACCTTCATATTGTCTACACGCTGCATTGTGTAGACATACGAAAAACTGACAATAATCGCAATTAACGATAAGCCCACTAAAAAGACTTTAAAACCTCTATTCATAACCTGCCTATTATTTTTAAAACTATTTACTCAGCCCTAATTCTGCAAAAAGTGTCTCAAAATACTCACTGATCTCTAAGAGTTCCTCTTTTAAAAGTCCAAATGCCTTGTCTTCTTCATACCACTCTTCGATTCTTTTAACACTATCGCTTTTTTGTGATTCATCCAACTCTTTTGCGTTTACTATCGCATCTTTGATTTTTTCTAAATGTTCTTTATGTTTATGTGCACTCATTTTTTCTATCCTTTTTAATAGTTTTTATATTTACCGGCTTTTACTTCATCACGCAGCTCTTGGATCTTTTTATCCATGATTCGTAAAATAATCTCAGCCGCTTCCGTATCATCAGCTTCTGGGACATCCCAGTCCGTTATTTTCATATTTGCTTTAAAGAGCAGTCCCAACTCTTTTTCTATCTCCGCTTTTCGCACAGCAAGTTCTTTTATAACAGCATCATTTGTACTCATTACTTTTTCTCCTTTGTCTGACAACGTAGTGTTTCAATATTTTTAATTTTTTCAAGCCGCTCTAGAACATGATTGAGTTCATGCATTGCTTCATCATATTTTTTTTGTAGTTTCTCTTTTTCTGCCTCTGCTTTAGCTATCTGATATTCTATTTCCTGCATAGGAACCGCACAGGACTTTGCTGCTTCTTCTTCTTTTTTAAGCAGCCATTCTGTTATTTTTTGTACAAAACTCATCCTAATTTTTCCTCTTATATTATAGAGTTAAATTGTACTCTTTTATTATAAATTATGACTTAATATCTCTGCCTTTTATGAGCAAGTTCACAAGAAGTAGTAAAGCGACAATGCCACACCCCACCAAAGAAAAAAGCACAACTGCCAAAAAGTCAAAACGTGCCCATATCTCTCCAACAAAAAGCGCACCCGTAGCAGAGAAAATTGCAACACCTCCATAGAAAACACCATAGACAAATCCCTGCGATTGTGCATTTTTTGAGATATAGACACGCATAGCGTTCAAAGAGACAACCGTAAAAGCACCAAAAAGAGCAAAAGCAATCCAAACCAAGCCATATGCCAAAGCCGCAATTGAGAACATTGCAAAAAGATAAGAGAGTAAAAGCATTACTTTTGATCCAAGCTTATCAATAAGCATGCCACTGTAATAACTCAGAAGTGCCTGCGTGAGTGTTGATGTGATGGCAAGCAGTGGAATCTGTGCGAGGGTCATCCCCATATCTCTTGCACGCAATAAAAAGTACTGATCGTTCATAAAAAAGAGTAAAAAGAAAAAATAACTCCCTAAAACCCAAAAAAGTCTATAATCCTCTTTATTGACAACGACATTCTGTTTCTCTTTTTTTTACAGCATCCTTAACAAAAAAAGGACAATCAGCACACCGACAAGTCCCGGGAGCAGTGTCCACGCAAATACACTGCGAATAAGCAGCTCATTTTGCATTGACGAGAAGAAAAAAACAGCGACAATGATGATCGAGCCTATCATCTCACCTGAGACATCCATCATTTTATGAAAACCAAAACTCTTTCCGGCTTTGGATTTTTCACTGTAAGAACTTATGAGTGCATCTTTGGATGCAGCACGCACAGCCTTTCCCGTTCTTTCTAATGCTCACAGCAGTGCCACTGAAGTATAGGAGGTCGAAAATGCAAGCAGAGGTTTTGTCACAGCTGAGATAAAATAGCCACCAACAACAAATGGCTTCACAATCTGATACTTATCGCTTAAATATCCAAATAAAATACGCAAAGCGTAAGAGATAAAAGTTGCCAATGCAATAATATAGCCTAGCTTGTCAACACCCTCATCCAAAACATACACCACAAAAATCGGGAGCAGTGTTGTCACCATTGCCGAGGCCATGTCTGTAAAAAAACTCACCCAGCCCAATGGCTATGACATTATTGTCAATATTTTTCACACCTCGCCTTTATAAAATATACGTCTCCTGCTTTGTATCACTTGAGACTACTTTTTTATTTTCTATCTTCAATATTCTATCACAAAGTGGCAGCATCGCTTCATCATGAGTAACCATAATGACAGCGACATCTTGGTCTGTCGTTATTTTTTTCAGCATTTTTACAACATCTACGGAACGTTTAATATCAAGGGCTGCTGTTGGTTCATCGGCTAAGATTATTTCAGGTTTGTTTGCAAGCGCTCTTGCAATGGCAGCGCGTTGGTTCTGTCCTCCTGAGAGAGAAGAAGGCATTACGTTTGCCTTGTCAGCAATGTCAAAATAGTCTAACAACTCCATCGCTATCTTTTCACTCTCCTCTTTAGATACCCCATTTGTCTGCGGCACAAGTGTAACATTTTCGATGATATTTAAAAAGGGAATGAGGTAGTGCGCTTGAAAGATAAAGCCTATCTTCTCACGTCGTATCTTACGTGTCTCTTTTGTAAGCCACTTGTTTTCATAGACCTTCTCATCTCCTAACCAAATAGTACCGCTTGTCGGCTCTTCCACGCAGCCTATCATCATAAGCAATGTTGTTTTTCCTGCACCACTTGGTGCAACAAGGGCTACGAGTTCACCTTTGTTGACTTCAAAAGAGGCTCCATTTATGACTTCTACAAGGCTGTCACCCTTACCAAAGTTTTTTACAAGATTTTCTACTCTGATTGCCTGTTTGCTCACACTCATCCTCCTATTGCCTCTGCCGGATCAGCTGCAATCACTTTTCTCACGCCTACAAAAGAGGCTAGAATAGATGCTATAAGAACCACAACAAAAAGTTCAAATGCATCAGGCGTCTCAAGCACAACTCTTTTAGGAAACTTCGAGTAGATAAGATGGGCAAAGATATTTCCCGCTATAAAAGCAAGCACACCCATAAGCACCGTCTCCTGTACTATCATTTTAATGATCATTGAGTTTGGAATCCCTATAAGCTTCATAATGGCTATCTCTTTCATCTTTTCAAGCGTCATCGTGTAAATGATAAGGGCGATGATAATGGTAGAAACAACAACAAGTATAACAGTGAACATCCCTATCTGCTTTGACGCCATTTTTATAAGATTTTGGGTTAAAATCGTCTTCTCCTGCTCTGCAGTATAAACAGCATTATGCTTCCATCGTCGTATATCTTGTGCTACTTTGTTTACATCATGGCCACTTGCTACACGAGCAACAACTGCATTTATCATATGTGAGTTAACGGTGTTAATGCCTCTTGCTCTGTCGTTTCGTATACGTTCGTTAGAGTAAAGAAACTGCAACTCTTGCGCATCTTTAAGTGATATGTACACTAAAGGGTCCCCACCAGAAGAGACTGTCCCATGTGTTACACCAACAACGGTATAAATATCTCTTCCCAAAGGGATTTTATCACCAAGTTTAAAACCTATCTTATCTGTAACAACCATCTCATAGTGGTCGCGTCTGAGTCTTCGTCCTGCTATAAGTTTACTTGGATTAATAGGGTCAATAGTACCAAAAGGGTTAAAACCGACTGCAAAAACACGTACCATCTCATCTTTTAAAGGGAGTTGGAGGTTTTGGAAGGTCATCCTCTCTGAACTTTTTATACCATTTATAATATGGATAGTATCTTTGAGATCTTCATGCACACGTGATGCCTCTGCAAAGGGTCCAAGTGTATTCTCTTGTACTACCCACAAATCAACTTCTAAATCATCCAACAAAACCTGCGCATCGATGACCATACCGCGATAGACACCCATCATAATCATAACAATGCCAAGCAACATCCCCACACCTGCGGCAGTAACGATGAATTTTCCAAGAGTGTGTTTTATCTCTTTTTGTGCTAAGTTTATCATTAGTGAACTCTTGCACCCTCGTAAAGAGGTTTTTTATTTTTTGCCGGCACAATTATGCCTGCATTAACAGCAAGATTTTTCAGAGCTGCTGTTTTATCATTAATGCCTAAAACTATGACTTCTTGAAAGTGCGCTTTGCCATTTTTCACGATCCAAACACCACTTTTGTCGTCTTTATATACAAGTACATTTGTAGGAATTTTAACAATGCTTTTAAGTGTTTTGGTATTTATAAGTACTTCTGCTTGTTCATTGATGTAAAAAGGAATTGGCAGTTTCTCAAACGCAACATCTACCTCTCTCTCCTGTGTGACTGCGTCACTCTGTGCGACAATACGTTTTACCACACCTTTACATGTTTTTCCAGATTGGGAACGAAGTCTGATGTGAGCATCTTGTCCCACTTTGATATCACCACTCATACGTTCATCTATGTAAGCACGAATCCAAACATCATGAAGATTTACAATCTTAAATATGCTCTGTGTCGGCACAACACTACGCGCTACTTCTGCCTCTTTCGCAATGACATAGCCATCAACAGGCGAGTAGATCTTGTAACGTGAAAGTTTTACTTCAAGTGCTTTTACTGTTGTTTGTGCACGTTTCACTTCTTGCAAAGCAGAGTCGATGTGCGCTTTTGTAGCTGCTATTTGCGCTTTGATGGCATCAAGATCAGCTTTAGCTTTGTCATATTCTGATTGAGACGCAAAAGACTGAATTTTGAGTTTCTTGTAACGGTTGTACGTAACAAGTGCTAAATCTCTTTGGGCATAGAGTGCATCAAGATCTTTACGTGCGGCTCTTACTTCAAGTTGTGCCTTTTGTACGGAGATTTTTGCCTCTTTGAGAAGTTGTGGCAAATCAACAGCATCCATCTCTACAAGCAGTTGTCCCTTTTTTACCCATTGCCCCTCATCTGTATGGAGCGCTTTTATTTTTGAAGCCGTGAGTGCTGTAATGTTATAAATCTCTTTTGCACCGACATTGCCTATACCAAAAGTTTGGAGTTGCATATCTCCTTTTTGAGGTGTAACTTTTTCATAAGTACTCTTTGGAATATAAACTTTATTGTAAAAAATTGTTCCGCCAACAAGTAAAGCAAGCGCTATAAGTGTATATTTTATACTGTTATTCATTATATTTTTCCTTTTAAATATTGGATTCTGTCAATACTGAGTGCACGCAAGTAGTAAGCTTCAAGTAGGCTCAACTTTGCATTCAGTACCTGCGAGGTGGCATCTAAAACTTCAATATAGGTAGCAAGACCCTCTTTATAGCGTCCATCAAGTACTTGCTTTGCCTCCTGTGCAGAGTCAAACTGTGCTTTTTTTGCACTGATTGTCTTATTGTAGCGTTTAATATCTAGAAGTAGATTGCTTAGCTCTTCTCTTAATGCAAGTTCGCGTGAGCGTTTCTGCTCTTTGCTGATCTGCGCAGATATTTCTACCTTTTGTGCCTCTGCTGAGACTCTTCCACCACTGTAAAGCGGAATATTCAGAACAACTCCTGCCGTTGTTGCATCATAAACATTGAGCGTATCAAAGTGATTGTAAGATGCTATTGCATCAATAGAGCCGTAATGCTCCGCTTTTGCTGATTTGTGCAGCAAGAGATTTTTCTCAATATTTTTATTCTCAATCTTAAGTGTATAGCTTGAAGCAAGCACCTCATCCTCTACATTTGCATCAGCATTAAAATTCTCTTGTAAAACATTAGTCTCCAGAGTAACATTTTCATCTATTTTTTTATCCATATAGAGTGAAAGAGAATTGCGTGCTTTGTTAAAACTTGCCTGTGCAATGGCAAGATTATCTTCTGCATTGTAAACGGCTGAGAGAAAACGGCTTGCATCTGCGGTGGTTTTAAGCCCCTGTTTTACCAGAGCTTGGGCTTGGGCATAGTAAGCCTTTTTCGCCTCTAAATCTTTTTTTCGTACATTTACAGCCTCACGCTGAACGACCATGAGCTTGTAAAATGATTTTACCTTGAACGCAAGCAGTGCTTTAAAATCCATTAAAGATAATTGAGAAATATCTTCATCTTTTTTGCTTGCAGCTATTTCAGAGGTGGTCTTGGAGAAGTCCCAAACTTTTTGTTTTACGTTTACTCCTGCATTCCATCCAGTGTCATCTTGCGTATGAAAAGCACCATTTACGGGAAAAACATAGGTTTGTGTGACATTATATTGTCCACTCAAATTAATTTGAGGCAAGTAATCAGCCGTAGCTGAACGATGTGACAACTTTGATTGTTTCATTTTCATCTGCAGAGATTTCACATCAGGATAATTTTGCAATGTGGCATCAATGGACTCCTGAACTGTAAGAAGCTCTGCATTAAGTATGGAAAAAAAGAATAAAGAAGGAAGAAATATTTTTTTCATTAGAAATCCTATAGAATATTTATATGACATTATCTCTTAAATCTGTTAAGGTATCGTTAATTCTGAATTTGTGTATTTAAAGTCATCATTATTCATCATCCTCTTCACCAAAAGTATTGACAAGCCCTTGAATGAGCTCTTTTTTCTCTGTTTGACTTAATCTTGCTTCCGGATGTGCAGGCAGATAAACAAGTGGAGGCATATCTCCCTCTCGCAGCTCCTCGGCAGCTTCATCACCTTTGTTTTTCTTTTGATGCAGCCAATTTGAGATATTAAAATGTTCTCGTCCTTCATCAACATCATGCTGTACCAGCCAAGATATAGGAGCAACATTACTATACCATGGCCATTTTGTTTCATTAGAGTGACAATCAGCACATGCGCGCATAAAAAGTTCACGTGTCTTTGGAGTATCCCATTGTGGTTCCTGCACTACCGGTGGATTTATATGGTCTCTGCCGTAAGGAACTAGCTGTATAACAACACCTAGTAATACTAGCGACATAGCTATTGTTTTTACTTTTGACATCTCTTACTCCTTATGATTATTTAGCAACAAGTATGACATACTTATCTTAAGTTATCGTTAATATCTTTTCTCAGTGGTCTCTTATATATCATCCTTTTTCATGCTCCAAATAAATACAAGTGGTATAAATAGTAATGTTAAAAATGTTCCAACAATCAAACCACCGATGGCAACTGCACCAAGCGGAGCTAATCTCTCTAGCCCAATAGCAGAACCAGGCGCAACAGGTAACATCCCTGCTGAAGTGGCAAAAGCTGTCATGAGGACCGGTCTTGTTCTGATTTTGCAGATAAAAAGATGCCGCTTTTGCCCCTCTGATAAATGCTTGGAGTTGTTTTGATATATCTTCATTACTTAAACCATAGTATGCTGCTTTTTTCTCATCTATTTCAAACTCATATACTTTTTTATTGTTTTGCCATGTTTTTGAGACAGAGACTACTCCGCCGGTTTTATGCATCGCATCAGCTACCATATTTCCTGCTTTTTGCAAGTTTTTTAAATCATCACTGTAGAGCGTAACATCAATATTAGCACGAAGACTTGCAAGTGCTGTCGCTCCATCATCAACAACATCTACACTCTGAACATTTTTTATTTTGTTTAACTCTTTTCTTAACCTTGTTTCAATCTGCCATATTGTCTCTTTTCTATGGTATCTATCAACATAGGTTGCTGTTATACTTATATGGTCAATTCCACTGCCGCTTCCTATGCTCATAACACCTGCTTCACTGCCTATAGCACTTGAAAGATAAAGTAGTTCACCTTGTTCTTTTATAATTTTATTTGCCTCTTGCACTATCTTTCTACTTGCTTCAATAGGTAAATTTGGATCAATTGTTATA
>VCAX01000042.1 GCA_013607665.1 Campylobacterota bacterium | reverse complement strand
TATATATCTAGCACCGACTCTACGTCTACAAGATCTGTTACAGTCAAGTTAAAGCCTGCACCACCACCATAATAATACTCATTTAAAGAGACAGAACTATAATATTGCGTTGCTCCAACTTTCATAAAAGCTTTTCCGGCATTTGCACTAACAAAGAAACTGACAGGTTTTGAGAAATGAAACAGATATTCAACTTCTGCACCCAATGTGTTCAATTTGCTAAAATCTTCTGCATCATAATAGCGGGCACTTAAAAAGACTCTAAAGTGTTCACCTTGTGCACCTAATTTTAAACCTGCACTGCCTAACTTGTTCTCCTGAACACTAAATATTTGTCCTGAATCAGTAACATCAGCCGATACTTTCGTATACCCTCCTTCTACGGCGAAGAGTGATTTATACTCATCTGCTGCCACCATTGCCGGCATACTCAAAATCGATGCTGCCAATGCTATTTTTGTCAATCTTTTTTTCATACCTAACTACTCCATAGTTTTATTTTTATTTATTATACCTATTTTATCGCTTTTGCACAAACATAGGCAGATGAAAAGGCCCATTGGAAGTTATAACCGCCAAGCTCTCCTGTTATATCGACCACTTCCCCGATAAAGTAAAGTCCTTTGACTTTTTTTGCCTCTAAGCTCTCTTTTAGCAGTTCTTCTGTCATCACACCGCCGCGACTCACCTCAGCTTTTGTAAAACCAAAATTACCTGCAGGCGCAAAGGTATAGTTATGCAGCTGTGCAAGTTTTTTCAACTCCTCTTTTTGTACTTTTTTGCACTCTTTATCTTTGACTTCAATCGCTTTTAGAAGTGCTTTTGCAAGCCTTTTTGACAGAGGCATTATAGAAGAGAGCAATTTTTTTCCACCTTTTTTGACAAGTGCAGCAATATCTTCTAAAGGAAGAAAATCAATAGTGATATCCCCTTTTCTCCAGTAAAGAGAAGCAGATAAAACAGCAGGGCCGCTAATGCCTTTGTGCGCAAAAAGCATCTCCTCACGCAGCACTCTGTTTTGCACTTTTATCTCCACAAGACAGGAGAATCCGCTAAGCTCTTTCATCCAAAACTGCTCTTTTTGCAGTGTAAGACCAACGAGTGCAGGAGTAAATCTTTTGACTTCTATGTCAAAACTCTGCGCAATTTCTAAACCGATATCACTTGCTCCTAATGTTTTAAAACTCTCTCCACCGATTGCCACGACGACATTTTTTGCATATCGAACACTTTTGTCTGTTTTTACTGCGAAATATTCACTCTCTTTTGTAACACTTACAATCTTCTCACGCAAGATTATCTCTGCATTTTTCGCATTGCGTGAGAGTAGGTTTATAATATCATCCGAGCTGTTTTTACAAAAATAGTAACGCCCTTTGCGAAGCTCCAGTTCTATATTGTTTCTTGCTAAAAAATCAAGTAGTTTCTCTTTTGAAAACTTTTTAAATACACTCTTTAAAAATTCTGCATCACCATCGAAATTTTCGACACTTACACTGCTGTTTGTTATGTTGCATTTCCCACCGCCGGAGATTTTGAGTTTTTTTGCGGGTTTTTCATTGCCTTCAATAATGCCGACTTTGAGTTTTTTTGGTAGATTCCCCGCGCACATCAAACCGCTTGCCCCTGCACCAAGAATTAAAACATCATATATTTTCATAAAGAGATTATACGATATAATTGCATAATTACAATATTAAAGAAGAAAAATGGCAAATAAACTACACATAGTCTCTTTGGGATGCACAAAAAACCTTGTAGATACCGAAGTGATGATGGGGCGACTCAAAAATTTCGAGCTTACACAGAACAATGAAGATGCCGATGTCATCATTGTAAATACCTGTGGATTTATCGATGCTGCAAAAGAGGAGTCTTTAAACACTGTTCTTTCATTGCATGAAGCAAGGAAAGAGGATTCCCTTTTAGTTATGGCGGGGTGCCTCTCTGAACGTTATCAAGATGAGTTGATGGAGCAGATTCCCGAAGTGGACATCTTTACCGGCGTGGGTGATTATGACAAGATTGATGAACTTTTAGCAGAGAAAAAGAGCCGTTTTTCTGATGAAGTCTATCTCATCGACGGTGCAGGGCGTGTCATTACAGGCTCAACGTATCATGCTTACATCAAACTCTCTGAGGGGTGTAATCAAGCCTGCTCGTTTTGTGCCATTCCCTCTTTTAAAGGCAAACTCAACTCACGCGACCTTGACTCTATTGCCAAAGAGGTAGAAGGACTTGTCAAGCAGGGTTATTGGGATTTCTCTTTTGTCTCACAAGATTCCAGCTCCTACCTGCGTGACCAAAATATTCAAGATGGTTTATCATTATTAATGCAACGTATTGAACTCATCGAAGGCGTTAAAAGTGCCCGCATTTTGTACCTCTACCCATCTACGACAAGCATGAAACTCCTGCAGAACATCGCAAAAAGCAAGATCTTTCACAACTATTTCGACATGCCTATTCAACACATCAATGATGATATGCTTCGTATAATGAAACGTGGATTTGGCAAGGATAAGACCCTTGAACTGCTCAACTACATGCGTTCACTGCCAAACTCTTTTGTGAGAACGAGCTTCATTGTAGGCCACCCGGGTGAGACCGAGGAGATGTTTGAGGAGATGTGCCAATTTGCCGAATCTTTTGGATTTGACCGTATCAATGTCTTTGCCTACTCTGATGAAGAGACGACAACTGCTCACGCAATGCAAGAGAAGATTGATGAAGAGACAAAAGCTGTACGTGCTCAGATTTTAGGAGACATTGCTACAGAGTCTGCACGTAAATCACTTGCAGCCCAAGTTGGCAAAACAGTAGATATTGTCATTGATTCTGAGAGTGACGAGCATGAGTTGCTTCTCTCAGCTCGTGAGCTGCTTTGGGCTCCTGAGATTGATGGGGAGATATATGTCAATGACAGAAGCGATGACACCGCAGAGCTTCTTTTTGGCAAAGCCTACAAAGCCACCATTACAGATCTTGTCGGCAATATCCTCACAGCAACAGTTGACAATGCTCAGCCAAACGACTAGAAAACTGCTAAGCTCTTCTAAAAACCTCTTAGCCTTCTCGGCTGGAGTCGATTCCACTGCCCTGCTCTTTATACTGCGTGAGCATAACATAACATTTGATATTGCCATTGTTGATTATGGCCTGCGTGAGCAAAGCAAAACAGAAGTTGCTTATGCGCAAAACTTGGCAACAACGTATGGATTTGAATGTTTTGTAAAACAAGCTCCAAAAATCACTGCAAACTTTGAAGCCAAGGCACACGAAATGCGTTACGTTTTTTTTGAAGAACTTATAAGCTCACGCAACTACGACAACCTGCTTACAGCACACCACCTAGGGGATAGACTTGAATGGATGTTGATGCAGTTTTGTAAAGGTGCCGGTACAGTTGAGCTTTGTGGCATGCAAGAGAGTGAGCAGCGTGAAGGCTACAGACTCCTCCGTCCTCTGCTTTCATGCGACAAAGAGGAACTACTAGCATATTTGCACAAAAATAAGATCAAATACTTTCTCGATGCAAGTAACAGCGATGAAAACTACAAACGCAACAGCTTTCGTAAAAAATATGCCCAGCCGCTTCTACGTGAGTATAAAAGCGGTATTAAAAAGAGTTTTGAGTATTTAGAAGCAGATAGTGCAGCGCTTATTGAGCCAAGAGAAATCTTACAAAAAAACAGACTTGCCTGTTTTCAAAAGAGTAACTCACGTAGTAATATCTACTATATTGACAAATATCTCAAATCCATTGGGCATATCATAACAGCCAAAGAGAGAGAGCTCTTGCGTGAGCATACAACGTTTATTATAGGAAGAAAGTTCGTTGTCACGCAAGTAGCAGATTACATCTGCATCGCGCCTTTTATGCAAAACGACAAACTCACAAAAGAGTTTAAAGAGCAGATGCGCCTTTTAAAAATAGAGCCAAAACTGCGAGGCTATTTGGCAACAGATTTGGAAGCTGTAGCGTTTTTGTCTTTGCTATTGGTATAAACCTTCATAGTAAAAGATGACTTTATCATTTCACCATCTCGTTTGAATTTTATAGGAAAGTTCACACCGATGATCCAGTCGCCTTTATTGAGAGCATCTAGAAAATCATAGAAGTTTGTCGGTGAGCTGATATGCGATGTTGTATTTACCTCATAAACACTAAAACCTTCATGATCTTTTGCACGCTTGACCTTTGCTATTTTTAAAGAAGAGAATTCCGCTTTATGCTGCTGCTCAAAACGCGCAGGAAAGAATGTTCGATCAAATGCAGTAATGATATTTCGATTTTTACTTTGCAAGTCTTTTAATGTCTGTAGCGTTTCATCATGAAAGGTTTTGTACTTTCTATACTCGTGCAAGGCTTTTTTCATCTCTACTCGCTTGATTCTGTACTCTTTTCCTTCAGGAATCAAAAGTCCAAAAGAGAAGATTAAAACAAACAAAAAGAGAAACAGACTCAGCAAAAGAATATAAATCTGATGACGGGAGATATTAATTTTCACTACTTAACTCCTCACCTTCATCTTCATTGATGTAGTTTGTTGAAACAAACTGTAACCAGCCGTTTTGTGCCGGATAAAAGCTTGTATAGGACTTTTGAAATATAGAGCGCAGCGGTGCTTGTAACATAAAGTTATAGACATCTTTATTTGGTGTCACACCATAAAGAATCAGACCATTTTTCAAAAATTCTGCACGCGAGAGTGTAATGCGCTCAGGAACAAGGTCAAAGAGATTTGCAATGGAGTCTTTGAGTACCATATTTTGTGTATGTACTTTTTGTGCGACTGCTTTTTGTTTTTTAATATAAGCAATTTTTGCATCCATAGCATCAATGCTTTGCTCCAGTGCAATCCTGTTTTTAATAAGCTCTCTTTTTTCTTTCGTAAATGAGTAATCCTTAAAGAGTAAAAATGCATAGGTTGTAAGCAACATAATGAGCGTGATGGAAAAGAATCTCACAATGAGCTGTACATCAGGAGTAAAAGGAGTTTTCTTTCGAGGTTTTATGTAGCTGAATTTCATAAACCGAGCTCCTCCTTTGCAAGTTCACATACTTCTGCATCAATCTCTGTTTTACGGACATAGACATTGAAAAACATCTCTTCTTCAAGATACTTTTTCAAATCACTGCTCACGCCAACAGCATCGGCAATATACATATTTTCTAAAAATCTGCTCTCATAGCGTTCATCTTTATAATAGTGTGCAATTGAGGTCTGAATAAGAGAAAATCTTTGATAATCCTCATTAAAACTGCCCTCATCCGCTTCCTCTAAAACATCTTCACTCTCTAAAAGCTCTTCTTCAACATCTTTTGAATCGGCAAACTCTTCAATATCTTCTATGGAGTCAAGATCCTCGATATCACTGAAGTTTTCAAGTTCCTCAACATCATCCTCTACATCAATATTTTCAAGATCAACACCAGTATTTGCATCTAAATCAAGAGCCTCATCTTCAAGATCACTGCTCAATAAAATATCGTCCACTTCGCTGCTTGTTTCCATATCAAGATGTTCCGCATAAAGCAAGTCCCCATCTTCAAATACTGCGATGGATATAAAACTGTCTTGCACAAGAGCATAAAGAGCCAATGGCCCTGTAGTTTTATCTTTAAAGAAATTCGCCAGCACCACAAAAGGAGAAAAGATAAAATCCACACCCGTTTCTTTATAGACTTTTTCTATCTCATAGAGTTCCGGTTTTGCTGTATAATAGGTCCATTTTTCATTGTAACATTTATACTCGCAATTACTCAGGTCATAATAATAAGCAAGACGATTTTTCGAGCAGGTTGGCAATGCACCCTGCAGTGCGGACATATCAAGAACAGAAATGTAAAAATAGGGTGATTCTTTTGTATAGGTAGTGATAAAATCAAGCATCTGCTCATCTGGTTTTATTGTGTCAAACTCGGCATTTACATTATCGTTAGCACCATTTTTTGAGTATAGCTCAATATAGACAAGTGTGGATGCACGTTTTACGACAATATTGACAAGCACTTTACGATATAAAGCTTCGAAAATTTTAGAAAGCACTACTTTTCACCCTTTGCAAGGGGATGTGCTTTGTTATAATTTTGTTGTTTCAATGCACTACCTAACTTTGTATATATTTGTGTTGTTGCCATAGAAGCATGCCCTAAAAGCTCACTCACATCGACAATCGGCGCGCCACCATTAAGCAGTGAAGAAGCATACGAATGTCGAAGCTGGTGCGGTGTCACTTTTAATGTTACACGACCAAAGACTTTAGTTATCATATATCTTAGACTATTTTCGCTTAATTTTTCGCCATTTTTCTCAAAAAGAAATTTTTTTATCATAAAAGTTGACAAATATTCATCAAGAAGATTCTTCACAGAAGCCAAAAGAGGAATATCTCTTTGTTTATTACCTTTTCCAATAATACGAATCCACTCATCACCAATATCTTCCAGCTTTAGTGAAGCTAACTCTGAAATACGCAGTCCCAGAGTATAGAGCATCAAAACCACGAGTTTCTCTTGCAATGTTGCCTCATCTAGAGCCTCCATAATATGCTCGTGAGCAATCGGTTTGGGAAGGGTCTTTGCCACTTTAATGCTCCCATCGGCTTGTAAAACCACACGCAAACCCTGCTCATTCAAAAAAGCTGAAAAACTCCGAATTGCAGAGAGCTTTTTACTAATGGTTTTTGCGTTTAAGTCTGCTATATGAAGACGATATGGCATGAGATTGAAATGGAGTTCTTTTTTCTCTTCGCTCACTTCAATGAACTCAAAAGCCTCTTTGAGTGTCTCTGTATAGCTTTTAAGAGTTAAGTCTGAATAGCCCCGTTGCTTTGTTAGGTACTCACCAAAGGCAGTTATTTGCTTATCTATTGACTTTTTCAAGGAGTTTCTCGAAACTTTTATGGTAGCTAGCCGCTTCTTCCACCAAAGCTTTGTCCGTAATGACACTCGGTGCCAGTTTGACATAAGAGTCAACCATTACTTCGCTCATCAGTTTTATTTTGGCACGATCCGCATCGGATATACTCTCTTTTGAAGCTATCTCATTAATACGCTGCATATACTCTTTTGCCTGCTTAACATACTTGACATATTTGAGTGATGTCTTTGACTGTGCCATGATTGTCGAAGCCATACGGTTATATATATCCATACTAAAAGCTTCTTGTGCGAGTTCATAGGCCTTTTCATAATTGCCTGTTTCATAATAGTACTTCGCTTCAAGTGATTTTTCATACGATGGGTTCAGCAAAAAATAGACAACCATCGCAAGTATCAGACCAAGCGCAGTAAGAGGAATAAGAATTTTAGCTTTCATGTTCAAGTAACCCCTTTTGCAATAAAGTGCGTGCATCTTCAAGTTCCATGCCACTGACATCTATCTCAGAACTTGCATAATAGTTAAGTATACCAAAAGGTTTGGGAATTACAAACTTATCCCATGAATTTAGCTGCCAATACTTTGTCGGTTTAATCTCAACAAGAATAATTTTCGCCTTTGTCTTTTGCGCCATAACGATGATGCCGTCTGCTACTTCATGGCGTGGCCCTTTTGGACCATCCGGTGTTATACCGATGTCATACCCCTCTTTAATCGTCTTTATCGCTTGGATCAAAACACGCGCAGGATTTTTATCTGATGAGCCTGCAAGCGTACCGAGTCCAAAGTATCTAATGGTACGTGAAATAAGTTCTCCATCAAAGTGAGGTGAAATAAGCACCTTTGCGTGAGGCTTTTTTCTGTAGTGTTTATAAAGGTAAGGAAGCATTAAAAGCTCACCATGCCAACAGGCAAAGATAAGCGGTTCTTTGCTTATCTCTTTGGGAGCGTGAAATCTCTTTTTGTTTGTAAGATATAAAAAACGGATAAGCAAAGATCCTATAAAAGGGACAAATGCAAGGGCTAATGAGCGGCTTATCTTTTTAAGCAACTATCTCCCCTGTATAAATTGTACGACCAATTTTTGTGATTTTAACATCTCTAAACTCGCCAAGCAGTTCTTCAGAGCCTTTTACTTTCACAACAAGGTTGTTATCTGTTCTGCCTGAGACATATCCATCGGCATTAAGATCTTCAAAATAGACCTCATAGACCTTGCCCAACTGTTTAGCACTCTTCTCATCAAGCAGCTGGGTATAGAGTGCCTGCAGATAAGAGAGACGATCCGATGCTACCTCAGGATCTACAACATCACTAAAATGCTGCGCCTCTGTCTCTGGTCGTGGAGAGTATTTAAAAGAGAATATCTGATCGAACTTCACTTTTTTCATTACATCGATGGTTTCGGCAAAATCTTCATCACTCTCACCCGGAAAAGCGACAATAATGTCTGTGGAGATACTCACTTCAGGACAGTGTGCGCGCAGTTTTTCTACACGGTTTAAAAACCACTCTTTTGAGTAGCCGCGTTTCATATCTTTGAGTACTTTTGTACTTCCACTCTGCAACGGCATATGCATAGACTTGCATATTTTCGGATTATTTGCAAACTCTTCAATGAATTCATCATCCATATGAAAAGGGTGCGGCGATGTAAAACGAATGCGTTTTAGTCCTTCTATTTTAGAGAGACGACGAAGCAGCTCTGTAAAGTTTACCTTCTCTTGTTCACTTGAAGAAAAACGTCGTCCATAGTTGTTGACATTCTGCCCAAGTAAAAATATCTCTTTGGCTCCATTATCCACTGCACGTTGCGCCTCGCGAACAATGAGCTCATCAGGGATGGATATCTCTTCACCTCTCGTTTTTGGAACAATACAAAAGGTACACTGTTTGTCACAGCCTATGGAGATGTTGATGTAGGCTTTGTAAGGCGACGTTCTAAAATCATCAAAAGCAAACTCGCTCTCATCATAATTAATGTCAACTTCCACAGCTTTGTCTTTGTGTAGTACTTCTGCAATTTTTGAGACATTACGCGCACCAAGAACAAAACTGACATAAGGAGCACGTTTGATGATCTCTTCACCGAGATGTGAAGCAGTACAGCCGCACACACCGATCTTTGCACCCTCTTTTTTCTTTTTGTTAAAGACACCGAGTTCTGAGAAGAGTTTTGCTACCGGCTTTTCTCTTACAGAGCATGTATTTATCAAAATAAGGTCGGCACTCTGCATATCATCAGTCGTTTCATAGCCCTCTTTTTCTTTAAGAGCTGCTATCATATGCTCTGAATCACGAGAGTTCATCGCACAACCCAATGTTTCAATAAATAACTTTTTACTCATAAATCTTCCGCTTAGCTCATAATGTGAACTTGGTACATATAGTCATTGTCTGAAAGACCATATTTTACCTCGTTCATATAAAAACTTTTACCCCGTTCTTCAAAATGGTCCTGTAGTGCCAAAAGATCTTTGTGAGAGTTTTCTCTGTCAAAATAGAAAATGATACTCTCCTCTTTTGCGACTTTATCTTCAATCTTTGCTAAATCGATCTTTTTTGGTTTTGCATCCAAATCTGTACGTGCAAGTTTTAAATCCATAATCTTTCCTTATTTATATCTTTTAAAAGTTTTGCATTATACTTAAAATCTACTAAAACTTGGATTAAGAAGAATTTGAGTATAATTTTATACTTCAATTAAGAAATCCCCAATTGCACTTACTATTGTTAAAAGATTTCTTACCAAAAAAGGAACAACTATGGAAAAAATATTAGATATTGCAGAAGCAATCGGTCACGAAAAAGGACTGCAACCGGAAAAAGTACTTGAAGCACTAAAAACTGCC
This sequence comes from Campylobacterota bacterium, assembly GCA_013607665.1. Classification (GTDB taxonomy): domain Bacteria; phylum Campylobacterota; class Campylobacteria; order Campylobacterales; family Sulfurimonadaceae; genus Sulfurimonas. Next base: position 2,804 of record VCAX01000042.1, on the reverse strand, counting down.
TTTGTCCAAACAGCAAAAAGAGTCATAAACCCAAATTTCGCCTTTGAAGCGATCGTAGATGAAGATACAAAGAATATCAGAGTCGTGCAAACCATCACTGTCGTTGCAGATGACGATGAGCGTCTTGCAGATGAAGAGAGTGCACCTGCATACATTTCACTGACAGAAGCAAAAGAGTATGATGATCAGGTCGAACTTGGCGACCAACTCCAGATCGATCATGATCTTGAAGATTACGGAAGAACGGCAGCATCGGGTCTGCATCGTGAGATCGAGTATCACATCCAAAGACTTGTGGAAGATGAAGTCTATAACAAGTACAAATCAAAAGTTGGTACACTGGTAAGCGGTCGTGTTATTCGTGTAGATTCACAAAATGCTACATACATTGAAGTCGATGAGATCCGTGCTGTTCTTCCAATGAAAAGCCGTATCAAAGGGGAATCATTTGAAGTGGGTGACCACATAAAAGCTGTTGTTCGCCGTGTAAACATGGACAAAGAGCATGGAATTCAAATAGAGCTCTCACGTACATCTCCAAAATTCTTAGAAGCACTTTTAGAGCTTGAAGTTCCTGAAATCACAGAGGGTACTGTCATCATCGAAAAATCTGCCCGTATTCCGGGTGAGCGTGCAAAAGTAGCAGTGCTCAGCACACACCCACAGGTTGATGCCGTTGGTGCGACTGTCGGTGTCAAAGGGGTGCGTATCAATGCTATCAGTGAAGAGCTTATCGGTGAGAATATTGACTGTATCGAGTACACGAACATTCCAGAGCTTTTCATCTCCAGAACGATGAGTCCGGCTATTATCTCTCATGTTGAGATAGTAAAAAATGAAGAGGGCGAAAATGAAAAAGCCATCATCACACTGCCAGCCGATCAAAAATCAAAAGCAATCGGTAAAAGCGGGATTAACATTCGTTTAGCTTCTATGCTTACAGGTATGCAGATAGAACTTGTAGAGACAGATGCCGTTACAAATGAAGCGGGTGAGATCGAAGAGAAAAAAGATAGTGTTGATGCACTCGAGGCTCTATTTAATTAGCCTTTTTGCATATATGGATTGAGTTTTAGTAAGATGAGATCCGCAAACATATTTCCTAGCAGCGTTAGCAGCGCTGTTATCATCAAAATACCCATAATCACGGGGTAGTCACGTGAGAGCGCTGAAATGTAAAAAAGCTGCCCCATCCCCTCAATACCAAAGATAGACTCCAAGATGACACTTCCTCCTATAAGCCCAGGCAGAGAAAGCCCAAGCAATGTAATAATCGGCGGCATGAGATTTGGCAAGATGTAGTAACGTAGTAGTTTCTTCTCTTCAATGCCGCGTGAGCGTGCAAAGTAATAGTAATCACTTTTAAGTATCTCTAGCGTGAGTGAGCGGATGTAGATTATCATACTGCCAAGCCCTACAAATATCATCACACTGACAGGCAGTGTTATATGCCAAGCCATGTCAAGATAGTTTGCAATACCCTCTTTAGCTTCAATAGAGTGCAGACCTGCAATAGGAAAGAGCTTGAGTTTTATGGCAAAGAGGATGATAAAAAGCAGTGCCAAATAAAATGATGGCATAGAAAAAGAGACCAGTGAGAGCTGACGAATAATGTAGTCACTCTTCTTTTCATAGTTCAGTGCCGCTTTTATACCAAGCCACAATGAGAGTCCAAAGACACTCACAAGTGCAATGGCATTCATCCAGAGTGTAACAGGCAGACGTTTGAGTATTTCGTTGCTGACATCCTGTCCACTGACAAAAGAGATACCAAAATTGAGCGTCACAAGGTTTTTCATCCAGTCCATATACTGCATAAACAGCGGCTTATCCAAACCATACACAGCTTTAAGCTTGGCAATGGCCTCTTTTGTCATATTCGGGTTGAGTTCTCCTGCTCCAAAGAAAGAGTTTGGTGCTGCGTGAATTGCCAAAAAAGAGATAATGGAGATTAAGAATAGCATAAAAAATATGTATGATAATTTTTTTATAAAGAGTGTCATGCTTACTAATAAGTTAACTTATAATTATTTTCTTTTATTTCTTGAGATAGAAGTTCATCTTTCGTATTGTAATTAACAAGGTCTACACTGTAATCAAAACCATTACGCACTAAACCCGCTAAGAACTTTGCTTTTCTTTTTCTAAATTCCGTGCGTTGCATTTCAGTATCTATAGCCAAGTCAATATCTCCACCTTTTTTTGTATCATCTACACGGCTGCCAAAGAGGTAAATATCTACTTTTCCAAAACTGATATATATATATATTTAACAATAATTTCTTTTAATCTCTTTGACAATCTCATCTGTATCTCTCAAAAAAAGTCTTTGCATTTAAATAATATTTTTCTAATTGACCAAAGTTATCTATGCAATATTTTAAATCATTAAGAGCCTCTTGTAACTCCTCGAGATAATCATGCTCGAGTTCATTTCTGACCTCTCTTAATTCTATCCAATTTTCAAGATTATCTATAATTTCTTCTTTTTCAATCAGTGACAGTACATCACTCATTTTCTTTGCATCTATTCCCGCGACTTCCAACAATGAAGGAAATATTTTCGCACCTAAAAAATCTTGCAATGACGCGAACCGTTTCAGATAAGCATCTAGAATTGCATGCTTTTCCGGTTTTAATGTGTTGAAATTAAATTGATTATAGATATCTTCTTCCACCTGCATTACATCAATCAGTTCTTTATATTCACATAGAGCGATATAGTGCTTTTCCACTTTATCAAATCGTTTTTGTAGAATTTGTTTAAGATTATCTATTTTTGCCATTAGTTATTATAGCATAAA
>VCAX01000041.1 GCA_013607665.1 Campylobacterota bacterium | reverse complement strand
ATCAATAGAGCAATACACAATGCATTAAAGTAAAATAAAAGCGAATTTTAAGTATAATTCACGGATTTTTATAAAAAGGTGTATGCATGGCTAACAAACGTGTTTTGGTTAAGTTTTCAGGTGAAGCGCTTGCCGGTGAGGCTGGTCATGGGATTGACACACAGATTTTAAAATATATTGCTCAAGAGATTAAGTCTCTCGTTGATGCAGGTATTGAAGTCGGTATCGTTATCGGAGGCGGTAACATCATTCGTGGTGTAACCGCTGCACAAGACGGCATCATTAAACGTACATCTGGTGACTATATGGGAATGCTTGCAACTGTTATCAATGGTGTTGCGATGCAGGAAGCATGTGAGCATACAGGATTGCAGGTACGCATGCAGACAGCCATTAAAATGGAACAGATCGCCGAGCCTTACATTAACCGTAAAGCGACACGTCATCTTGAAAAAGGCCGTGTAGTTATTTTTGCAGCAGGAACAGGAAATCCGTTTTTTACAACAGATACAGCAGCCACATTGCGTGCTGTTGAAATCGGTGCGGAAGTAATCATCAAAGCGACAAAGGTCGATGGTGTTTATGACAAAGACCCTGCAAAATACAGTGATGCAAAAAAACTCGATGAACTTACTTATGATCAAGCACTGCAAGATCATATAAAAGTGATGGATGATACTTCCATTGCTCTTGCAAAAGATAACAGCCTGCCTATTATCGTATGCGATATGTCCATAAAAGGAAATTTACTGGACATTTTAAATGGCAATATGAAAAATTGCTCAATAGTTAAATAAAGGAAAATGAATGAAAGTTGAAGAATTAACAGCGAAAGTTTTAGAAGAAAATCCAAATATGGATCGTTATCAGTTAGCCATTGCTGTTTCAAAAAGATGTGATGAACTGGAAAATGGTGCTACAAGTAAACTGAATGTAAATACAGCACATATTAAGTCATCTGATTTGGCACTTATGGAAATCGCTGAAGGCCTTATCGTAGTTAAAGGCTTTACTAAAAAAGAGAAGTAATCTCTTGGGACTGAATCAACTAAGCATTGAGAAGATAAAGCATCTACGCAGTGTTGATTCAGCATCTTCGTATCTTTTCTCACAAATTTCTCCTACACCGACACTCAAAGAAGCACTTGATTTCTCTATAGAAGCACATAAAGAGCAGTTTAGAAAAAGTGGTGAGCCTTATATAGTTCATCCTATTTTAGTCGCTTCTATTGTTGCAGCGCTAACTAATGATGAATCAATGGCAATTTCGGCACTCCTGCATGATGTTGTTGAAGATACAGATATTCCCATACTCGAGATAGAAGAGTGTTTTGGTGCGGATGTTGCACATCTTGTCTCGGGACTTACTAAAATAGATGTAATTCGTGACAGTGAGCTTGTTCCTTTAAACTCTGATGAGAAACTGGTAGTCTCTGCACTTTCATTTCGTAAGATGTTGCTTGCAAGCATTGAAGATGTACGCGTGCTTGTTGTCAAGCTTTGTGACAGACTGCACAATATGCTTACACTTGATGCACTGCCTCCTCACAAACAAAGAAGAATAGCCGAAGAGACACTCGTTGTTTATGCTCCCATTGCGCATCGACTGGGGATCAGTTTTTTAAAGAATATTTTAGAAGACTTGAGTTTTGGCTATCTTTTTCCACAAGAGAAGCACCATATAGATAATTATCTTGACACAAACTATCATGCCATAGAGATGAAATTAGGAGAATTTAAAGAGTCTATCTCTAGGATCCTTATTCAAAATGGTTTTTGTGAAGATGATTTTGAAGTGCTTTCCCGTATTAAACACCGCTATTCAATCTACCTTAAAATGCAGCGTAAAGGGGTGAGCATCGATGAGGTACTTGATCTTTTGGCAGTACGTATTTTAACGAAAGAGCCGATCAAGTGCTATGATGTGCTTGGATTGGTGCATCTGAATTTTCGTCCGCTTGCATCCCGTTTTAAAGATTACATCGCAGTGGCCAAAGATAACGGATACCAGACCATTCATACAACGGTTTTTCATAAAACTGCAATTTTTGAGGTACAGATTCGAACCTATGAGATGCATAAAACAGCGGAATTAGGCGTTGCAGCACACTGGAAATACAAAAACGGCGGCAATAATATCAAACTCGATTGGCTGGACAATCTGCAGTATCAAAATGAGTCTGTGGAAGATTTTTATGCACTTATCAAAAATGATCTCTACTCAGAAGATATCTCTGTCTTTTCTCCAAAAGGGGATGCCTTTACACTACCACGCGGTGCAGTAACACTTGACTATGCCTATGCAATTCACAGTGAAGTTGGAAACAAGGCAACTGTCGCACTCATCAACAAAACGAAATCATCACTGCTTACAGAGCTGAACAATGGAGATATTGTCAAAATATTTACCACAGATGAAGTCCAGACCCGCTGTTCCTGGATCGATGCGGTAAAGACCTCCAAAGCAAAAACAAATATGAAAATGAACTGTAATGCCCGCTTGCGTGAGATCAATACAAAAGCAGCAATTGCCATAGTGGCAACAGCGATGAATTTAAACTATTCACGTGTCAAAGAGTGGTTTGAAAAGAACAATTGTGACTCTCTTTCCAACTTGCCAAATGATATTGAACAGTTTAAAAATGTACTGCATAAATATGTGACAGACATAAGTAAGAACAGTCGCTTTAAAGCCTTTATTTCACGGCATAGATTTAAACTCAAAAAGTATGAGTTTTCCGGGTTGGAAGTCTACTCTACGGTAAGTATAAGTGGGGTGGTTTTTGACTACTGCTGTCATCCAAAGCCTGGTGATGAAGTGATGGCATTTTTGGAAAAAGGCAAGGCACACGTGCATCATAAAATGTGCTCTAACGCTGCGAAGAAGCTCGAAGCAGGTGAAGCGATGGTCTTTGTAAAATGGACACAGGAAAATCTGTATAAGTATAAACTCATTGCATCACTGCATAATGCAAAAGGGGCACTTGCAGAGTTTTTGACATATTTGGTAAAATTAGACATAGACATCCTCTCGATTGAACTTGGAAAAGAGTCTTCTGATTATATTCAATACTGTGAGCTTGTTTTTACGACAAAAGAAGCTGATATTAACAGACTTCGTGCTAAAATAGAGTCCAAAATTAAGGTCATTCATTTGGTGCGAACCGATGATGCTTATAAAAACTAAAAAATTTACGAAAAAGAGAAAAAGATAGATGATTGACGAGGCTTTAAAAGAGATAAATAGAGGTTGTGCTGAGATTATAGACAACGAGAGAGTTGAAAAACTTTTAAAAGCTTACTATGATGAGGGTAAAACATATACCGTAAAAGCGGGATTCGATCCGACCGCACCGGATCTGCATTTAGGCCACACTGTACTTTTACAGAAATTGGCAACATTTCAAAAATATGGCGGTCGTGTACAGTTTCTCATTGGTAGTTTTACTGCAATGATAGGTGATCCTACAGGAAAAAATGTTACGCGTAAGATACTCACGCAAGAAGAGATCGTAAAGAACATTGAGTCTTATACTTCACAGGCATTTAAAATTTTAGACAAAGAAAAAACAGACATCGTTTATAATAACGAATGGCTTGATGAACTAGGGGCTGCCGGTATGCTGCAACTCGCTTCTAATCTGACTGTAGCACGTATGCTTGAGCGTGATGATTTCTCAAAGCGCTATGCAGCCAACACACCTATTGCCGTGAGTGAATTTATGTACCCGCTGCTTCAGGGATATGACAGTGTTCATTTAGCATCAGACATTGAAATAGGCGGGACAGACCAGAAGTTTAACCTGCTAATGGGACGCCAACTGCAAAAGGCCTATGGTCTGAAAAAACAGCAGGCCGTTTTGATGATGCCGATCTTAGAGGGGCTTGATGGTGTGCAGAAGATGAGTAAGTCTTTAGGAAACTACATCGGGGTATCGGATGAGCCAAATGATATGTTTGGAAAAGTACTCAGTATTTCAGATGAGTTGATGTGGCGTTATTATGAACTGCTCAGTACAAAATCATTAGATGAAATAGCAGCACTCAAAGCCGGAGTAGAAGCCGGTACGCTGCATCCAAAAAAAGTCAAAGAAGAGTTGGCATTAGAGATAACGGCACGCTTTCATAATGAGGCTGCTGCACAAAATGCCAAAGCAGAATTTGAAAAGGTACATGCAAAAAGTCAAATACCGACGGATATCGCTGAATTTGAAGTAGCAGCGGAAAATGGGGAACTCTGGATTGCAAAAGCCTTGGTGGATTGTGGTTTGGAACCATCTACTTCACAGGCACGACGAGATATTAAGCAAGGTGGTGTTAAAATAAACCAAGAAAAAGTCTCAGATATGCAACTGCAGCTCACTGAGGGAGAGTATCTTCTTCAGGTTGGAAAAAGAAAATTTGCAAAGTTAAAGGTTAAATAATGAGTTTTGAACCATTAAAAATTGGAAAATACAGTATAGAAAAACCAATCGTTCAAGGTGGTATGGGTGTTGGCATAAGCTGGGATCAGTTAGCCGGTACAGTGTCAGCAGAAGGTGGACTCGGCGTCATTTCAGCAGTTGGAACAGGATATTATAAAAACAAAGAGTATGCAAAAAAACTCGTAGCGGACAGGCCTTTAAGCGAAGCGAATTTTTACTCTAAAGAGGGTTTTAATGCTATTATAGAAAATGCTAGAAAGATCTGTGGAGACAAGCCGCTTGCTGCAAATATTCTCTACGCTATCAATGATTATGGGCGTGTAGTTCGTGATGCTTGTGAAGCGGGTATTGACATTATCATTACAGGTGCAGGACTGCCGACAAATATGCCGGAGTTTACCGAGGAGTATCCGGATGTGGCACTTGTACCAATCGTCTCTTCTGCTAAAGCGCTTAAAATCATCTGTAAGCGTTGGAAAAAACGTTATGACAGAATTCCTGATGCAGTTGTCGTTGAAGGGCCAAAATCGGGTGGACACCAGGGGTTTACCTATGAGCAGTGCAAGCTGCCTGAGAATCAGCTTGAAAATATTGTAGGACCTGTTGTTGAAGAAGCGGCACTCTGGGGAGATATTCCTGTCATTGCAGCAGGCGGTGTTTGGGATAAGAATGATATTGAAGATATGTTAAACCGCGGAGCACGAGGTGTGCAGATGGGGACGCGATTCATTGGAACATTTGAGTGTGATGCACATGCAAACTTCAAAAAAGTTCTGCTTGATGCAAAAGAGGAAGATATCGTTTTAATGTCCTCTCCTGTAGGCTATCCGGCGCAAGGTGTCGTGACAAACTTAACACACTTGGTTGAGAAGCGTGAAGGGCCGGCTATCAAATGTATATCTAACTGTGTCGCACCTTGTAATCGTGGAGAAGAAGCCAAGGTTGTCGGTTTTTGTATTGCAGACAGACTCTCGGATGCATACGAAGGAAATACAGAAACAGGGCTTTTCTTCTCAGGAACGAACGGCTACAGACTCGATAAAATCATCTCAGTAAAAGAACTTATGCAGAAATTGACAGAAGGCGAATAATCAGTTAATGTTTCGCTCTTTTGTCATCCTTTTGGTTTTATTGGTTTCGCTGTATGCACAAACAGATAAAGAGCTCTTAAAGCGTGCTGACAGATATGCGAAATCTTCTAGTAAAACGGATCAGTTCCGTGCATATAATGACTATAAAAACCTCTATCTTCGTGCATTGATGCAAGATGACAGCAGACTGAAGAAGTTTGCTTTAGAGGGAATTGTGGATTCTGGAAATAAGCTGCATATTGATGTGGCACAGTATGCAAGAGAATTCTTACATATGAAATCCAGTTATCAGCCTCCAAAACCGAAAAAAAACACGAAAACAAAAAACAAAAACATTAGAGTAAAATCTTCTCATAAACTCAAAGCAGTTCGCTGGAAAGATGGCAGACTCGTTCTAAAATTCGATAAAAAACTGCGAAATAATCAAATAAATTACTTTACATTATACGATTCGAAAAAGAGACGTTATAAGTATGTATTTGATATACATGCCTCTATGCTTACAAAATCTCAGACACTTCGTAAGAGTGGTATAGATAGAATAAAACTTGCACAGTACAACCCTTACACTTTGCGACTTGTCATTGAAAATAATAAAAAACTCTCTATTCGCTTTAAAAAAGAGGAATCTCTGCTCTATATCCGTATACAAAAAGCATCTTGTAAAGTACAATCGACAATGCGCAAGCTAAAAAAGAAACCAAATCTTCATGTAATGCCGCGTAAAAACAAAGTAATCGTTATCGATGCAGGACATGGCGGTAAGGATCCTGGAGCAACAGGTTACAGACATTATCGAGAAAAAGTTGTTGTCCTTAGTATTGCCAAAGAACTACGCAATATTTTAAAAGCAAGAGGCTATCGAGTTTACATGACACGCGAGAGGGACAAGTTCATAAAATTAAGAAACAGAACAAAGTTTGCAAATGAGAAAGATGCTGATATCTTCATTAGCATTCATGCAAATGCAGTAAGTAGAAAAAATGCCAAAAAAGTACAGGGAATAGAGTGTTATTTTCTCTCTACATCACGCTCGAGTCGAGCCAAAAAAGTTGCTGCGATGGAAAATTCCGCTGATCTTGAAGATATGGATTTTTACGGAAAAGAGTGTCTGCTTAATACAATCAATTCGCATAATATCATTGCAGCCAATAAGCTGGCAATAGATTTGCAAAGAGGTGCACTTGCAAGTTTGAAAAAACGGTATAAAAATGTCAAGGATGGTGGTGTGAGGGAAGGCCCTTTTTGGGTGCTTGTCGGCGCACAAATGCCTGCCGTGCTGGTTGAAGTAGGGTTTATTACACATCCAACAGAAGCAAAAAGATTGGCAAATAAACACTATCAACGCACTATGGCACAGGGCCTTGCGAATGGAATTGAAAGATATTTTATTAACAACTAGCTAAATCACAACTCTTTTAACACTGCTTTTTGATTTTTAATGATAAAATAATAAAAAAAATCATCAGGAATTGTATTTATGCATAGAAGAGAGTTCTTTAAGATTTCTTTTGCTGCTTCAAGTGCTTTAATCGCCAATTTACAAGCTGCACAGACCACAACACAACCAAGAGACAATCAAAAGATTTCACCTGTACTGTTTCCAGAGAAAACTAAAATGATTGTTCACTCAGACAGACCGCCACTTCTTGAAGCACCTCGAAGTGCTTTTACGACGGCTATTACTCCAAATGAAAAGTTTTTTGTTCGTTGGCATATGCCGGTAATTCCAACAGCGACAAACCTTGATACATACTATATTCATGTGCATGGAGAGGTGAAAAAACGCCTCTATATTACAATCGATATGCTGAAAAACGATTATGAATCCATAGAAGTTACAGTAGCGATGCAGTGTGGCGGAAACTCCCGTTCTGCGTTTCATCCTACAACAAGTGGCATACAATGGGGAAGCGGTGCTATGGCCTGTGCAACTTTTAAAGGGCCGCGACTCAAAGATGTTCTTAAAAGTGCAGGGCTCACAGAAGATGCTACATGGGTGAATCTCAATGGAAATGACAAAGCTGTTATGACAAAAATAGAAAATTTTAAACGAGAATTGAAAATAGATGAGATAAGTGACGATACGATTATTGCCTATGAGATGAATGGTAAAGAACTGCCATTTCTCAATGGTTATCCGGTACGCTTGATTATTCCCGGCTTCTATGCTGACAGCTGGGTGAAAATGTTGAGCGATATTTATGTGACAAAAGAGTATAAGAAGCACTTTTTTATGGATGTAGCATACAGAATTCCTGATAACGATTGTGAATGTGAAGAGCCAAACGGGCTGGCTAAAAAAACGAAGCCGCTTGAGACGATGAATGTGAAGTCATTTATAGGCTATCCAAGTAATGGTGCAAAGGTGAAACAAAAAGCGCCTTTGCGTATTAAAGGTATAGCATTTGATGCAGGCTCTGGAATTAAAACTGTAGAGATATCTCTAGATGGCGGTAAAACGTGGGAGAGTGCTACACTTGATAAAGAACTCTCTGCCTATGCATTTAGATTTTTTACTTATAATGTAAAACCTATGCATAAAGGAGTGATGACTATTATGGCAAGAGCAACCAATAACAAGGGCGAGCAACAGCCTTTTGCTAAAGATATAAAATGGAATCACGGCGGGTATAAATACAACGGCATAGACAGTGTTTCTGTGAGAGTGGTGTAAAGGCTTATGATGAAAAAACTACTCTTTACAATACTACTGGCACTACAGTTAGATGCGGCATACACGCAGGCGGTAAAACTACCAAGTATTACATTTCCAATAGCACAGGATGAGCATATAAAAGTGATGCAGAGGAATTGTCAGTGGTGTCACTCTTATGGCTATATTCTCAATCAAGGAAAACAGTCACGAGAGTTCTGGCATAAAATAGTGATCAAAATGCGTGAGACATACCATGCGCCTATTACTCCAAGAGATGAAAAGATTGCTACTGATTACCTTTTTAAGCATTATGGAAACGGTAAGCTGAAGTGATTATTCCTCTTCTTGCTTATACTCAAGATTGCCTGCACGGGACTCTTTATCGTTTATGAGACGCTCTATCTGCTCTTTTACCTTGTCATAACGGAACTGCTCTTTAAATCCTTGAATACGGCCACCTGCAGCATTTGGATGGCCTCCGCCATTGGCCCACTCTTTAGATATTTGTGAAACACTTACCTGATTGTTCGCACGCAGGCTCATCGTACCGCGTGAGCTGACATCGACAATGAAGTCATATTCAGGATACTTTGTTAAAAAGCCGTTACCGACAATGGAGGTGTTCCTAACTCCATAGCTGAGATACCCACGGTAACCTTTGTAGTAGATGGTCTTCTCATCACGTGCACGACCGAGAAGTTCTACTACATACTCTGTAGCTAAATTGTCAAGTGTATCGTTTTTTTCTCGTTTAAAAAAATCTTTTTTCAAAAAGTAGATCTTCTCATCGAGAACGATGTGTGCATCAGGCTCGTGAATGTATTTTGCCACTTCATGCAGGAGTGAGAGTTTATACTCGGAGTCTTCCTCTGGAAACATAATTCGGTTAAGCTCACGTGTTTCTGTGACAAGACGCATGCAGACTTTACCATACTCAAAGTTTTCATGCTCCTCTTGTTTCCAAAGATCGACGGCATTGACGACATCGACATACTTCTGCATCCACGAAGGTTCATCAAACTCAAGATGCTCTTTTGCATAGTCATATGTGATTTTCGTAGCGCAGCGTGAGGTGTCAAGATAATACCACTCGTACTTATTCGCACTCTCTTCGCCACTGCCGTGATGATCGAGTAGTTGGAGTTTTGCATCTATGCCATTTTCATTGAGTTTTTTAACTTCATGCGTGAGCCATTTTGACTCATCTGCTGTAAGATTGAGATCTGTAATAAGAATAAAACTTGGCTCTTTACGTTTTTTGATATTTTCTAAAATCAGCTCTAGTTTTTGTTTGACCTCTGCACCGTAATTTGCATTGTAGTTAAACTTTGTATAGGGTGTGTACTTCATAACGAGTTGGCAGCTGTAACCGTCCAAATCTATGTGAGAGAGATGGTGGATCGTTCTGTTTTTCATTTTTGACCTTTTTTAGTGTATAAATTTTATTCTTCTTCATTTGTTATAGAGATGGAACCAAGCACTTCAAAGGTTGCGCTTGAGTCTATCTCTGCGTGAGAGAGGGTAACGACATCGAGAGAAAATCGTTCAAATATCTCTGCAACACCACGGCGAATCTGTGGATCGACAATGATGATGACTGGAGAGATCCCTTTTTGTAAGATTTCTGCAGCTTTTGCACTTGTTGCCTGTATGAGCGCATTGATCTCTCCGACATTGAGCATCAGGTTTCTCACGCCGTCTTGCTCCTGTGATTTTTGCAGCAGCAGTTGTTCGGTATTTGTGTCAAAAGTAAGTAGGCGAATAACACCGTCATCCCCTGTATACATCTGTGTAATGACACGGGAGAGTTTTGCACGCACCTGTTCACTGATAAAGTCGACATTTTTGGTGTACTCCGCCACATCTGCGATGGTCTCAAGAATAGTGAGCATATCTTTGAGTGGTATTTTTTCATACAAGAGTGCTTTAAGTACGCGCTGAATAAGCCCGATGGAAGCCACTTTGAGTACATCGTCCACAATGACAGGGTAGTCGTTTTTGATCTTGTCGATGAGTGATTGTACCTCTTGACGAGTGAGCAGCTCTTCTGCATTACGTTTAATGAGCTCACTCATGTGTGTCGAGATGACCGTAGCCGGATCAACGACGGTGTAGCCGTTGATGATGGCATCCTCTTTTTGTTCCGGTGTAATCCAGATGGCATCAAGTCCAAAGGCAGGTTCTTTCGTTGGTTCACCCTGAATCTCTCCAATTGCCATACCGCTGTCCATGGCGAGAAATTTATCAGGCATGATTTCGCCTTCACCAATGGTGATGCCTTTTAAGAGTACTTGATATTGATTTGGTTTGAGGTGCAGATTATCACGAATACGTACCTGCGGCATTAAAAAACCATAATCCGAAGCGATCTTGCGTCGCATAGAGCGGATACGCTCAAGCAGATCACCACCTTGGGAAGCATCAGCGAGTTTAATGAGCTGGTAACCCAGCGTGAGTTCGAGCATTTCGACTTTTAAGATGTCTTCTAGGGCACTTTCTTCTTCTTTTGCTATCTCTTCGTTTGATTTGGCAGGTTTGTTCTTCTCTTTTTCTGCTTCTATCTGCTCTTTTGTTTTGATGCCGAGCGCATTTTCAACATCTAAGATGCTCAGCTCTCCTTTTTCATACTTGTAAATCGACCAGCCAAGCAGAGCAAAGAGCAGCCCGACAAAGGACATGGAAGCCGTAGGAAGACCGGGAACAAGTGCAAAAAGTACCATAATAAAGCCGACTATCATCATGGTCTTTGCATTACCGACCATCTGCGTGATGGTGCCCTGTGCGAAATTATCACCATCATTAGAAGAGCGTGTAATCATAATACCCGTTGCAGTAGATACAATGAGGGCCGGTATTTGACTCACCAGTCCATCCCCGATAGTCAGGAGTGTAAAAGTAGAAGCACTGTCTGAGACACTCATGTCATACTGGAAAACTCCAATGAGGAAACCACCGATGATGTTAATGAGTGTAATGATGATACCCGCAACGGCATCTCCTTTGACGAACTTACTCGAACCGTCCATCGCTCCGTAAAAGTTTGCATCTTGAAGAATCTCTGCACGTCTTGCTTTTGCTTCGGCATCATCAATGAGACCTGCGTTGAGGTCTGCATCGACTGCCATCTGTTTTCCGGGCATAGAGTCCAGTACGAAACGTGCTGCAACTTCTGCAACCCTTGTGGAACCCTTAGTGATGACCATAAAGTTGATAAGTACAAGAATAGAGAAAACGATGATACCGATGACATAATTTCCACCGACTACAAAATCACCAAAACTCGTAATAATATCACTGACAGCTTCTGGGCCTTCATTTCCTTTACTTAAAATCATCCTCGTCGTTGCGATATTGAGCGAGAGCCTATAGAGCGTCAAGATGAGAATGAGGGTCGGAAAGGTCGTGAGATCTGTTGGTTTGGGTACATAGAGTGAAATGAGCAGTATTAAAACAGCAACTGCAATAGAGATTGTCAAAAGCACATCTAAAATGGAAGAAGGCAGCGGAACGATGATAATGGCTAAGATGGCCATTACAAAAAGAACGACACTTAAATCTCGTTGTCCTATGAGAAAGTTAAGTCCGGTTCCAACCTGTTGTCGCGCTGTTAATCGTTTTTTTGCCAAATTATTTTTTAACCACTCTTTTAATCTTCTAAAATGTCAGCAAGGCTGAGCTCTGCAAGAAAAAAGTCAATTTTTCCTTGCAATTTGTTTAAAAAAGGCCAGATAGAACAGATCTCTGCTTTATTGGACGGGCAGTCATGAACGGAAGGTGAGCATTCAAATACCGCAGGAGCTTTGCCTTCTACACTTGTCATTACCTCAAGCATACTGATATCAACAGGTTTTTTATTGAGTACAAAACCACCGTTTACACCTTTATAGGACTTGAGAATATCCGCTTTTGCAAGCGATTGAAGTATTTTTGCCAAAAAACTTTTGGAAATGAAAAGTTCGCGTGAGAGTGTATCGCTGTCAAGCGGGTCTTTTGCCTTTGATAAAACTATAAGAGAAAGTATTGCATATTCACTTGCGCGTGTTATTAACATTGTTTGAAATCTTTATATGGTTATTTTGATGTTTATTATAGCCAAAAAAGTTAAAACTCTCCATAGAAGAGAACATAATTAATATTAAAGAATAAGTTTGATATAATCCCGCTTCAACTTCTTTTGTCTTATGCAAAAGTTGTAAAAATTTATACCATTCAGGAGGCTATTATGGCTTTAGATTCGGCGAAAAAACAAGAGATTATCGCAAAATACGGACGTAATGAAAACGACACTGGTTCAAGTGAAGTTCAAATTGCATTATTAACAGAGAGAATTAAAGAGTTGACTGAACACTTAAAAGTTTTCAAAAAAGATCATGCTTCTCGTCTTGGACTTCTTAAATTAGTTGGACAACGTCGTCGTTTAATGAAATACTTCAAAAAAACGAACAAAGATGCATATGCTAAACTTGTTGAAGATCTTGGTATCCGCGACAACATCTAAGTAAACTGCTGTAAGTTTATGTT
>VCAX01000040.1 GCA_013607665.1 Campylobacterota bacterium | reverse complement strand
TCCATTGGTTACTATTTGAAACACAGTTTTACATTTATTTTAGAAATATTACATTTTTATCTCACTATTTTGTATAATAGTCCTTGCGGTATATTTATTGTTAAGCAAAAAATGGCATAATGCCAGAGTAAAACTCTTTGTATCTGTAAAACCTTTACAAAGTGATATAAATAATCTTATTAAGGAGAAAATTGTGGATATTAAAAAATCTCAACAAGACTTAGACTCTTTTGATACAAAGAGTAAAAGTACTGACAGAAGAGACTTTTTAGCAAAATCAGCAGCACTTGGTGTGACTGCTCTTGCTGGCTCGTCACTTCTCGCTTCAGAAGAAAAGGGAGATCCTGCTATTTTGGAACCAACATCATGGGGAACAAAATGGGGTGATCCTGTAACAAAGAATCTTTATGGTATGCCATCGAAATATGAGCATAACGTAACAAGAAGATACACAAAACTTCTTGCTTCTGGTAACTACAGAGCATCTATCGCAGTTACTCCTATCCAGAACTCAATGGGAATCATCACGCCAAACGGCCTTTTCTTCAGCCGTAACCATGGTGGTGTTGCGCATATTGACCCTAACGAGCATAGACTGATGATCACTGGTTTGGTAGAAAAACCACTGGTACTTGCAATGAAAGAGCTTATGCGTTACCCAAGTGTAACACGCACGCACTTCATCGAATGTCCTGCCAACAGTGGTCAAGAGTGGAGAGGGCCACAATACAACTCCGTACAATTTGCAAAAGGTTTTATGTCTTGTGCAGAGTGGACTGGTGTTTACATTAAAGATATTCTTGCTGACTTGGGTGTAAAACCAGATGCAAGATGGATGCTTGCTGAGGGTGGAGACTCATCGAAAATGGGAAGAACAATTCCAATGGAAAAAGTTCTAGATGACGCAATGATTGTTTGGGGACAAAATGGTGAAGCACTGCGTCCAGAACAAGGATACCCTATTCGTCTTCTCGTTCCGGGATGGGAAGGTAACTTATGTGTTAAATGGCTTCGCCGTTTAGATTTTGCAAGTGAGCCTTGGTACTGTAAAGAGGAAACTTCAAAATATACAGCTCTGAAACCAACTGGCAAAGCGATCCAACACTTCTATGCAAATGAAGTGAATTCAACTGTAACATCTCCGTCTCCAGAAATTGACTGGAGTGATTTAAAAGATGGTGATACAGTAGAGATTGAAGGTCTTGCATGGTCTGGTATGGGTACAATCACTGGTGTTGACATCTCTTTTGACGGCGGTAAAAACTATGTTCAAGCAGAGCTTAAAGGTCTCGTACTTCCTAAATGTTGGACGCGCTGGAGCTATGTACATACATACAAGAAAGGTGAAGAGCTTCTTCTTACTTCTCGTGCTATGGATGATGCTGGATATATTCAGCCTACAATTGACCAAGAAGAGTTAAAAGTCGGTCTAGAAGCGGTATATCATAGAAATGCGGTTGAGACTTGGAAAGTTGAAAAAGATGGAAAAATAACTCACGTTGAAGTACGTTCAGAATATGATCGTAAAGGCAAAGGTCCGTTATTTATTGAAGGGAAGGCGTAATAATGTTTAAATTAAATAAAAAACTATTAATATCGATCTCTGCAGCTGCTGCCTTATCTTTAGGTCTCACTGCATGTATGGAAAGTGCTGCACCAGCTGGCAATACTCCATCAAAAGCAAGTATTGACGGTGGTGTTACGTACACTGTTGTCAATGGCAAGACTGGCCCTTATTATGTGAATGAAAAAGCACACTCTGGCGTTATTAAATTTGGTCGTACTCCGACAAAAGAAGAATATGAAGAGTGGAATTCGGACATAATGGCCGATGGTACAGGTTTACCTGAGGGTGAAGGTACTGCTGAAGAGGGTAGTGATATCTATGATGAAAAATGTGTTATGTGTCACGGTGACTTCGGTTCAGGTGACGGCGGATACCCTGCACTTGCTAAAGGGAACGCTTATGAACTGCACGAAAGCTTAACAAACCAAAGAATCAAACCGGACACTGACGGTCCAGTACGTGTATTTGGAACATATTGGCCACAAGCTAGTACACTTTGGTGGTACATTAAAGATGCAATGCCGCATCCATTGACTGACTCTTTAACAGATGATGAAGTGTACGCTCTAGTTGCTTTTATTTTAAATACAAACGAGATAAAAATCGATGGTGAAGAAGTTGATGATGAGTATGTACTCAATCGTGAAAAGTTCTTAAAAATCAAAATGCCAAACAGAGATGGTTTTGAGCCAAACATTGCCGGTCCTAACGGTCCAGAGAATGTACGTAAGTTTTTCGCAAATCCAGATAACTTTGGTGCACAAAAAGTAAAACCTTCTGAGCGTTGTATGCACAACTGTCAAGAACCGACTGTAAAAGTCATTTACATCCAAAATGGTGGTATCAAAGATTTCCATCCGCCACTCTCAAATGTAAAAGATCTTCCAAAAGAAGAAAACAAAGGTTTTGATGCAGTAAAATCATACGAAACTAACTGTGCTATGTGTCACAGTGCCGATGGTATGGGTGCTCCAGTTGTAGGCGATAAAGCCGCATGGGCAGCTGTTTTAACTAAAGGAAAAAATAAAGTTTACTCTAATGGTATTCATGGTATAAATGGCATGCCTCCAAAAGGCGGTGCTGATTTATCAGACAATGATTTCAAATCTGTTGTTGATTATATGATCAATAACAGCAAATAAATTCTAATAAAGGAAAGATTATGGAAAGAAGACAATTTTTAAGTATGACTTTAGGTGCTGTAGCTTTAGCTGCGGTTCCTGCAAGCGTGAGAGCGGAAGACTTTAGAAAGTCAAAGCCAACTGTATGGACTGCAAAGACTGTTGACGATGCTATCAAAGCAATGTTTGGTTCTAATGCACTTACTATGGAGGGTGTAAAATTAAAAGCTCCTGATGTAGCAAGTAACGGTGGTGCTATTCCTGTTGATTTTTCAACTGACAAAGATGTAAAAACTATTGCAGTATTCCAAGATGCTAACCCAGAAGCTGCTGTAATGGCTGTAGATGTGACTAAATACAGTGTAAACAAATACTCTATCAAAATCAAGATGGCTAAATCTGGTTCTATTACTGTTGTAGCACAAGGTAATGACGGAAAACTTTATGCTGCGAAGAAAACTTTAGATGTTGCACTTGGTGGATGTGAAGGGTAATCCTTTCCAATTTTACAAAGAAAAATAAAATATTAAGGAAATAAAATGGCTGGTATTAAAGCAAAAGCAAAATTAAAAAATGGTGCTGTAAGCGTTAAGGTGATGATCAAACATCCAATGATGACATACAATATGGCAGAGAAAAAAACTGGAAGCAGAGATAATGCAAACTTCATTACTCATTTAATTGCAACACTTAATGGTGAAACAGTAGCAGATTTTTCAACTTCTCAGTTCCTATCTAAAAACCCTATCTTCAAATTCCAATTTAAAGGAATCGGTGCTAAAGGTGACAAAGTAGAATTAGTTGCTGTTGACCGTAAAGGGAAAACTTATAAAGGGAAAGCTAAAATCAAATAATTTTTTTGATTTTATCCTCTTGTAAAGAGCAGCTTTTGCTGCCTCTTTTTATTTATATACAAATATTAACTTCTTATTTTCACTCTATTCATACTAACTCACAAACGGACAACAGATGCAAGGCAAAGTACTCCAACTCTTTATTACAAAAGACGATGCGAACAAAACAAGAGAAACACCCCAAACAATAGAAGTAGATGCTGCTGGCATTATTGGTGACAAATTTTACGCAAAAGATCCTAATCGTGCAATCCTCATCACAGCACTGCAAAGCTATAAGCTCACGCAAGCCAATAATATAGAGATAGCTACAGGTTCACTTGGTGAGAACCTGCTTATAGATATTAATCCGTATCATCTACTGCCTGGTGAGAGACTTGAAATAGGTGAAACTGTTTTAGAAATAACACAAAACTGTACGCTTTGTAAAGGTCTTAGCAGTGTTAATCCAAAACTCCCAAAACTGCTCAAAAATGACAGAGGTATCTTCGCAAAAGTTATTAATGGGACTGGAATAATAAAAATAGATGATAGTGTAAAAATTTAATTATATTAATATTATTTATATCTAAATGATGTTACAGTTAGCTGTTTTAACATTGAAATAAAAGGGGGAGATTGTGAAAAGAAAATTCACAACTATAGTAGCTGCTCTCTTTGCACTGCTTATGTTTACTGGCAGTGAGGCACTTGCAGCGATACATCAGGATGTACAAATCTTTACAAGCGCCAATCAAGATAATCAAATCACACCAAAGAGCATTGAAGATGCCTTTGAATCTCTTGGCCTCAGTGTAGCCGGTAACAACGATATGAACATTCCGTTTTCAAAACGCTTTGGAAAGCTTCATTATAAAATCTATAATTTAGCGATGTTCTCAAATACAGATCTAACTTTTAAACTACTCAAAAAGTACCCGCAATTTGGAGCTTTAACACCACTGACCATGTCTATCTGGCAAGATAAAAATGGCAATATCAACATTGCTACACTCACTTTTTACGGTATGGCAAGAGCAGCAAAAATTCCTGCGAATGATCATGACCTTAGAGCTTATGCGGCACTTGTTCAAAAAGCACTTAAAAAAGCGATGCCAAATGGCCATTTTAAAAAACTCTACTATAAACCAAGCCACAAGGGAGCATCTTTACAGGTCAACTTCAGTGCCAACGTTGCTATTGAGGATGACGAAAGCATTGATGACTATATAGATGACTTTGAAGCAGAGTTTGAAGGAGAAATGGAGCCTTTGGGGTTTTTATTTCCAAACTATACAAATATCCAAGAAGAGAT
The DNA here is from genome assembly GCA_013607665.1 of Campylobacterota bacterium. Lineage (GTDB taxonomy): Bacteria > Campylobacterota > Campylobacteria > Campylobacterales > Sulfurimonadaceae > Sulfurimonas. The sequence goes on along the minus strand of VCAX01000040.1, from coordinate 8,110 downwards.
CTTTGATGATAAAGATTACCATGAATACGATTTTTACCATACCTACTCAATATGTAAGTTCGATGTAATCTATCCAGTATCCAAGTTTCACCCTGAAGCAGGAGCATGGGCACCATGTTCATTCTATATTTATAAGAAAAAAGATGAAAACAGAATGTATATGGGGTTTTTAGGTGTAGAGAACTGGATAACGACACTCAATATTCATGACAAAGCATCTATTGATGCTCTTAAAAAAGCGCAGGAAATGATTAAAAAAATACTCCAGGAGCAGACTGAATAGTCTCGCTCTCTTTTAGCTATAATAGTTTTTTACACCTTCCATTTTTGAACCCATGTTAAGCAGCAGCATATCTGCAATGACAAGTGCTGCCATCGCTTCACAGACAATGGTGCCGCGAATTGCCACACAAGGATCATGTCTTCCTTTAAGGGAAAAATCCACCTCTTCATTGGCTGTCGTGATTGTATGCTGCTCTTGAAAGATAGAAGGTGTAGGCTTAAAGTAGACATTTACGACAATATCATCACCATTGCTAATCCCTCCGAGAATGCCTCCTGCGTGATTTGATTCAAATCCCTCTGCACGTATGGCATCATTGTTTTGTGAGCCAAGAACACGCGCACTCATAACACCATCACCGATCTCTACCGCTTTTACCGCATTGATGCCCATCATAGCATCTGCAAGGACACCATCGAGTTTATAATAAAGAGGCTGGCCAAGTCCGACAGGAGCCCCTTTAATAAGAACGCGAGAGACACCACCAACAGAGTCATGGCGATTTTTTGCTTCTAGAATAGCTGCTTTTTGTGCCTCTTCAACCTCTGCATCAAGCGCATAGATAATACTCTCATTAACGTGGGCATAATCATATTTCTCAGCCTTAATACCATGCACTTCGCTGATACCGCTCAGCACCTCGATACCAAGCTCACGCAGCATCAGCTTTGCAATAGCCCCAGCAGCAACACGTGTAGCCGTCTCACGCGCGGAACTTCTTCCACCACCACGATAATCACGCAGGCCATATTTATGAAAATAGGTAAAGTCTGCATGCCCCGGACGAAAGACATCTTTAATGTTAGAGTAATCCTTGCTCTTTTGATTTGTATTGTAAATCACCATCGCAATTGGTGTCCCTGTACTTTTACCTTCAAATACCCCGGAGAGTATCTCTACTTTATCTGCTTCTTTTCTGGCTGTCTCAAACTCGCTTTTACCGGGTTTTCTACGGTCAAGTTCATTCTGAATAAACGCTTCATCTATCTCCAATCCGGCAGGAACACCATCGAGGATACAACCGAGTGCTTTTCCATGGGATTCTCCAAATGTCGAGAATCGTAACTTCATTCCAAAACTGTTCACTATTTTTCCTCTTTTAATATATTAACTGCCAATTTAGCGGCCTCTTGTTGTGCTATTTTTTTGCTTTTTCCACTTGCTCGTGCATACTCTTTGTCTTCAATGAAGACTGCAACTTCAAACTCTTTTTTATGGTCCGGTCCACGGGAAGCTATGACCTTATACTCCGGAGTGATGCCAAAACGAGCCTGCGTGAGCTCTTGGAGTGTTGTTTTATAGTCTCTAAAGAGAGAATCAAGGGATATCTCTTTGTGGTTTGCTTCAATAAGGCGTATCGCTATCTCCTCTACTTTTGAAAGCCCCGCCTCAAGATACAAAGCTCCCATTATCGCCTCAAAAGCATTGGAGAGCAAAGAGGACTTCTCTCTTCCGCCATTGTTATCCTCTGCATTGGAGAGCAGTATATAATCCCCCAGATTAAGCGCACGTGCCAATTTGTCAAAGCCTGTCTCATTCACAAGAGATGCGCGTATCTTTGAGAGTTTGCCCTCATCGGAGTTTTTAAATTTTCTAAAGAGATACTCACCGACAACGAGGTCTAAAACTGCATCTCCTAAAAACTCCAAGCGCTCATTATCGTAGGGCTGTTTATAACTTTTATGTGTCAGCGCTTCGATAATGAGCTTTTTGTCTTTAAACTCATACCCTAACTTCTTCTCTAATGTCTCTATTTTTTTTCTGCATACTATCCTCATCTATAAATTATCCTTCGCTTCTTGTGCTGCATCGCGTGCAAGTTTATCACAGCGTTCATTTTCAACATGACCATCATGCCCTCGCACCCAAATCGCATGAATTTTGTGCGGTTTTGCAACTTCTATATATTCTTGCCACAAATCCGGATTCTTCACCTTTTTAAAGTCTTTTTTTATCCAGCCTTCAAGCCACTCATTGATACCTTTGACAACGTAGGAGGAGTCAGAGACAATATCGACCTCACAAGGCTCTTTTAAAGCTTTTAAGCCCTCTATGACACCTTTAAGCTCCATTCTGTTATTTGTTGTATGTGGCTCTTGCCCGCTGAGCTCCCGTTCTTTATCTCCATAGCGTAAAACAACGCCATAGCCTCCCGGGCCTGGGTTACCAAGAGCACTTCCATCACTGAAAAGAGTTATTTTCTTCATACATACCCTTAGTATAGTCTTTATTCAAGCTCAACCCAACTCTTGCACTGTCTATCGCGTGACAAGCGCTGCAGCGACTAAAAGCAAAAGGAGATACACTTTTACAGTTATCGCAAATGTATTCAAAGCCAAGCGTTGCATTTGCCTTACCTGCAAGCTTTATGAGAATATCAAATTCAAATACCGTACTCCCTTTGGCAAGTTTCAGATCTCCTCTGGCACTATAAAGTTCACGCAGATAGGAGTTTGTTGCAATTATATCTAAATTCAATTCCTTTACATCACAGCGCCAAAGCACCTCACTTAAAATCTCACTTTTAGAAAGGTCAAGATGCTGCCATGCTTTTTTTGGATCTGTGCGAAAGAGATACTCAAAGATTATATATGTCAATGCATGATACTTTTCATATATCTCTACAAGTTTCTCACATTTTTGCTCTTGGGGCATCTCCATATCACTGAGTGTCTGCAAGGTTAAAAGGTAGGTTTTTTCCAAACTCGTATCTTCATCGAGTTCATCAAGCGGCTCAAGCACCTCGAGTGCTGCATTATAATCACGCATATATTCATAAACAAGCAACAGATAATGCAATGCTTGCGGTGTGCGGGGACTTGATTTGAGGATCTCTAAAAATATCTGCTTGGAACGCTCTAAAAATCCTGCCTTAAAATAGGTCTTTCCAAGCAAGAACATTGTCTCTTTGGCATTTGTGCGGCTGCCGACATTGAGTATTTCGTTATAGATCTCTATACTTTTTTCATTCTCACCATTTTTATAGTAGGCGTTTGCCAAAAGCAGCCATGATTTCTCAGAAAGTTCCCCACTTGAGATGAGCACCTGCAGTTCATCTTTTGAGGGAAGTGCTTTAAATTGACGTAGAAATCGGTCAAGATGTCTGGAGTCCTGTGTACGTCTGTAACGTCCCCACCAATAAGAAAAAAAAGTGATGATAAAGATAATGGCAAAGAAAACAATAATAGAAAAAAGCGGATCACGAAACTCTATAAAAAACAGATCCATCAGCTGTACACCACTATGCCATAGTCATTTTTAAGATTGTAAAACCGTGCATCAGGCGTAATCTCCAGATCTTTAAGCTTTGCCAATTGGATAATGGAGTTTTTTGCGACCTCTATACCGTTCTCACGAAAGAACTTCTTGATATTGACAAATTTGACATCTGCTACAAACTTATACTCAAACTCCTTATGCAGACGCATTTTATCACTTGTGAACAGGTGTTCATTTACATGGAGCTGCTCTGATGCATACTTGATTGGCAGATACCCTGAGAGATCCGTCAATATCTCTTCTACATATTCATGCTTTTTTGGAAGCGTATTTTTTTGAATAAAAATGTACTTGTTGTTAAGTTTTAAAGTTTGTGTCTGTTTCCAGTATTTATAGGCAGGATTGGAGACGCCAAGTTTTGCATAAACTTCACGCCATAGCCAAAAAGAGTTGAGTGTATTTGGAAGTGCTGACATCTCTTTTTGGCTCCTTTAGAAAATTTTATTTATAGATTATATAATCTTTTTTCAAATAGTTTTCTAAAGTGCTAAAAAGAGTCCTCTTTTAAGAGTTCTTAAAAAGCAGATGTTACAAGTTTCGTAACAACAAATCCACCTGCTACTAACCAAACAAACATTGCTCCGGCAGTATAAAGCGGTGCAAGGCCCAGCCCTTTAAATTTTGAAAAGATTGTTCCCATACCAAGAGCCGTCATTGCCATTGTCAAAAGGAATGTATCTATTTCATTAATAACGCTCACTATATTATGCGGCACGAGGTCTAGAGAGTTAAACCCTGCCATACCGATAAAATAGACCGCAAACCACGGGATAACAAGTTTTACACCACTTGCAGCTCCACCGGTTTTTTTTGCTTGCATAGAGAGGTAAATGCCAAGAACGATTAGCATCGGTGCAATCATGATAACACGCGTCATTTTTACAATTACAGCCGAGTTAGCCATCACTTCAGGAGCACCCGGAACAGAGGCAGGAACAGCAACAACCTGTGCCACTTCATGAATCGTACCACCTACATAGATACCAAACTGCTCCGGTGTCATATGTAAAAATCCTGTTGCAGGCTCGATAATCGTTGTATAAAGTACAGGATACAAGAACATTGAAATCGTACCAAAAAGCACAACCATAGAGACAGCTACTGCAGTTTTATGTCCTTCTGCTTTAAGTACCGGTTCTGTTGCCAGAACTGCAGCCGCACCACAAACAGAAGCCCCACTTGCCGTAAGCATTGAAGTGTCTCTGTCCATTTTAAAAGCTTTGATACCAAGGTATGTACCTAAGATAAAAGTCGTTGAGAGCATAATAAGCGATACCATAAAACCACTCATACCCACTTCCATGATCTGCTGAAACGTAATTCTAAAACCATAAAATACAATCGCAAAACGAAGAATCTTTTTCCCACTGAATGTGATACCTGTTCCCCATTCACTCGGGATATGATTATGCAGAGTATTAGCATAAAAGATACCTAAAACGATACCGATTACAAGAGGAGAAATTCCAAGAGATTTTACAAATGAAATTTGTGCGATAGAAGTCGCTGCTGCTGCAAAAATTGCAACAAAAATGATACCATAGATAGTACCTTTTCTATTTTCTGGTGAAAATGCCATAATTGACCTTTATTGTAAATTTTTATAAATAAGAGTCGCAATTATAGCAAAAAATTATTTATCTGAGCTTTCAACAACGATATTGAGCCCTAAATGGACAGTTTTATCGTCTGCATCATTTTGCTTTATCACATCAGCTGTAACCACTCTCTTCGTAGCTAAAGATTTCTCTTCTATCAAGTAAGTTTGTATCTTTTTCGCTCTGGCTTTTGCCAAACTCTCCAGTTCTCTTTTCTCTAACGGTTGTATCTGCGTGCAGAGCTCTATGAGCGCATTTTGGTAGGCTCTGTTAAATGCATCTTCATTTTCATACTCTTTATGTAACTTCGTTTTTAGAACATCAAGTGCACCATCATCACGCAGCTGCGCATAGACATCCTCAAGTACATCGATATTCAGAGCGTTTTTAGCACTTTTAGCATTTTCATCGCCGCTTTTTTTCATAACCATTGCTACAAGTTTTTGTAATTTCACTGCTTTCTTGTCATCTCTTTCATCATAGACGGCATTTATTGTTAAAGTGATCTTTGGGCGTTTTCTCATGAGTTTTGCGATTTTATCAAGTTTTTCACGCTGTGGCGGTGTGATGTCATTTTTACCAAACTCAAAAGCGATAAATTCCAATGCTTCGCCATCGAGCCCCATCATCGAACCTAAGAATTTAAATGGAGACGCAACCGCTTTTGCAATGAGATTTCCCACTGTTTTCAACACAAGTGCACCATATTTGAAATCCGGCTCATCTACATTTCCCTCAATTGGCATATCGATATCTATAATGCCCTCATTATCCTCCAAGAGGCCAATGACAAACCCAAGTGGGAGATGATTGACATTTTCACCCTCAATCTCTCTGCCGAGCTTTATCTTTTTTATCATAATGTTGTTCGTAGCATTGAGCTTTGCATGTAAAATATTGTATCCAAGGTCAAGATAGAGCTTGCCTGACTCTATCTCATAACCTGTAAACGAAGCACTGTAGCCGCTCATTGCATGCAGGTCGAGATTTTTAAAGTCAAACCGCATGTCTGTATACTCTTTTGGATTGAAGCTGTCCACACTCCCTTTGAGCTTTGTAGAGCCATACTTATCGACCTCTCCGCTGATGTCTATGTAAGTGGTATCTCCAGGGGAACTTGAGAGTGCATAGAGTGCTCCGTTTAGGTCATGAATATTCGTTTTAAACTTGATGGGCAGAGAAAAATCACGAAACTCGGCACTCCCGTTTTTTACGTTTACTTTGGCAATTTTGACAGCAAAGGGTTCTAACTTTTGTTCAGGTTTCTGCGTTGTTTCACTCTTTTTCTCTTTCATCAACTGTGCAAAATTGAGACTTTTGTTCTCATCGATTTTTGCTGCGACATAAAATGAATCAATATCCACAGCATCAACATAGAGTCTGTTTGGAAAGAGCTCCAAAGTAAAAGGCTTCACACGCAGCTCATTGAGTGAGAAAAAAGAACTGTTTGCATCGTTTGTATCGCTAACAAAAAGAGAGTTCAGTACTACTTCTCCATGCATTCTTAAATCTGGATATCGTTTTGAAGGCAGATAACTCTCTTTGACTTTAAAGGAGAGCCTGCCATCATCAACAGAGATAAAACTCTGCTCCTGAAGATAGGGAGTCAATGCCTTAAGCGCAATCTTTTGCGCACTTATCTCACCGCTCTGCTTCAAAGGTGTATGACGCAGTTTTCCGCGCGCTTTAAGTATGCCGCTCCTGTTTAAGCGCATCGAAGCCTTGTAGGAGAGCCAGCTTCTTTTTTTAATGTCAAAATCATTTACTTTGATGTTTATTTTATCCACTGCATGCTTCCGTGCTTGCGTGAGGCTCTTGTCCAAGACTCTTATCTGTGCATCATTGAGCTCTATTTGTGCCACTTTTACACTGTAAGGCTCTGTACTTTTCGCTTTTTTGTCTTCTCTTTTCTTTTTGCTCTTGTTTACCTCAACGATGTCCGCTACGTTCAACATACCACTGTTTTGACGTACAATGTTTACAAGCATTTTGTTTAAAGCCACATCAGTAATAAAGAGCTCCTTTTTCGCAGTAGAGAGTTGCACTCCCCGTATAGTAAAATCTTGCCATGCCAAAAGCTGTTCATTTGTACTCTTTTTTGCCAACAAGCAGCTTTTTAAGGCTCACATTCGCATCATTGACAAGCAGTGCCATAGTTTCGTTCTCATCAACCCGAAGATCTGCTTGGAAGTCTAAAAATGCCCGCTCTAAGGCAAGGTCATATTTTTTTAAATTTGCATTTGCCACTTGGTCGATATAGGGACGATAATGGGCTATATCGATATCTCGACAATTAATATTACTCGTCAGTGCTACTTGTTTATGCGCTAATGTTCCATTGATATCACACAATGCACCTTTGTTTATATCCGCCTCTATCTGGTAAGCAAAGGGCTTTTCTCCTGAGAGGCTTATATTTTGTGCATAGAGATTGAGCTCATTTACTTTTGTCACTACATTTGGTTCGACTGCCTGATCTTTAAAGAACAGACTGATCTTCTCTAGTGCTAGAGCATCCAGTCGCACATCCCACGCTTTTGCTTCATGCTTCTCTTGTGCAGCAGTTTGCTGCGTCGCATTGGTATCTTCACCTTCTGTTTTAAGGTACTCTACCCAGTCAAGCACTCCATCAGAACTGCGCACAGCTTTTACACGCAATCCATACACACCTGTTTTTTCCATATGCACTTTTTGCTGCATAGGCAACAGCGTGGCATTTTTTACATAGAGACTCTCAAGATTCAGAATATCATGATCTTTTGCCTTTGGTTTTATCCGCAAATTTTCAAGAGCAAGATGCAAACTTTGGATTTTTGTAGCATTGATATCATCAAGATTAAAACTATATTTTGTATAAAACGAGACCTTACCATCTGCTACTTCAAGTTTCAACTGCTCTTGCATATATTTCCACTCAGTATTAGGTAAATCCGATGAAAAATAAAACAAA
>VCAX01000003.1 GCA_013607665.1 Campylobacterota bacterium | reverse complement strand
TGTCCAAATAGGATGCGTGTCTACACTTTTTGAATAAAATCATTTTGTTCATTTTTTATGTTTTCTTGATGAAATTTTGCAAAATAATGATTGTTATTTTTTAAGGCATTAATTCTAGATTTTTTGGTAAATAAATCCGACAAACCATCTTGTTCATGTTTTATGTTGTCAATTATGTTGTCAAGTATAATGAAATGATTTTTATTATGTAGTGGTAACATCTTAATTAATTTTGATATTTGTTTGTTGCTCTTTAATATAATAACTGCATTATGATATGATGTATTAAAATATAATTGTGATATTGTGGGATTCCATCCATGATTAATACTTTTAGCTTGGAGAACTAGTATACGAAGATAATCTGTTTTTTCTAATATTATATCTTCAGTATCTTCTTTTATAATGTCGTCTGCTTCTATGTATATTTGCATATAGTTTTCTTTTGAACTTTATTTTTATATAGTTTAAAGGAAAAACTTTTAATTTTCTATAAAGTATATAAGATAGGACTTCGATTAACCTAACTATTTCACTATTTCATTATTGTTGAATATTATCAAGATAATCACTCCACCATTGCATCAGTTCCACTCTCTCATCAAGATATTTAGCTCTATTGTAGGCTTTTGATACAGAGTTACCGACACTATGTGCTAGTTGGGTTTCTATGACATCAAAGTTAAACTTACTTTTTTGATGCGCTATAGTTGAGAACATTGCTCTAAAACCATGAGGTGTGAACTCATTTTTTGAATATCCCATTCGTCGTACTGCACCTAGTAAGGCTCCATCAGACATTGGAGTTGTTTGACTTTTAACACTTGGAAAGACATATTTAGCTGTACCTGAATAAAGTTTCATATCTTTTAGTAGGTTTATTACAGTATTTGTAAGGGGTACAATAAATTCTTTTCTGTCTTTCATTTTATGCTCTGGTATTGTCCAAAGTTTTGTTTCAAAGTCAATTTCTTTCCACTCTAAATAGCGAATATTTATAGTTCTTACAAATGTATATGCCATCATTTTTAGAGCTTGTCTTGTACTATACTCACCGGTATATTCATTTATTGAAATTAGTAGATTCCTGATCCCCATATCATCTGTAATAGTTGGATAATGTTTTTCATTTGATTTACCTATTATCTCACTTACTTCAATATCGGCTGCTGGATTTCTTTTGGCTTTTGCATTTGCGACAGCCCATTTAAATGTTTTGCTAATAGCATGATAAACCTGTTTTGCACTATTTCTTACACCTCGTTTCATCATAACTTGGAGTATATAGATAATATCTTCTGCGACTACATTATCGATAGGCTTATTCCCAATTATAGGAAATACATCATTAACTAAACCATTGTAGCTTCTTTTATAGTGGCTTTCACTAATGTCTGATTCAATTTGAGCTAATCTCTTTAAGGCAATTTTTTGAAATGTATTTTGATTTTTGATTTCTTCTTGTTCTTTAGTGGTTTTTTGACTTTTGAGAACTTCATTAGGGTCAATGTTTGTAGCAATTTGAGACTTATAATGTTCTCTTAGCTCTCTTGCTTTTGATAAAGATATACTTGGATAAGCCCCTAAAGATAGTTTTTTTTCTTTGTTGTTAAAACGATATTTGAGTTTCCAATGTTTACCTCCTGCTTTAGTGACTAAGAGATATAAGCCACCACCATCAGATAACTTGTAGTCTTTTTCTTTTGCTTTTGAGGTTTTGATTTTTGTATCGGTCAGTGGTGTTGTAATTCGTGCCATAAAAACTCCCTATGTAAAAAAGGGGCTTATTTTTGATTAGTATGGGGCTTACAAGAAATAAGCCCTCAAATTAGCCCCTAAAAAGTTGGGATTACTATAGCATACATTGAATTAAGTCAGACTAATAAAAATATAGAAGTTCGTATTTAAGGGGTTTATTTAGATGTACTTGGATTGTATTGGATTAAGAAGTGGTGGACCCTCAGAGATTCGAACTCTGGGAGGTGTGACCCTCGCCGGTTTTCAAGACCGGTGCTTTCGACCAACTCAGCCAAAGATCCACATTGTATTTAGAAAGGTTTGATCATAAAACTGGAGGTGCCACCCAGATTTGAACTGGGGATAGCAGCTTTGCAGGCTGCGGCCTTACCACTTGGCGATGGCACCAGTTTCAGTTTTTTATCAGTGGTGCCCGGGGCCGGACTTGAACCGGCACAGTATTGCTACCGGGGGATTTTAAGTCCCCTGCGTCTACCAATTTCGCCACCCGGGCATGGGTGTCTCTGTTTTTATAAATCGTAAATTAAATGGAGCGGGAAACGAGGTTCGAACTCGCGACCCCAACCTTGGCAAGGTTGTGCTCTACCACTGAGCTATTCCCGCATTTTCATCTTACTATTTGTAAGTGAGCCGGAATTATAGCGATTTATTTTTTATTTGTAAAGAGTTTTTAGCTAAAAATAGTAAAAAAATGCTATAATCCCATCCAAATATAAATATCTATAGACTATTAAGGACCATCAATGAGAAGTGACATCATCAAAAAAGGTTTTGACAAAGCACCGCATCGCTCTTTACTGCGTGCGACAGGTTTAAAAGATGAGGACTTTGACAAGCCTTTTATCGGGATTGCAAACTCTTACATCGACATTATTCCGGGACATTTTTTTCTGCATGAATATGGAGAGATTGTTAAAGAGGCTATCCGTGAAGCGGGCGGTGTTCCCTTTGTATTTAACACGATCGGTGTTGATGACGGAATTGCAATGGGACATGATGGAATGCTTTACTCCCTTCCTTCGCGTGAGATTATCGCTGACTCAATAGAGACAGTTATGAATGCGCATAAACTCGATGCAATGATCTGTATTCCAAACTGTGACAAAATCGTTCCGGGAATGATAATGGGAGCGCTTCGTGTGAATGTGCCTACTATTTTTGTTTCAGGTGGTCCAATGCCGGCTGGTCACAAAAAAGATGGTACGCCTATTGACCTTGCAACTGCATTTGAAGCGGTTGGACAGTTTAATGATGGCAAGATGACTGAAGAAGAGCTGCATGAGATAGAGTGTGAAGCCTGCCCAAGCGGAGGAAGCTGTTCAGGAATGTTTACGGCTAACTCTATGAATACACTCTGTGAAGCGATGGGAATTGCACTTCCGGGTAACGGAACGGTACTTGCCATGACTCCTGAGCGTATTGCAATGGTAAAAAAAGCTGCTAAGCGTATCGTTGAGCTGGCAAAGATGGAAAACAACGAAAAGTATAATTTTAAAAATATTTTGAATGAAAAAGCAGTTCACAATGCATTTGTCGTCGATATGGCAATGGGTGGAAGCTCAAACACAGTACTGCATATGCTTGCAATCGCAAGAGAAGCGGATGTTGAATATAAAATAGAAAATATCAACAAAATTGCCGAGAAAGTTGCCCATATCGCAAAAATTTCTCCATCATTAACAACTGTTCATATGAAAGACATCGATGATGCAGGCGGTGTAAATGCCGTTATGAAAGAGGTCTCACGCAGAGGTGACATTCTCAACTTGGATGCATTGACTATTACAGGTGAGACACTTGGTGAGCGTATAAAAGATGCCGAGATTAAAGACACTTCTATTATCCATACGAATGAAAATGCCTACTCAGCGGTTGGCGGACTCTCAATTTTATTTGGTAACTTGGCTAAAGAGGGTGCGGTTATCAAAGCAGCTGGAATTGTTGACAGTATGCGTCACTTTAAAGGGAGTGCTATCTGCTTTAATTCACAGCCAGAAGCGATTGCGGGCATTATGAGTAAAAAAGTAAAAGCGGGTGATGTTGTCGTTATTCGTTATGAAGGCCCAAAGGGTGGTCCGGGTATGCAAGAGATGCTAGCCCCTACGGCACTTATTCAAGGTATGGGACTTGGTGAGAGTGTTGCACTTATTACTGATGGACGATTCAGTGGTGCTACAAAAGGTGCATCAATCGGTCATGTCTCTCCTGAAGCTGCAGAAGGTGGACTTATCGCATTAATAGAAGACGGCGATGAAATTGAGCTCGATGTTGACAAGCACATCTTACAACTTAATGTAAGTGAAGAAGAGATAGCAAGAAGAAGAGCGGCATATAAACCATATAAAAACGAAGTCAAATCAAAATGGCTCAAACGCTACCAGCTTCTTGTATCTAACGCATCAAACGGTGCAGTATTAAAAACTGAATTATAGGAATAAAATTGAGCGCAATAGCAATAAAATATAATGACACTATAGTAGATTTACAGACTGCTGAGGAGCTTGGACTCAAAGGCGAGGAGATAGAATTAGATAACTCTTCTGAAGCTTTAGAGGTGCTTCGCCATTCCACAGCTCACTTAATGGCACAGGCGATAAAGTCGCTTTACCCTGATGCAGAGTTTTATGTTGGACCGACTGTAAATGAGGGTTTCTACTACGATTTTAAAACTTCGGCTGAGATAGGGCAGGGAGATTTGAAAAAAATCGAGAAACAGATGCTCTCTTTTGCAAAGAAAAAGTACCCAATTGAACGGTATGTCATCTCTAAAGACGAAGCACGTGAGAAGTTTAAGGGTGATCACCTCAAGCAAGCTGTGCTTGATATGATTCCTGATGAGGATGTCAGCATCTATAAACAAGGAGAGTTCGAGGATCTTTGTCGTGGACCTCACTTGCCAAACATTGGGCTTATTCGTTATTTCAAGTTGACAAAGATTTCGGGTGCTTACTTGGGTGGAGATTCTAAAAATGAGATGCTTACTCGTATATATGGTATAGCATTTGCAACAAAAGAGGCACTCAAAGATTATATGACGATGATGGCTGAGGCCGAAAAGCGTGACCACCGTAAGCTTGGAAACGAGATGAAGCTCTTTACTTTCCGTGAAGAGGTAGGGGCTGGTTTTCCCATCTGGCTGCCTGCCGGTGGTCGTTTGCGTGCACGTTTAGAGTCACTGCTTTTTAAAGCACATAGAAAACGCGGCTATGAACCTGTGCGTGGACCTGAGATGCTGCGTTCAGATTTGTGGAAAACATCAGGGCACTATCAAAACTATGGCGAAAATATGTACTTCACACACATCGATGAGCTTGAATTTGGTGTCAAACCGATGAACTGTGTCGGGCATATTAAAGTATATGAAGATGAATTACACTCCTATCGTGACTTGCCGATTAAATACTTTGAGTATGGTGTTGTGCATCGTCATGAACTCACAGGCGCACTGCACGGGCTTTTCCGTGTGCGTGAGTTCACGCAGGATGATGCACACATTTTCTGTCGTGCCGATCAGATCGAAGAGCAGATCATTGAAGTAGTTGATTTTGTAGATAAGATTATGTCAACATTCGAGTTTGACTATAAAATGATGATCTCAACGCGTCCTGAGAAAGCTGTTGGAAGTGATGAAGTGTGGGAGATCTCTACAAATGCACTCAAAGCTGCAATGGATAAACATGAGCTTCCTTATGAGATCGATGAGGGCGGAGGCGCATTTTATGGGCCAAAAATCGATATTAAAATCACAGATGCCATCGGACGTGAGTGGCAGTGTGGAACAATTCAGTTGGACTTTAATCTTCCGGAAAGATTCAAACTTGAATACAACGGCGAAGAGAATGACAAGATTCAGCCAGTTATGATTCACCGCGCAATTCTTGGCTCTTTTGAGCGTTTCATAGGAATTTTGACAGAGCATTATGCCGGAGAGTTTCCGATGTTTATTGCTCCTACACAAGTTGCAATCGTACCTGTTGCGGAGAGTCATAAAGAATATGCTAAGCTTTTATCAGATAAACTTATCGACATTAATGCCGATAGTGAAATCTACGCGAAGAACGATTCTTTAAACAAAAGAATCAGAACTGCAGAGAAAACTCGTGTTCCTATGATTGTAGTCATTGGGGATGAAGAGATTGAAAACAAGACAGTTGCGATCCGTGACAGACGTACTAGAGAGCAATACACTATGAGCGAAGAGGAGTTCCTCCAGCTTATACAAACTAAAATAAACGAGGTAAATTTTTGAGTAAAAACAAAGACCGCGTCATCATGAATGATGACATCCGTGTTCCTGAAGTAAGATGTAATGTAGATGGTGGAGAGAGCTTAGGCATCATCTCTACTGATGAGGCTATGATAAAAGCAAATGAGTTGGGGCTTGATTTAGTCCTGATAGCACCAAATGCAAAACCGCCTGTTGCTAAGATCATGGATTACGGTAAGTTTAAATACCAAGAAGAGAAAAAACTCAAAGAACAGAGAAAAAATCAAGTAAAGATCGATGTCAAAGAGATTAAACTCTCTGTAAAAATTGCAGAAAATGACATCGCTTACAAAGTGAAGCATGCACGTGAATTCCTAGAAAAAGGAAAGCATGTGAAATTCAGAGTATTTTTGCGTGGTCGTGAAATGGCACACCCAGAAGCAGCCCGTGAGGTGCTTGAGCGTGTCTGGCCAATGGTGGAAGATATAGCCGTTATGGAAAAACCACCGAAATTTGAAGGCCGATACTACAATATGTATGTGGTGCCGAAAAAGTAAACGCATTTATTGACACATATCATTCTTTTATGAGAGTTGAGAAGGTATAATTCTTCTAAACTGAGTCGGAGAAAAGAATGAAAAAGTTTTTTATACAATGTGCTTTATTACTCCTTGCTCTGTCTGTCTCTGCGAAAGAGCCGCAGATACAGGCACAAGAGCTTCCAAAAGAACAACTGCAAAAACAAAAGGTTTTAGTTGCTTCTTTAGCAGCAAAAGAGCTTTCTAAAACACTTCCCCAAAGAATTGACAAATATACAACACTCTTATCTATTACAAATAAAGACGCTACTTTAATTTATACGTTTAGTATAAATACCGGCGCTAAGAGTGATGAAGCCATTATAAAAGAAGACCATACCCGTATGCAAAAAGTTGTGACACAAGGTGTCTGTCAGTCGTCACAGAGATTTTTGGAATCAGGTATCAATATTTCCTATCTTTATCAAAGTGCGAAAACAAAAAGAACACTGTTTCGTTTTGATATCACTAAAGAGAAATGTGCATACAAAAGTATGAAATAGGTTTGATGTGTCTGTAAAAGAGATTATCGTGAAACA
Organism: Campylobacterota bacterium; assembly: GCA_013607665.1. Taxonomy (GTDB): domain Bacteria; phylum Campylobacterota; class Campylobacteria; order Campylobacterales; family Sulfurimonadaceae; genus Sulfurimonas. The sequence goes on along the minus strand of VCAX01000003.1, from coordinate 42,776 downwards.
CACATTTTTCCAAAGTCTCACTGCAGATCAGCTTGAAAAACTTGCTTCTTTGGCAACTGTGCAACAGTATGAAAAAGAGTATATTCTTTACTATGAAAGAGATGAGACATCAGAACTCTGTTTTTTGGTAGAAGGCTTGGCCAAGGCCTATAAACTTGATAAACATGATAATGAGATTTTTCTCTACTACATTTATGAAAACTCTATGCTCTCAGAGATTTCAAGTACAGAAGCGTTCACGCTGCGCTCTTTTTCAAATATATCTTTTGTTGAAGATTCCCAAGTCCTGAAAATAAATTATAAAAAATTCAAAGAACTGTTTTTGGACCAACATATTTTGTGTCATCAATTTACTGCAGCACTCTTAGAGAGATCTCTGCAGATGCAGTCACTGATAAACAGAGAGTTTCTTTTTGACGCAGTTTCAAAGGTGAGTATGATGCTGCGTGAGGATCTTGCGATGTTTAACAAACTCAAACGTCATGATATCTCTTTGATGCTGCATATACAGCCTGCAACGCTTTCTCGTGTACTAAACAGACTCAAACGCAATAATATTATTGCTATAATACATGGAAAAGTTGAAGTTTTGGATGCAGAGGCATTAGAAGAAATTTACAAGGACAAGGTAGATGAATAAAATAAAAATTATCAGTGCGCTTATATTTGTACTCTCTGTCATCTTGGCACTCTATTCAAAACATATTGCAGAAGAAAATGATGCCAGTCTAACACTCCTAAAGGCAATCAATGAGCAAAAGGCATTTACGCAGGAGATATCCAAAAATATTTTTTATATCTACAACAATAAACATGCATCAACGCAGCAACTTGATGCGTCTATTAAATCATTTGTTGCAAATGTCAATAAAAAAGAAGAGATATTAGAAGATTTGGACAATGCCGATATCCGCGATCAAATACAAAAAATTATTGTTTTATGGAACCGTTTCTACCTGCTTGTACAGAAGTTCAGGGATGTGAGCCGGGTACATAACGGCTATACGAATATTATATTACAAAAGCTTGTCAATCAAATTTATAATGCAAATCTAGACTTAATTGTTGCATTTGACAGACTCATAACAATGCATAAACAGTATTTTGACAAGAGTAAAAAGAAAAACAGAATAATACAGATAACTCTCTTTGTGACACTGCTTTTGCTCCTTGTTTACCTTTTTACACAGTTGAAAGGTCTGTTGGGATTTATTCAAAAGTTTTTAAAAACATCCAAAAGTATTATCAAAAAATCAACGGTTAAGGGCGTGCAGCCAATTGAAACCGAAGGAAATGTTCAAGATGTTTCTGAGGCTGCCAATGATTTTAACTTCTTAGTTCAAAACATAAATGAGTCAATCACATATGCAGAAAAATCCATCCAGGGCAGTGTTGATGCCTTAGAAGATGTTGAAGAGAAGATTGAAAACCTGATAGAGCTTATTGCAGCGATGCAAACGAGTGAAAATATCGACAAAGAACTCTTGAAAAAAGAGGATGTTCTTATTGAAACACTTGATGAACTCAGCCTCTCTTCAAATAAACTCAAAAGCTTAAAAAAAGATATTAGTTTACTAATTTGACCTGAGTCAAATTTTTCACGCGATTTGTGTATTATTATTTTCCTATCATTTGAGAAAATTCTCAAAATGAAATGAAGGAGAATAAAATGTCTAGTCATTTAAGTAAGCTGACTTCACTTATTGTTGGGACGTCTCTAGCGGCAACAGTTGCATCTGCTGCTATTGGGGGAGAACTGCAAAAAGTGATGAAAGCAAGGGGACTTACGGAAAACGATGTCATTCGTGCTGCAAAAACTTATACACCATCAGGTGGAAGAGATGAGTTTATTGTATTTAGTTCTGGTGGACAAAGTGGACAGATAATTGTTTACGGTGTTCCAACTATGAGAATTTTAAAGTATATCGCTGTATTTACGCCAGAGCCATGGCAAGGATATGGATACGATGAAGATTCTAAAAAGATTTTACGTCAGGGTAACATTCGCGGACGTGAAATAAACTGGGGAGATACGCACCACCCTGGTCTATCTGAAAAAGATGGGAAATATGACGGAAAATGGTTAGCTATCAATGATAAAGCCAATCCTCGTATTGCTATTATCGACCTGCATGACTTTGAGACAAAACAGATTGTTGTCAATCCTGTTTTCAAATCAGAACATGGTGGTTCATTCTTTACACCTAACTCTGAGTACATCATTGAAGCATGTCAATATGCTGCCCCGTTTGATAATAACTACCATCCAATCGAAGAGTACAAAGAGACATATCGTGGTGGTGTAACTCTATGGAAATTTGACAGTAAAAAAGGGCGCATTAAAGAAAAAGACTCTTTTGTGCTTGAACTGCCTCCATATATGCAGGATTTAAGTGATGCAGGTAAAGGTGCATCTTATGGTTGGGGATTTACAAACTCATTTAACTCAGAAATGTATACAGGTGGTATCGAAGTTGGTATGCCTCCGTTTGAAGCAGGTATGTCAAGAAATGATACTGACTTCTTGCATGTATATAACTGGAAAAAATTAGCTGAGCTCGCTAAAAATAAAAAGAATTATAAAATGGTCAATGGAATTAAAGTGATTCCAATGGACGTAGCAGTAAAAAATAACTGTCTTTTTTTAATTCCAGAGCCAAAATCACCGCATGGTGTTGATGTTTCACCAAATGGTGAATATATTACAGTTTGTGGTAAGCTAGATACACACGCTTCTGTTTATAAATGGAGTAAAATCAAAAAGCTTATTAAAAACAAAGAGTATGCTGGGAAAGATCCGTATGGAATTCCAATTCTTGATATGAAAAAATCACTTCATGGTCAAGTGGAGTTGGGACTTGGGCCACTGCATAACCAGTACTCAAATGTTGACGGTGAAATTTATACTTCTCTTTACGTTGATTCTCAAATCGTAAAATGGAACTATAAAACACTCAAAGTTTTAGATAAAGAGAATGTTCACTATAACGTTGGACACCTTTGTGGAATGGAAGGAAAATCTGCTGACCCACAAGGGAAATATATCATCTCTTTAAACAAACTCGCAATTGACAGATTTGATCCTGTTGGGCCATTACATCCGCAAAATCACCAGTTGATCGATGTAAGCGGTAAAAAAATGGATCTCCTTGTTGATATGCCGTTACCATTAGGTGAGCCACACCAGGCAGTAGCTATTCGTGCAAGTAAGCTTCACCCTGCAGTTCGCTATAAAATGGGTACAAATACAAAAACCGGTAAACCGCATGTTGGTAAAACTTTAGCAGGTCAAGAGAGAATCGTTAGAAAAGGGAACAAAGTAACTGTTTATGCAACACTTGTAAGATCTCACATCAATCCTGAGAGAATTACAGTAAATAAAGGTGATATTGTAACTATTTATTTGACAAATCTTGAACGTGCACAAGATGAGACACATGGTTTTACAGTTGATAATTTCGATATTCATGCATCACTCGAGCCAGGTGAGACTGCTGAGTTGAAATTTAAAGCAGATATAGAGGGAGTATTTCCTTACTACTGTACAGAGTTCTGTTCTGCACTTCACTTAGAGATGATGGGTTACCTTATGGTTAAAGACCCTAATAAAAAATATGTAAGTGCACAAAAACTGAAAATGAAAAAAATGTCAAAAGCTGAGTTAAAAGCTGAATATGACAAAACAGTTGCAGTAAATAATGCAACAGATGCAGTTATTCAATCGGTAGTGAAATTCTTAAAAGAGAATCACTATGAAAAATACCCAACAGTAAAAGCATTGGTTGAAGATGCCCTTGATCAGTATGGAAAAATTCCTGAGCAGAAGAAAAAATCTGATGCAGCTGTAAAAGCCGGTGATTATGAAAAAGCTGTTCTGTTTGAAAATATGATCTGGCAGTACATGGTTAAAACTGCGGATGTTGGTATTCGTGCGAAAGATCTTCTTGTAAGAAAAGTTGCAACGCCGCAATCTCCTGCAGCAGCAGCTGGTGAGAGAGCATTTGGTGAAGGTGGATGTGGTGGATGTCACGTAATTGGTAAAGTGTCATCTGGTCCTGACTTGACAGGTGTTCTTATGAGACATGAAAATGCAGAAAAATGGGTAAAAGATTTTATCATGAACCCAGCATCTAAATATAAAGATCCATATGTTAAAAGTATGATTGATTACTTTAATCTAAAAATGCCTAATCAACATATGAGTGAAGAAGAGACGAAAAACATCATCGAATACCTTAAATGGGTCGATGAAAATGCTAACTTATTCTAAGAGGAATAAGCTTCTACATTTTGAGAGAGGAGTTCTCCTCTCTCGTTTTCTATTATACATTGATATATATCATTAATTTTCATGTAAACTTTCGATACAATAAGTTCAGTCTATAATTAACTTTATAATTAATTATAACAATAGATTTTTATTTAGAATTCATATGAAGGAAACGCTATGCACCCTAGTTTAATCAAAGCTAAGATTTTTGCTACTTTAGCTCTGCTCATTTTAACATTTTCATTTACATTGCCAATGATTGCATTTCATGAAACGTTAAATAAAATAGATGCAGGAAAAGCTGATGAGGTCTCATCATTTAGCAAAACAATTTGGAATCTTTACAATCAAGGAAGATATAAGAGTGTCACTACACCAAAAGAGGCTCATAACGATTTAGAAAAGATGATAGAGAGCGCCTCGGAGATTGGTGTAGCATCACTGCCGATTTGGGCTGTTTCTCTTGAAGCACCTAACTATCCAAAAGAGGCTTTTCCACAGGGAATTCCCGTCTATTTCCATTTTGACGGTTACAGTGGAGAAGTACATGAGATGAATACAATCAACCACTATGTTGGAATGGATCCAATGTGGGTAGGTGGTCATTTTGAACGTGCTATCGGTATCTATGCACTTTTATTTCTTTCTTTAGGGATTATTCTTTTCATTGCATACGATAAAAAATATTTGAACTATATTATGCTTATTCCTGCTGCATTGCCGCTTATCTTTATAGCCGATTACTCCTATTGGCTCTATTGGTTTGGACATAATTTGCATGATTGGGGAGCTTTTAAAATAAAACCTTTTATGCCTACTGTTTTTGGAGATGGAAAAATTGCACAGTTTACAACGCACTCCTATCCTACAATTGGCTTTTATATGCTTGTAGCGGTCAGTTTGCTTAGTATTCTTGCATTTTTTGCAAAACAAAAAGCATTTAAAGAGATGGAAGCAGAGAAATAAAATGAAATTTTTAGCACTTGCATTTTTTCTTCTTAGTGTTACAACATTAAGTGCAGATAATCTATTGCAAGATGCTATTGACAAAGCGCCACAAGGCTCGATCTTAAAACTCCCTGCCGGAGTTTATAAGGGTTCTGTCGTTATAGATAAGCCTCTCTCCATTATAGGTAAAGATGAGGGGGTTATCATTGATGGTGAGAATAAAGGTACGGTTATAAAAGTGACGAGTTCATATGTGACTCTCAAGAACCTAAAGATTATCAACAGTGGCAACAGACATGAAAAAGTTGATGCTGCGATCTCTCTTAGCGATGCTTCACAATGTGAGATAAGTCATTGTACTATCGATGATTGTCTTTTTGGAATTGACATGCAGATGGTACATAACTCCTTAGTTGCTAATAACTATATAAGTTCAAAAGATCTGCCGCTTGGTCTGCGTGGAGATGGTCTTCGACTATGGTATTCAAATGACAATATCATCAGAGCCAACTCCTTGGTAAAATCACGCGATATGGTTGTTTGGTATTCGCATGGCAATGAGATAGTCGATAATTACGGCAAACACAACAGATACTCTCTGCATTTTATGTATGCAGGGAAAAACCTGATAAAAAACAACACCTATGAGTTAAACTCTGTGGGTATCTTCTTTATGTACTCACAAGACTCCATCGCAATAGGTAATATCGTTAAAAGTTCTCAGGGTGCAACGGGAATGGGCATAGGACTTAAAGATGCCTCAAACTTTACGATCAAAGATAATACGGTTTTATACTGTGCACAGGGAATTTACATTGACAGAAGCCCTTTTGAACCGGATACGCATAACTGGATAGAGAACAATAAGATTTTATATAATTCAGAAGCGATACATTTTCACTCACTGAGTGAAAATAATATTATCAAGAACAATATCATTGCAGGAAATATTGAAGATATTGTCAATGACAGTAGAGGCTCAAAAACAAATGAGAATGAGATAGCGTTTAATTACTGGGATAATTATGAAGGATTTGATAAAAATAACGACGGCATCGGTGATACACCACATAAAGTCTATCAGTATGCAGACCAGTTATGGATGTATAATTCGGATGTAAAGTTTTTTTATGGCTCACCGGTGATATCTTTGCTGAACTTTTTAGCAAAACTGGCACCATTTACAAAACCGCTCTTTTTGATGGAAGATGACAAACCACGCGTGAGTAAAATATTTTAAAGAAGGGAAGATAGTATGGCAAAAAAAGTACAAACTGATAGAAGAGAGTTTATCAAGTACTCTACTTTAGGAATACTGGGACTTGTGTTAGGAGGCGGTGTTGTATTTAGCCCTTATGTGCTGCATGCTGAAAATAGATTGCGACCACCTGGGGCAGTGCCTGAAAAAGAGTTCCTGGCACTCTGCATAAAGTGTGGACAGTGTCTTCAGGTATGCCCTTACCACTCTATTGAACTTGCAGACATTGCCCAAGGGCATGGTGTCGGCACGCCATATATTGATGCAACAAAGCGAGGGTGTTACGCATGTAATGCCGTACCATGTGTTTTGGCATGCCCTAGCGGGGCTTTGGATCATAGCTGTGAAAAAGCAGAAGATATTCAAATGGGTATAGCTGTTTTAGAGTTCCCAGATAGATGCTTGGCGATGAATAATACTCCTGTTCCGGATAACTATCTTGAGCCGATGAAAGAGTTTACAGCATCTGTCAACAATGTAACAGAGTTAGAGCTGCAACTGCTTGAGCGCATGAGTGGATATGAAGGAAAAGAGTGTACACTTTGTGCAGATATCTGTCCTGTTCCAAATCCTCTGAGTGCTATCTCTATGGTAAGAGATAGTGGTGGTGGAAACAGACCGGAGATATATGATGGTTGTATCGGTTGTGGTGCATGTGAAGAGATATGTCCGACACAGACACCATCTATTGTCGTAAAACCACGAGTAACGTATGAAGAGTATTATAATAAAGCATAGGAAATGAAAATGAAGAGTTTATATTTAGCATCGTCTTTTATATTGATTGTCGGTTTTAGCGGATGTAGTGATGACTCGCAGGAAAAATCACAAAAGCAAAAAGCAGCGCAGGCTGCCTCAGCTGCACCAAAGATAGAGATAGTCCAAAACAGTGATGCACATGCAATAAAGGTAGAACAAAAGAGCGGCGACAAAACAAAAGGAAGCTCATACTATTATGATTATGGAGAGAAGAGCGAATATGATCAAAATGCACAGCCGGCAAATAAAGATGCCTCTGTCAGAGTACGCCCACGAACAGCCGTCGATGCAAATATGCATGTGCGTTCTCCTTATGAAGAGGTGAAGGTCTCTATGCTTGTAAAAAAACTGAGCAAGAACTTTATCGTGCGATGTTCACCTTGCCATAATGATTATGCAAACGGCATTATCGGACCATCACTTTTGGAGAGAGATGCTGATTATATCTATGGAAGGATTCAGGATTTTAAGAGCGGTAAAAAGTCAAATCCTTTGATGAACGATCTTATCAATATGATGAGCGATGCAGAGATAAAAAGCATGGCAAATGAGATATACAACTTTAACAAAGAAATTAAACAGATGAGGAACAAATAATGAAAAATATAATTGTAGGGATTTTGACACTGATAATTTTTGGTCTGATGGCATGGACAGCTATGAACGGCGGTGCTTATAATGGTGGAGAGCATGGTAAAGTTATCGCAGACCTTGGTAACAGAACAGCTGCACAGGTTGCCACAGTTGAAGAGAAAAGTGATAGAGAAAAAGAGGCTGAGGAGCTGAGTGCGCTGCGTGAGAAGGCTGGAAATATCGGAGGCTTTAAAGTAAGTGATGCCTATAAAAGTAAATGTGCTTCATGCCATGGTGTTGATGGAAGCGGAATGCAGTATGGGAAAAAACTGATGGGACCAAAACTCTTTGGACAAAGTGCTGATGTACTCTATAAAAAACTGGAAGATTTCAAATCAGGTCGTAAAGAAAATATGGTTATGAAGGGACTGCTGCTGCATATGTCCAAAGATGACTTGAGAAAGTTTGCTGATGAGATAGGAGAGTTCCCGGCGCGTGCAGAGGCACTGAAAAACGAACAATAAAAGAGATTATAGGATAAGATGATGGATAAGTATAACAATAGAGAAACGATAAGAAGAACTACCTTCTGGTCAACTTTTTTCAACAAAACAAGAGATGGGAAAACGGTTTTGAGCTATCGTATGAAGCGGTGGATACTTGTGTTTGCAATTCATCTGCTTTTCTTTTTATCGTTTGCTATTGATATACAGACACTTGAGGGAACACTGAGCGGCTCACGTTTTCTGGGATTTCACCTGATTGATCCTTTTACGACCTTGGAGATGCTGATGGCGGAGCATCATCTGCATATCAATATTATAATCGGGGTGAGTACAATCGTTATATTCTATATTCTTGTTGGAGGACGTACATACTGTGCATGGGTCTGTCCATACGGCATTTTGAGTGAGATAGGTGAAAAGTGGCATGATACGCTTGTGCATAAAAAAATTATAAAAAATAGAAAGTTCGATCATCGTATTCGTTATGCTTTTTGGGCTATTTTTCTCATTCTCTCTTTTACAAGCGGTTATTTGGTATTTGAGACTTTCAATGTTGTCGGTATTTTAAGTAGAGCGATTGCCTATGGCTGGAGTCTTACACTTATCTGGGTCGTTGTCGTGCTTGCTTTTGAGGTATTTTTCTCACGCCGTGCCTGGTGTACATATATTTGTCCTATAGGAACAACTTATGGTATGATAGGAAAAATCTCAGCACTGCGGGTTGAATGGAATGATAACTGTGACCACTGTATGGTTTGTCACGATGTCTGTTTTGAGAATCAAGTGCTAGAGATTACAAAAGCGAAATATGATAAACAAAGAGAAGAAGAGGGAATCACTCGTGAATATATTACCGGTGCAGATTGTACGCTCTGTGGACGCTGCATCGATGTATGCCATGAAGATGCTCTTAATTTTGACTTTAGACTCAAAAGTTTGGTGTAGCTATGATAAAAGTAAACAATGTAACAAAGAAGTTTGGTTCACATATCTCACTTGAGAATATCAACTGTGAATTTAATAAAAATGAATCTATCGCCTTGATGGGTGCAAATGGAGCCGGAAAAACTACACTTATCCGCTCTATTATGGGGTATTATCACCCAGATGCTGGAGAGGTGCTCATTAATGGACTCAACCCTATAAAACAGCGTGTTGCGGTACTCAAACATATCAGCTTTGTTCCACAGCTGCCGCCTCCAATCAAGCTTAGCATTGAAGAGTTGTTGCAGTATATCTGCGTGAGTACAAATGTTGATAAAGAACGTATTAAGCACTATGCAAATGAGATGAAGCTCGATATCAATACGAATCTGAATAAATCTTTTTTCAAGCTAAGCGGCGGGATGAAGCAAAAACTGCTTATTGCCATCTCTTTGGCAAAAGAGAGTGATATTATCATTTATGATGAACCGACGGCAAACCTTGATCCAAAAGCACGAGATGATTTTTACAGACTTTTAAAGCAGAATGAAGAGGAGAAGGTGTTGCTCTTTGTAACACACAGACTCGAAGAGGTAAAAGAGCTCATCAACAGACAGATATATATGGACTTGGGAAAGATAGTTTCCGATGAGAGGTTGTAGATGAAAAATTTATATTTAATAGCCTATCTGGATCTAAAAGAATCGATTCGGGCAAAATGGTTTCTGGTTTACTCTTTGGTTTTTGGCGGATTGATCGCTCTGTTTTTTATAGCAGGTGTAACTGAATCACAGGTGATGGGTTTTAGCGGTCTGAGTCGACTGCTTCTGATGTATATTCAAATTACCATTGTAATTTTGCCTATTTTTATACTCATTACGACAGTACGTTCGATTTCAGGAGACAGAGACAGCCATATTTTGGAGTATATGCTCTCCTTTCCAATTTCACTGAAGCAGTATTATTGGGGAAAAATCATCGGAAGATTTATAACAGTCTATCTACCGGTAGTTTTTGCGATGATTATCGCTGTCATCTATGGAGCTTTTAAGGGTGCCGCTATTCCGTGGAATATCTTCTTCTTATATACAGGACTCCTTTTTGCGATGAGTGCAACATTTTTGGGGATTGCTTTTTTTATCTCTTCTTTTGTCAAATCATCTGAAGTAGCACTTGGCATTGCTTTTTTCATCTGGATATTTTTACTTGCCTTTATAGATATAGCACTTATTTCATTGATGATGCAGCAGCGTGTTGCTGAAGGGATTATCATCTTTATCAGTTTGATCAATCCTATGGAGATTTTTCGTGTTGCGGCTATTTCTCTTTTTGATCCACAGTTAACAGTGATGGGGCCTGTGGCATTTTATATTTTGGACTCTGTTTCACAAAGTACCTTTGTACTGCTCTCTATAGCATATCCACTGCTGCTTGGGCTGCTTTTTGCTTTTTTTGGGTACAAAATTTTTGAGAAAAAAGATTTGGTTTAGGAGATAAATATGAAAAAAATAACTACTTTACTGTTACTTGTTGTCACTCTGCTTTTTTCTTCTGAAATAAACTATGATAAAAACACAACAGGACTTGTACGGCATATGAAGCTTTACAAGTATCCAAAATGGGCTGCCAAGATAGAGCTTGCAAGTGGCGAAGAGATATATTTTATATCACCAAAATCCATGTTTGAGTTCTATTTCAGACCAGGGAAATGGCCTGAATTTAACATCAAAAGTGAGAGCGATTTTAAAAATATCTATGTAACGGACTATGCCACTACAAAAAGTGTGAAGGCAAAAGGAGCTTTTTACGTCTATGGTAGTGATGTTACGTCACCTGCAGGTGATGATTTGGTACCCTTTGATTCTTACAAGCAGGCTGAAGAGTTTGCAAAGCTGCATAACGGAAAGCGAATTTTTGGTTTTCGAGAAGTAAGCCGAGGGCTTATTAACTGGCTTAATGACAGCCTATAGGAGAATAAAATGACAAAACCGACACCGATTGATGAAGAGATAGTATTAGACCCAAAGCGTTATATTGTAAGTGAAACGGATGAAAAAGGTAAGATTACATATGCAAATGACTACTTTCAGGAGGTCTCAGGATACAGCGAAGAGGAACTTATTGGCAAACCGCACTCCATTGTGCGTCATCCCGATATGCCAAAGGTCGTCTTTAAGCTGCTTTGGGAGACCATAGGCGCCGGAAAAAACATCAATGCCGTTGTAAAAAATCTGGCAAAAGATGGCAGATACTACTGGATCTTTACAGAGTTTGAGATTCGTAAAGATACAGATACCGGAAAAATCATCGGTTATCACGCTTCAAGAAAGAAGATCTCACGCCATGTAATAGAGATCATTGCAGATTTGTATGCAAAACTTTTGGAAATTGAAAAGTCACAAGGGATTGAGGCAAGTGAAAAATATCTTATTTCATTTTTGAAAGAGAAGGGTGATGATATTGAGTTTGCCAATATTATGGAAGAGATTCATAAATTTTATTAGTTTCCTTTTCCTTTTTAGCTCTGTTTTATTTGCAAATCCCCTACAAGATGCAATAGAGCGTGCTTCAAGCGGTGCAATTATTAAACTGCAAGATGGTGTGTATGAAGGCAATATTGTTATTACCAAGCCTTTGACAATCCTTGGAGTAGGTAAAAATGTGCATATTAAAGGAGATGGCAAAGACTCTGTTGTAAAAGTGCTGAGTTCACATGTCACTTTGCAAAATCTTATGATTTCGCATAGCGGGCAAAATATGCAAAAAATCGATGCAGGTATAAGCCTTGTAAAAGTCACTGATTTTACCTTAAAAAACTGTCGTCTTTTTGATCTGCTCTATGGCATAGATATGGATAGTGTACAAAACGCTCATATTGAGGGAAATGACATTAGTGTGAAAAAAAATGAAATTTCTCTGCAGGGAAATGGTTTGAAAATGTACTACAGCCATTTCAATACGATACGAAATAATAAAATCCACGATACACGAGATGTGACGCTCCACTACTCTCACCATAATCTCTTTGCAGACAATAGATTCATAAACAACAGATTTGCTACATATGTAGAACTTAGTAATGCGAATAAATTTGAGAATAACAGCTATAAGTATAATGCCGTGGGGATGATGTTTATGGGAGCAAAAGATACAGAGGTCACAGCAAACACGATTTTTAGTTCCAAAGGGGCTGCGGGTATCGGTGTGATGATAGGCGGTGTTGCCAATTTTGTCTTTAAAAATAACCGCGTACGCTATAATGCAAAAGGCCTTTATATTCAAGGTACAGAAAAAGCACAGGGTATGAAGCGCTATATCCAAAACAATGAAATCGCTTACAACGCCGAAGCACTTCATTTTCATGCAAGTATCAAAGACAATACCATTGTACATAACAGGATTTTTGGAAATATAGATGATGTTGTAAAAGATACCGGGGGCAATTTTGATGTATCTAATGTTGTGGAGTATAATTATTGGGACAGGTACGATGGTTTTGATGCTGACAAGGATGGCATAGGCGATACGCCTTTTGAAGTATATCAGCACGCAGATCTGCTTTGGCAGGAAAATCATAAAGTTAAATTCTTTTACGGCGCCCCTATTATGGCACTTTTAGATTTTTTGTTGAAATTAGCTCCTTTTGTAGAACCAAATCTTATTATGAAAGATAAAAAACCTATCTTCCGATAGCTCTGACTCTTTTTACAACTTCATTGTAGTCAATGATCTCTTGCTCTTTTGCAATATCTTCTTTTGCGGTATGGGCTGAAAAACCATAGGCCATAGGTGTAATGTTTTCTGTATCATAAAAGGCTTTTCGCGCATCTATCCATTTTCCTGTTTTGACATCGGTTACCCAAATAACAGCTTTGTCCTTCCAAGGGATCTTTTCTTCATCAAACCATAAAACCATACAGCCAATGTCATCAAAAAGGTAATGTTTTCCTGTCTCCGGGTTAATGGCTTGTACTGTGTTTTGTCTGTCACTGACAACCATGGCACAGCGCGCGCACATATCACGATCAAAATGAACTTTACGAACTTGAGAGTCTGTTTTTTTATCACATCCTGTTGTGCTAAGGAGTGTGAATGCAACAAGTAGAAACAAGAAGAGTAATCTCATCATAAGGCAAACCTTTTTTAGAGATTATTCTAGCTTATTATTATGGAATATTAGATGATATAAATCAATACTATTTCATTATTTTCGCTTTTAAATCATCTTCTTCAAGTTTTTCGCTTGCATATTTGATTACTACAACTTTTTCTGTTTCGTTAATAAACCACTCTGCAATATGCTCATGCTCTAAGGCATTGAGTTTGTCAAAATCAACTTCATTTTCAGGAATGATAAGGTGTGAGTAGCGTAGCGGATTTTTCATCTTAAGTGCTGTCCAGAGTAACCATACAAGACTGATGCCCCCAATAGTAAGTCCTAGTGTCTCACGTGAACTGACATCGAGATAGAGTCCTGCAAAAGTACCACCGATAAAAGTAAAAAAGTATGCCGCAGAGTTTGCAATCCCAAGCGCTGCACCTTTTTGGTGTACTTTTGCAAATTTGGAGATCATTGACTGTACAAGCGGTTCCATCATATTAAAAGCAATAAAGAAGAAGATAACAGCCGTGATAAAAATCGCAGAGGAGTTTGTAAGCCCCATCATTAAAAAAGATGCTGTAAAAAGTACGATAGAGAGTAGAAATATCTGTTTTGGAATATTATGCTTTTCACCAAATACAGCAGCAGGTCCCATAGCTACAAGTCCTGCAACCATTGCCGGTGCATAGACCATCCATAGATCACTTTTTGCCCAGTTAAAACCGTACTCCGGCTGCGTGAGAAACACAGGAATGATAACAAATGCCGCTGTCATAAGCCCTTTTTGCATTGCATTGATGATAATCATACTTAAGAGATTTGGATCTTTTAAGATATCACTTGTTTTTGTCTTATTATGATAGATATGCTTTATCTTTGGAGGTGTCGGCACTTTTGTAAAGAGAACAACAATGGCAACAAACGCTAAAACCGCAGTGATGACGAAGATTGTGCTGATACCGTAATGTGCTGCAATCACAGGACCAAGCGCCATAGCAAATGCAAAACTCATGGCAATGAATCCGCCCATGATAGCCATTGCATGTCCTCGAGTCTTCTCTTCAACTAGGTCGGCAATCATAGCTGTTACAACTGAACCGATAGCACCGGCTCCTTGTAAAAAACGTCCCAGCATCAGCGTATAGATATCTGTTGAATAGGCACAGATAAGGGAGCCGACCAAGAAGATAAGAAGACCAAAAAGAATAGTGGGTTTTCTGCCTATCTTATCACTCATGCTTCCAAAAGGAACTTGAAAGATAGCCTGTGTGAGTGCATAGCCACCGACAACGACACCGACTAGAAAAGGTGTTGCCCCTTCTAGGTCAAGAGCATAAACAGATAAAACCGGTAAAACGAGAAAAAGTCCTAAAAATCTTAGGAACAAAATTGTAGAAAGTGGTAAAACTTTTTTGAACATAGTAAACCTTTATAGTATAATTTTGAAATTATAGAGCAACTATTATTTATAATTGATTTGCAAAAGATAAAAAAGAGAATTTAAAAGATAGTTTAAGGAAGAGCATTGAAAAAATTAGTACTGGCAACTGCGAACAAAGGTAAGGTAAAAGAGATTAAAGCACTCTGCAAAGCGTATGAGGTTGCCCCTTATACGGATCTTATTGAAGAGTTTGAGATTGTCGAAGATGCTGATACATTTAAAGGCAATGCGCTTATCAAAGCACGCGCGGTTTATGAGGCTTTGGGTGATGAAGATGCTGTTGTTCTTGCAGATGACAGTGGCATCAGTGTTGATATCTTAGGGGGTGCTCCTGGAATCTTCTCTGCACGTTATGGCGGTGTGAATGCAAGTGACAAAGAGAATCTCTATAAGCTTATAGCGGAGATAAAGGCAAAAGGAGCAAGCAGCTCACCTGCGCACTATACAGCAGCAATTGCGATTGTTACAAAAGATAAAGAAAGAACAGTGCATGGCTGGATGTATGGAACGGCTATAACAGAAGCAAGAGGGGAGAAAGGGTTTGGGTATGACCCGATGTTCGTACCTGCTGGATTCGACAAAACACTAGGAGAGCTTGATGACGGAGTAAAAAAAGAGCTTTCACACCGATCAAAAGCCCTCGCTCTTGCATCGAAAGTACTAAAAGTATTATAAAAACTTGCAACTCAGTTTGTAAAATGAGCGCTCAAGTTTCTCTAAAACTAAATGTAGGTGGGCGTTATATCTGCTGAAATTCTGCATGATATCTCCTTTAACATCTATTGGATGCTAAAAATAAAGCACATTGTGTTCCAAATGTTAAAAATTATTTTAGTTAAATAATGTTAAAAGAAGCATGCCAAAGAGAATTCGATAGATACCAAAAGCAACGAAAGTGAATTTTTCTAAGAATTTTAAAAAGAGCTTGATGGTGATAAAGGCAACGACAAAAGCGACAACGAAGCCAACAGCGAGTGTGATGAGGTTGGTATCTGAAAATTCATGGTAATGTTTGAGCAGATCATAGCCTGTTACGGCACACATGACAGGCACAGCGAGTAAAAAGCTAAACTCGGCACTTGCCTTGCGTGAGAGGCCGACAAGCAGTGCACCGATGATGCTCGAACCCGCACGACTTGTTCCGGGAATGAGTGCAAAGATCTGAGCAATTCCTATCCAGAGTGCCTGTTTATAAGTAACAAGCTCTACACTCTCAATCTGTGTTCTCTCTTTTGGGATATAGAATTTCTCAACAAGCAAAAAGATGATGCCGCCGACGATGAACATAATAGCTACTATCTCGACACTAAAGAGTGCTTTTATCTGATGGGAGAAAACAAATCCAACTGCTCCAATAGGAATAAATGCTAAAATGAGTTTTTTCCAGAGTTCTATTTTTTGCAGGGAAAATTTCTCTTTGTAGTTAAGTACAACAGCCAAAATAGCAGCAAATTGAATGATGACCTCGTAGGCTTTTGTAACTGCTGTCTGATCGATTCCGAGAAATTTTGAAACAACAATGAGGTGTCCGGTCGAAGAGATAGGCAGAAACTCGGTAAAACCTTCGATACTTCCTAAAATAACAGAATCAAAAATGGTCATTTTTTCCCTTAAAACAAAAATTTAAACATATTTCGATATAATACGAGGTTTTTTTAAAATTAAACATTAAACGAGACAATACAATAGGAAACAGCATGTTACTTTTTACTCCTGGACCGACTCCAGTACCGCAAAATGTCAGAAATGCCATGGCAGATGAGACAATGCACCACCGTACACCGGAATTTGAAGCGATTTTTGAAAAGACACGCCAACATCTTTTTAAACTTTTTGCAACCGATGAAGTGGTGATGATTGCTTCAAGTGGAACAGGTGCGATGGAAGCAGCGGTGATAAACCTCTGTAAGAAGAGACTTTTAAGCGTGAATTCCGGAAAATTCGGTGAGCGTTTCGGAAAGATTGCCGTAGCGCATGGACTTAAAAATGTGGAGATTAAAAACGAGTGGGACACCCCTGTAAGTGTTGATGCTGTCGTAGAAGCACTCAAAGCAGATCCGAACATCGATGCCATTGCTGTACAGATCAGTGAGTCAGCAGGTGGTCTGCGTCATCCTGTTGAAGAGCTTGCTGCTGCTGCAAAAGCAATTAATCCAGATATTATGATTATAGCAGACGGCATTACAGCTGTGGGTGTTGAGCGTGTTGATGTTACAAACATTGACTGTTTGATTGCCGGAAGTCAAAAAGCTTTGATGCTGCCACCGGGGCTTGCAATTCTAGGTCTTTCAAATGCTGCGATAGAGAAGATCGGCTCGGGTACAGGATACTACTTCAATCTTGCTTCAGAGATAAAAAAACAGCGTCAAAATACAACTGCCTATACGGCAGCGACAACGCTCATCATTGGACTTTTAGAGGTCTTGGAGATGATTGAGCGTGAGGGCGGTATTGGTGTGCTTTATTGTAATACGGCACGTCGTGCAAAAGCAACACGAGCGGCACTAGAGGCCATTGGCCTGCACAGCTATCCTAAGGTGCCTGCAAAGAGTATGACGACGATCGATGATGCGGATGCATCAAAGATCCGCTCTGCCTTAAAAGAGGAATACGGTGTGAATGTTGCAGGTGGTCAAGACCATCTTAAAGGCAAAATATTCCGTATCAATCAAATGGGAATTATTCCGCCGCATGAATCTATTTGGGTTGTTAATGCAATTGAACTTATTTTACACCGTATGGGACGCTTGACATACAGTGGTCTTGCTTCAAAAGTGTACAATGAGACCTATTTTAAAACTGCTTTAGAAAAAAAAGAGATATAGATGATACTTGAACACGAGATTCCAAACGGGTCGAAACTCTATTTTGCAAAGAGTGCGAAGCTCAAGCGCCATATTGAGCATACGGCAAGTGAAATACTTGATGCAAACGGATTTGAAGAGATCGTCACACCGATTTTTTCTTATCATCAACACAAATCTATTGCCGATGAGCGGGATCTTATTCGTATCAATGATGAGAAAAACAATTCACTTTCACTGCGTGCAGACTCAACGATCGATGTTGTGCGTATTATTCAAAAGCGTCTGGGGCAAAATACAAAGCAGAAAAAATGGTTCTACATTCAACCTGTTTTTACCTACCCGACAAATGAGCAGTATCAAGTCGGTGTAGAGTTTATGGGAGAGACAAAACTTTCATCTGTGATGAATCTGGCAGTTGCAATTTTTGAAAAGCTCGATCTCAATCCATTGATGCAGATATCAAATATGAAGATACCAGAACTCCTAACTGAGATGTTTGCAGAGTTTGATATTGATGATTTTCGTCATATTAACATTGACAAGTTTATCAATCTCAAAGAGGAGTGGCTGACAAAACTTGTCTATCTGCAGTATGTCTCACAGATCGATGAGGTCATTGCCATTGCACCAAAAGCGATTACAGAGGAACTTTTAAAAATGAAGGAACTGTGTGAAGATATGCAGTGTGAGAATGCAGTGTTAGCACCAATGTACTATGCAAAGATGCTCTATTATGATGAGCTTTATTTTCGCTGCATTGTAGATAATGAAGTCTATGCTCGCGGTGGCAGATATAAAGACGGTGAACTGACATCGGTCGGATTTGCGATATATACAGATGCTTTATGTGAAGCATTAGAAAAAGAGGAAAAGTAAGTAATGAATAGAAATAGAGCTGATGTAATTGTTGGAATTCAGTGGGGTGATGAAGGCAAAGGAAAGATTGTCGACAAACTTGCCTTAGAGTACGATATGGTCTGTAGAAGTCAGGGTGGACACAATGCAGGGCACACGATCTGGGTTGACGGTGTGAAATACGCGCTGCACCTTATTCCTTCCGGTGTACTCAATCCTAAGGCTGTGAATGTTGTTGGAAATGGTGCTGTACTTTCTCCGAGTTCTATCATTAAAGAGATGGAGCAGTTTGAAGGGCTTGAGGGACGTCTTTATATCTCGGACAAAGCACACCTCAATCTCTCCTATCACGCAGCGATCGATCAGGCAAAAGAGCGCCTTAAAGGTGACAAAGCCATCGGTACGACAGGTAAAGGAATTGGGCCTGCATATTCTGATAAGATCAATCGTATTGGGCACCGTGTTGGTGAGCTTTTAAACCCTGAAAAACTCTGTCAGACTATTTTAGATTACTTTGCACAGAACAAACCTATTTTTGATGTTATGGATCTGCATGCACCTAAAAAAGAGGAGCTTCTAGCAGAGCTGCAAGGCTATAAAGAGAAGCTTGCACCATTTATTACAGATACTACACAAATGGTGTGGCGCGCACTTGATTCGGAAGGAAAGCATGTCCTTTTAGAGGGTGCACAGGGAACGATGCTTGACATTGACCATGGAACCTATCCGTATGTTACGTCAAGTTCGACTGTAAGTGCAGGTGCCTGTACAGGACTTGGAATCAATCCAAAAGACATAGGAAAAGTGACAGGAATCGTTAAAGCCTACTGTACACGTGTCGGGAATGGCCCGTTTCCAAGTGAAGATATGGGCGAGGATGGCAAACGTCTTG
Source organism: Campylobacterota bacterium (assembly GCA_013607665.1). Taxonomy (GTDB): domain Bacteria; phylum Campylobacterota; class Campylobacteria; order Campylobacterales; family Sulfurimonadaceae; genus Sulfurimonas. The sequence continues at coordinate 23,441 of VCAX01000003.1, read as the reverse complement.
GTGAGCAGGGCCATGAGTTTGGAACGACAACAGGACGTGCACGCCGTTGCGGCTGGTTCGATGCAGTAGCGACACGTTATGCTTCACGCCTCAATGGTTGTGATGAGTTTGCTCTTATGAAACTCGATGTTCTTGACGGATTTGATGAGGTAAAAGTGTGTGTTGCCTATGAGTACAATGGAAAAGAGATCGATTATGTGCCGGTTGATTTGGAAAATGTCAAACCGATTTATAAAACTTTTAAAGGCTGGAATGGCTCTGTAGGTGCGAGAAAATTTGAAGATTTACCACAAAGTGCCCAAGATTATGTTAAACTTATCGAAGAGATAAGCCAAACAAAAGTCGGTATCATTTCTACTTCCCCTGAGAGAGATGATACAATAATCCTCTAAATAAGGACTGCACGCAGATGAAAACTCGTTTTAGCTCTTTGGTGACTATAAAGAAAAACAGCATGCAAAAGAGTGAACGGGTAGTGCAAAAGGCCAATCAAAACCTTGCTAATGCAAAAGAAGCACTGCAAGAATCTCTGCGCTCTCTTGAAGAGATTACAAGCCCAAAAGAGGGTAATATGGCCGAGTTTTTGGCTAATAGAAGTCTGCTTGATGCACAAAGAGCGTTAATCGCGCATAATGAAGAGTGGGTAACATATGCGCAAAAAGAACTCTTAGAAGCAAAAGAACAGCTCAAACATGCGATGATAGAGTATGAAAAGTTTAAGTATCTCGAGCTGCAAGAGATAGAGAAAATCCTCAAAGCACAAAAACTCCAAGAAGCAAAAGATTTAGATGAAGTAGCGTTGATGACACATACGAAAAAAACAAAAATAAGGCAAGCTTCATGATACGATTATTCCTTGCTTTTCTGCTGCTGCAAAATCTTCTTTTGGCTTTGCAAACGAGTGACAAACTTTTTGAATGTACAGAGATATTTAAAGAGCGAAAAAGTGAGCTTTTAGTCGAGTTAGAGCGTATTGATGAACAAAAACAGTCACTCAATGCCTTAAAAACCGCAACAGAGGCCTTACTAAAAAAGAAAAAAGCGAAGCTCGATCTGCAAGAAGAACAGATAAATCAAAAACTCCAAGAAATAACGAAAAAAGAAGCGGCCCTAAAGAAGATGCTTGCTGAAAATAAAAAGGTTTTAGCTGAGCTTAAATCAACGAAGATGAATAAAATCGCGCAGACTTTTGCAAAGATGAAAGCAGCTTCTGCAGCAAATATACTCTCAGATATGAAAACACAAGAGGCAGCCGCTATTTTACAATCGCTCAAACCAAAGGTTGTCGGTAAGATTTTAACGAAAATGGATCCTAAAAAAGCTTCTGAATTAACACTGCTGCTTGCAGAGTAATTTTACTCTAATAAGATTTTTACCTAAGTTATTGTAAAATGCTTTAATTTTATTAATAAGCAGGGTCGCCATCATGAAAATATCACTAAAAACTATTCCACATATATCCAACAAAGTATCTATTGACTTGGCAAAGAGTGGCGCCGTCACATTAACACGAGGGCTTGAACCTGTCGCTGATGAGGCAGAAAAAGTTCTGCAAGAGAGTGTCAAAAGAGAGATGGCACTTGAAGAAAAAGTAAATGAATATCTTGAAGAAAATGAAGAAGAGATTGAGTTTATGCTTGCAGATGAGCGCCAGCTTTTTTTCATGATAAAGAAAAAACTTGCACCTGATTTTGATGTGATTTTAGATTATGAAGAGCGTTTTTCAGATATTGCACACAAGATTTTGGATGAGCTCTACGAAGAGGATCTTATCCACTTTGATGTCAATGAGAATCGTGTGAAAAATATCATCTATAATGCAATCACATCATTTTTGGCAGATACTTCCGAGATCGAAGATGCCGTAATGGAGAAGATTCGTTCTTATAAAAGAAAATTTATTCCCGGAACGGATGAATTTGAGATTTTACATGAAAAACTGTATCATGAAGAGCTGATGAAGAGAGGAATGGAGTAGTTATGGAGTCACTAAAACAAGCTTGGATATATTTGGAAAATGGTACTTTTATAAAAGCAAAAAGCTTTGGTGCCGATAAAACGGAAGTGGGTGAAATAGTTTTTAATACTTCTATGACAGGGTATCAAGAGATTATGTCTGACCCTTCATATGCCGGACAATTTGTTACTTTTACAATGCCTGAGATCGGTAATGTCGGTGTGAATGATGAAGATATGGAATCGCTTGGGGCACATGCAAAGGGAATGATCGTTCGCAAGTATCAAGAGCGTTACTCAAACTTTAGAGCAGAGAGCTCTTTGCAAGAGTTTTTGAGAAAATTTGATGTTATGGGCCTGTGTGATGTCGATACAAGATTTTTAACGAAGATGCTTCGCAAGGAAGGTGCCATGATGATGGTCGCTTCTGCTGAGGTGAGTGACAAAGCAGAACTCAAAAAGATTTTAGAAAATTCACCGCGCATCGAAGATGTGAACTATATTGAAAAAGTGAGTACAAAAGAGACATATAAGCACAACTCAAGCACCTATAATTATAGAAAATTCCAATATGACGAACCACCAAAAGCAGAAGCAAAGATTGTTGCTATTGACTTTGGTGTCAAGCGTAATATTTTAAATGAATTAGTCTCTGCCGGTATTGAGGTTGAAGTTGTACCAAATGATTTCGTTGCAGAGGATCTTATAGCAAAATACAATGCAAAAGAGATTGATGGTGTTTTTCTCTCAAATGGTCCCGGTGATCCACTGGTGCTAAAGAAAGAACAAGAGCAGATCAAAAAGCTCATCGCTGCCAAAGTTCCGATGTTTGGTATCTGCCTTGGGCATCAACTGCTTTGTATTGCGCATGGCTATGAGACATTTAAGTTGAAATTTGGTCACCATGGAGGCAATCACCCTGTAAAAAATCAAAAAACAGGGCTTGTGGAGATTACGGCGCAAAACCATAACTACAATGTTCCTGATAACATCACAGAGATTGCAGAAGTGACACATGAAAATCTTTTTGATGATACAATTGAAGGGCTGCGTTACAATGATGAGCCGGTTTTTTCTGTGCAACATCACCCGGAAGCTTCTCCCGGACCAAAAGAGAGTCGCTACATATTTTCCGAATTTCTCTCTTTAATTAAAAGATAGCAATAAAAGAGTAAGATGCTCTTTTGTGGCTGACGTAAAAACTTCTACTAACTTAAGTGGAAATAAAATTCCAAAAGTAAACAAAAAGATAATCTTTCCCTCTAATTTCCTCTCAATTAAGATTATTTAAACATATAGCTTGCTAATATACAAGTGTTGATTAGTTTCATAAATGTAAACATACATTTATGAAGCTTATTGCTTTGAATCTTAAGGAGGCTATATATGGAGAATCGTCCATTAGAGTACGACTATACGGTTGCAAAGATGTTTATGCTTACTACAGTTCTTTTAGGAATTGTTGGTATGCTCATCGGTGTAACTTTAGCATTTGAGCTTGCTTTCCCTAGTATTAATACAATACTTGGAAGTGGTTTGGCTGAATATACTAACTTTAGTCGTCTTCGTCCACTGCATACGGATGCAGTTATTTTTGGTTTTACATTAAGTGGTATTTTTGCTACTTGGTATTATGTTGGTCAGCGTGTACTTAAAGTATCGATGGCAGAATCTGGTTTCTTGATGTTTATTGGGAAACTACACTTTTGGTTATATATCGTAGGTGTTGCTGCAGTTGTAGTATCACTTTTTGCCGGTGTAACAACTTCAAAAGAGTATGCAGAGTTTGAATGGCCAATCGATATCGCTATCGTTGTTGTTTGGGTACTGTTTGGTATAAGTATTTTTGGTCTTATCGGTATTCGCCGTGAGAAGTCATTATACATTTCAGTATGGTATTATATTGCTACATTCTTAGGTATAGCTATGCTTTATCTGTTTAACAATATGGAAGTTCCAACTATGCTTGCTACTTCACCTGCCGGTGAGACTGGTATTGGTAACTGGTGGCACTCTGTATCTATGTACGCTGGTACAAATGATGCACTTGTTCAATGGTGGTATGGTCACAATGCGGTTGCATTTGGTTTTACTGTTCCTATTGTTGCAATGATCTACTACTTCTTACCAAAAGAGTCTGGTCAAGCAGTTTATTCTTATAAGCTTTCATTGCTCTCTTTCTGGGGATTGATGTTCGTTTATCTATGGGCTGGTGGTCACCACCTTCTTTATTCAACTGTTCCTGACTGGATGCAGACTATGGGTTCTATCTTCTCAGTAATCCTTATCTTGCCATCTTGGGGTTCAGCGATCAATATGCTTCTTACAATGAAGGGTGAGTGGCAACAAGTTGCAGCATCTCCATTGATCAAATTTATGGTTCTTGGTTCTACATTCTATATGTTCTCTACATTAGAAGGTCCTATCCAAGCTATCAAATCTGTTAATGCGATTGCACACTTCACTGACTGGATCGTTGGTCACGTTCACGATGGTGTTCTTGGTTGGGTTGGCTTTATGATCATGGCTGCACTTTACCATATGGCTCCACGTGTATTCAAACGTGAGATCTATTCTAAGTCTTTAATGGCCGCACAATTCTGGATCCAAACATTAGGTGTTGTTCTTTACTTCACTTCTATGTGGATCGCAGGTATTACACAAGGTATGATGTGGCGTGCTCATGATGAGTTCGGTAACTTGGCTTACTCATTCATCGATACAGTTACAGTACTGCATCCATACTATGCTATTCGTGGTGTTGGTGGTCTGCTTTATTTAGTAGGTTTCCTAATGTTCGCTTACAATATCTACAAAACATGGACTTCAGATCGTGAAGTAGATGCAGAGCGTTTAAATGCTTCGCCTATGGGCGCTTAAGAAAGGGAGGATTATATTATGTTTCATTGGTTAGAAAAACACCCATTCTTGTTCGCGGTAGGTGTATTTATTACAATTGCTTTTGCAGGTTTGATCGAAATCGTTCCAAACTTTGCTGAAGCTTCTCGTCCGGTAATCGGTACGAAACCTTACTCTACATTAGAGTTGGCAGGTCGTAACGTTTACATTAAAAACAGCTGTAATGCATGTCATTCACAGTTAATTCGTCCGTTTAAAGCAGAGACTGACCGTTATGGTCACTACTCTTTAAGTGGTGAGTATGCATTCGACAGACCTTTCCTTTGGGGTTCAAAAAGAACTGGTCCGGATTTAATGCGTGTTGGTAACTATAGAACTACTGACTGGCATGAGAATCATATGAAAAACCCAGCTGCAGTTGTCCCAGGCTCAATTATGCCAGGATATCCGTGGATGTTTACAAACAAAGCTGATATAGATACTGCTTACGCAGAGCAATTAACTGTTGCACAGTTCTTTGCAGTTCCTTATAACAAACCTGTTCCTATGAAAGATGGGTCTACAGCTGTTGTGAAAATGGGTAAATCAGTTGCAGAAGCACACGCTTTAGCCTTAGAAGAAGCGAAAAAAGTTGCTGCAGATATGAAAGACCAAGATGTTAAAGATGCGGTTGCACGAGGGGAAATTCCAGAAATCGTTGCACTTATTGCATACTTAAACAGTCTAAAATAGAGGATAAAAAGTGAATATTACTGAAATGCAAGCTTATGCATACTTTGCATTGACACTCTTTTTGGTGGTAGCGTTATATGGGTATATATATCATCTCTACACAAAAAGAAAAGATGCAGAGGGGCATGACTATGAAGAGTACAGTAATATGGCACTTGATGATGATATTGGTTCTACTCCGGTAAAGCCTTTATCACGCGATAAAGAAAAATAGGAGAGATATATGAATAAGCTTTATCTTTGGGGACTCATTATTACAGCTGCTATGCTTGGTGCGACATATTTATCTGTCGGCATGAGTAAAGGTGGTCTTAATGGTGATATCGTCAATATGCTTGCAGTTGCAGGTGCGGTTGCGCTTGTAATTATTACAGTTTTTGTTGTAATCAAGTATGTTCGTCAAATGCAAACTGACCAGGCAACTGGTGAATTGGCTGAGGAATCTTGGGACAACATTGGTGAATATAAAAACTCGGTACCATTTGGTTGGGCGATTATGTTCTTAGGAACGATGATTTGGGGTATGTGGTACTTTACAGTTGGTTATCCGGTAAATGCGTTTTCTCAAATTGGACAATACAATGAAGAAGTAGCAGAGAAAAATGCTAAGTTTGAAAAAGAGTATGCAAATATTCAAGGTGACAGACTTGTTGAGATGGGAGAATCTGTTTTCCTAGCTGAGTGTAAAGTATGTCATGGTATTGCTGCTGATGGTATTGACGGTAAAGCAGCAAACTTAAATCAAAGAATTGAAGAGAAATCTGTAAAATATGTTATTGAACATGGTTCAAATAACAAGCTTTTAGGTACTGAAATGCCAATGCCGGATCGTAATGGACTTTTCAATGCTGCTACTGGTACACTTATTACAGATGCTGAGATTGATGCAGTTGCTAAATATGTTGCAAATGGTTTAAAAGATGCTAACAGTGAGGGAGCAAAAGTTTTTGCTAACACATGTGCTTCTTGTCATGGACCAGATGGAAAAGGTATGGAGTATGTTGCTCCAAATATTGCTGAGTTTACACCTGCGTTAGTAGTGAATGTTCTTACACATGGTAAAAAAGGCGCTATTGGTAAAATGCCAGCATTTGACAGACTTAACGCTAAACAAAAAGAAGCTGCGGCTGCTTATATCATTAGCTTAAGCAAAGGAGAGTAACATGAATGAAAATAGAAGTGTATTCGCTCTTGACGGCGTAACTGGAATGTTGATAGCAACAGTTTTGTTACTTAGTATTCTTGCATTTTTATCGATTAACGCGATGAGTGTACAGCATGCCAATGCGGAGAATTACTATAAATGGAACAGTGATATTGAAAAAAATATTAAAGCAAACAGTGTTGAGAATGCAAATCTTGCATTTCAACCAGTGAAGTAAGGAGTGTAAAGATGGAAAAAATTATTTCTTGGGGCCTTGTATTTATGGCTGCTTACACACTTTACGCGGTTGTTACACCTAACCATTTATTTATAGGTTAATTTTTCTTGAAAATTTTAACCAGAGGGCTTTTTGCCCTCATCCTCACAATTGTATTTCACACACAACTATTAGCGGAATATTTATATAAAGATGAAGTTGTTCATCGTCCTGCATTCACTGAGCAGATTGAAAAACTAGGAAGTGAACTGCATCAAAAGACGGGTATTGCTCTGCGTTTGATTATGCTGCGTGAACTGCCTCAGGGCAAGAGTATGCTTGCATATGAAAGAGAGCTGCTTGCAAAATTTCATGAACCTACTATTTTACTTACTTTTTCAGAAATGGATAAAGAGGTAGATATAGAAACAAATGATACATCTTTATATAAATATTTTGACAGAAAGCAGGTGCTAAGCCCTGTTTCTTCTGCAGTTCAGGCATTTATTATGGCTGTAGTCTATGCAAAAGACTTCAAAAGCTTCAATGAGATACGTCAGGATTATGGTGGCACTATTCTTCCTCTCTTAGCGCAAAAAGCAAAAAAAGAGCAGGTTGTAGGAAAGTATGCAGGATCGATGTATAACGGTTATCTTGATATTGCACATCAGATAGCAACAGCAAAAGGGATCACTTTAGAAAATGATCCCGGTGATGCAAATCAGGAGACAATTTTTTATGTCAAGCTGTTTTTCTACGGTTTTGTTTTATATGGTATAGTTATGTATATTAGAAGAAAAATATATAAAATAAGGTATAAAAATGAGCAAAAAACAGAGTAGCGGCAGAATTTGGCCCTACGCAATCGGTTTAGCGATTATTTTGGTGTTTGGGTTTTGTGTTGCCACGGTTATTGTGACAAGCAAGGCAGATATACAAAGCAGTGATGCCTATATGACGAATTATCAGGATGCAGATGCAAAAGCGAATGAATTTATAAAAGCAAGAATTCAATTTGATAAAAAATACAAGATAGCCTATGTAACAGAATCAATAGGTGGTGAAAACCCTGTTATTAAGTACCAAGTAAGCGATACTCATGGTAATCCTGTCAATGATGCAATTATTACCGTTGCTATCAGCAGACCAGAGACAAATAAATATGATCAAAAGCTCTCAAATGCAAAAGTTGATAATGGCATTTACTCTGTTGAAGGTGCTCAATTTCCAAAGATCGGTGTTTATAACATCATTGCCAAGATACAAGTTGGAGATGATTACCGATTTTATAATATAAAAGCCGACACCCGCATTAAAGAGGCTTTTGAATTTTAAATTATGGATGATACCTGCATTGTCCTACCTTCTGCTCGTGCCATTCGGCATAAGCAGCTTACTTTAGAAGAGGAGAGCCTTTTTCTCCCTCACTATATCACCATGAGTGATTTCATCGCAAAACTTGCCCTTGTCAAAGGGTACAAGTTTTTAGATGAAGATAGTCGTACCCTGCTTTTACTTGAAGCTTCTGACTTTAAAAACTTTCAAAACCTTCAAATCGAGAGAAACTTTTTTACCTTTACCAAAAATAGTGCCTATATTTTTAAATTTTTTGAAGAGCTCAGTGCGGAACTTTATGAGATAGAGCGTCTCAGTAGTGCAGATTTGTATGGAGAGTTTGAAGAGCACATTAGAATCTTGCAAGAGCTTTATCGGCGTTATGAAGCACTCTGCCGTAAGAAAAAACTACTCGATAGAATCTTTTTGCCAAAAGAGTATACCTTTAATGCTGAGTATCTGGAGGCTTTTGAAACAGTTGAGATAGTGCTAGAGGGGTATCTGACAAATTTTGAACTTGAGCTCTTGCAAAAAGCAACGGAATTTTGCAGGGTTATAATTCATTTTGATGCCTCGCGTTTTAATGTTAAAATGCAAAAAAAACTCCAAGCACTTGGGTTTGCTATAGATGGAGAAGGACACTATTTGCTCTTGCTCAATGACAAAACCATTTTGAAAAAAGAGCCGTTGCAGAGAAAAACCAAGATTAGCTGTGAGAGTTTTAGTGAGCAGATTTTGCAAATTGCTTTTATAAAGCAAAAAATTTATGAGTTTGTAAAAAAAGGGTATGAAGCTGAAAAAATCGCTGTTATTTTGCCAAATGAGCATGCTGCACAGAGTATTAGAAGTTTCGATGAGAAATCAAATCTAAACTTTGCCATGGGTGAGAGCTTTACGCAGAGTGAGGTCTATAAAAAACTGCGTGCAACATTTGACTATATGGATGATGGAATCTGTGAAAACACGAAAAGAGTTGAGCGTCTGGGTGTGGAGTATTACAAAATATTTGCAGCACACTATAAAAAAAATATTACCGAAGTTGATTTTAAAGCGCTGATGCAAGAGCTCACACCAAGCATTGCAAATAAAATCGAAGCAAAAATATTTCAAGAAGAGCTGCATAAATTTGTGAAGCTACTCCCTTTTTTAGAGCAGATGAACACTCGTTCTGTACTTAATCTTTTCCTGCAACGACTTGCCTCACGCAGCATGGATGATGTACGCGGCGGTAAGGTGACAGTTATGGGAGTTTTAGAGACGAGAAGCATTGCTTTTGATGCCGTGATAATTATTGATTTTGATGATAACTCTGTGCCAAAACGCTCCAACAAAGATATGTTTTTAAACACATCTCTGCGTGAGCTCGCAGGCCTGCCGACGATGCAAGATCGTGAGAATTTACAGAAGCACTACTATGAGATGCTACTGGCCCGATCAAAAGAGGCAGCTATCTGTTACACCGCTTCTGAGCAAAACAGACCCTCTCGTTTTTTAAAGGAGTTGGGTATAAAAACACAGCAGGGTTATGATGAAAAGGAGTATGCAGAAATACTCTTCTCACCTAGTAAGCCAAATGTGCAAACTGTCAAAGAGATTATTGAGCCCTACAGCTTTGAGAAAGTAAAACTCTCCAATTCGCGTCTTAAAACCTATCTCACATGTAAGCGACGTTACTATTATGCCTATGTCAAGCATATAAAAGAGCATGAAATTCCGCGCGATATGCCCCAAGAGCATGCTATCGGTTCAAATATCCACAAAGCGTTTGAGAGACTCTATAAAAAAAGAGACTCATATGATGATGTAAGAGAGTTGCAGTCGGATTTGGAAAAGGAGCTGGAAGCGGCGATGGGCTCAAGTGAGTTAGAGCGTTATTTGTGTGCCATAGAGAAAAAGCGACTACAGGCTTTTTGTGAGAACGAGATAGCGCGTTTTCGTGCAGGCTGGCGTGTGGCATATGTCGAGGAACCTTTTGAAGTACACTTTGGGGGTATGACACTCCAAGGCAAGATAGATAGAGTAGATAAAAAAGAGAATCTGCTTGATGTACTTGATTATAAGACGGGCAGTTATACACTCTATAATAAAAACAACTTTCCTGATGCAACGGATTTTCAGCTTGAGTTTTACTATCTGCTTACAGGTAAAGAGGGTAATGTCAGCAGTTGCGGCTTTTATGATCTCAAAGAGGGTAAAATTGTGCTGGAGCAATTTTTGCAAGAGAAACTGGAAATTCTCAAAGCGCACATAGCAGATCTTTTGGCAGTAGAGGAAGTTAATTTTGAACTCACTGAAGGTATTAAAGCGTGTCAGTACTGCCCTTATGCTTTGCTTTGTGGGAGGGCGTAATGGCATTTGTAAGAAATTTGGCCTATGAAGCGAGTGCGGGAAGCGGAAAGACCTTTATGCTCGTTGTGCGTTATCTCTCTTTGCTCTTTAGCGGTGCAGATGCAACAAAAATCCTAGCCCTTACCTTTACAAACAAAGCGGCTGCTGAGATGAGTGAGCGAATTGTAGAGACTTTAGAGCAGTTGGAGTCGCGTGGAGAGCTCGATGAGATAGTAAAAGAGTGCGGACTCACACGCCAAGAGATACTTGCACGCAGAGAAAAAGTGTTGCATGAGTTTTTAGCGGCAAATACAAAAATCATGACCATAGACAGTTTTTTTACGCAGATACTGAGAAAATTCTCGCTCCATGCCTCTTTGATGCCTGATTTTACAACATTCGCTTCCCAACATGAACAAAAACTGCTGCTGCGATTTTTACAGGAGGTGAGTGTCACAAATAAAAAAGATCTCCTTGTTTCACTCTCGCTGGAATCTAAAAAACGTGTGAGTGACATTTTTCAGCTGCTCGATGCTTTTTATGAAAAAGAGGAGGAGCTGCGCGGGATTAATTTTAAACAATCTCCTCTCACGCAGTATGAGGATGCAGCACTTTCAGCACTCACGCAACTTCAAAATATAGTTGCAAATTGTAAAGGGGCATCGCCAACACTGCAAAAGGCAGTGCAGGCAGAAAACTTTGAAGCATTGCGCACAAAGAGCTGGATTGGCAAAGAGTCTTTGGAGTACTGGGTCTTTAAAAAGTGCTATGTGCCTGAGATGGATGATGCACTTACGAAAATTCAAGAGGCTGTTCGAGACTACAACCGTGCCAAAGAGCAGAACTTCTTTTATGCCTTGCGTGCGCTTGTAGCACTCTATAAAAAAGCAAAAAAAGCGCTCTATAAAGAGGAGCGTGAATTAGGCTTTTCTGATGTCACGCAGCTTGTCTATACAATCCTGCACCGTTTGGATGACAGTGAATTTCTCTACTTTCGACTCGATGCAACCATTGAGCATATGCTGCTTGATGAGTTTCAGGATACGAGCATTATGCAGTATAAAATCTTACAACCGCTCATTGGTGAGATTGTCTCAGGGCAGGGTGTTTTTGAAGCGGGAAGTTTCTTCTTTGTCGGGGATGTGAAGCAGTCAATCTATCGCTTTCGCGGTGGTGTCTCAGCACTCTTTGGCGAGGTGGCACGTGAGAATGGCACTGAGGTAAAAAAACTACTGACAAACTACCGCTCACAAAAAGAGGTCATAGAGTTTGTTAACCGTGTCTTTAGGGATAAAATTGCAAACTACACACCACAGCTTACACGCAAAGAGGCTGATGGCGGCTATGTAGAAGTTATAGAAAATGATGCAGTGCTTGAAGCAACGCTTGCGCAGATAGAGCATCTTATTGAACTTGGTGCGAAGCTTGATGACATTGCAGTATTGTGCGCAACAAACGGCGATGGAGAAGAGATTAAAAATCTTCTGCAGAGCAGAGCGATAGAGGTCGTGACCGAGACAACAACAAAGCTTATCAATCAACGCAGTGTGCAGGCACTGCTTGAGTATCTGAAATATCTCTATTTTGGCGAAGATATCTACCGACACAACTTTTTTGCGCTCATTGGCAGAGAGAGTACGGCAATAGAGCGTGTGAATATAAATCAAGTGGCACTTTTTGACATCATTAAACGCTGCATTGAGAAGTATAATCTCTTTAGCGATGATTTTCATCTCATCCGCTTTTTGGATGCTGTGCAAAAATACAGCGATATCGATGCGCTTATTTTTGAGTATGAACGGCTCGATGTGAGTGCGGCGGCTTCAGACTTGAGCGGTGTGCGTGTGCTGACTGTGCATAAATCAAAAGGTTTGGAGTATAAACATGTCATTGTGATGGACAGACTTAAACGTGCACCTGCCTCACGCAGCCCTGTTATCTATGAATATGAGGGAATTGCGCTGCAAAATATCTATCTGCGTACTTCAGGACGTGATGCGATCGATACTGCCTATGCCAATGCGCTTGCAAAAGAGGAGGCGCTTGTGCGTGAGGATAGTCTCAATGCACTCTATGTCGCTTTTACGCGCGCAAAAGAGCACCTCTTTGTGATTAAAAAGAGCGAGAAGTCGCAATTTGATATTTTAGAGCTTGCAAGTGGTAGTTATGGAGTCTTGCAAGTTAGCAAGAGTCAAGAGCGAATAGAAGAAAAAAGAAAAAAGCTTCGCTATGAAAACCTCTACTATGGAACACAAAGTAATTTGCTGGCATTAGAGCGTCAGGAAGAGGAAGATTTAAACGCTATAAACTTTGGGCTTGGAATGCACTATATGTTAGAGATGCTCCCAGCATTTGAGGTTGAAGCAATAGAGCCGGCAAAAGATATGCTGCTTAATAAATATGGGTTTTTACTTGAAGAAAAAGAGATAGATGCTATTGTAAATCGTGTAGAGAGCCTACTGCAACATCAGGAATTTATTGCGCTTTTAGAGGGTGCCAAATATTACAAAGAGAAGGCACTGCGCTACAAAAAAAATCTTTTCTATCTTGATCTTTTCATACAAAAAGAGGATAAAACGCAGATTATTATTGACTATAAAAGTGGTCTGCATGCGCATGAAGAGCACTTAAAACAGGTGCGAGGTTATATGCATGCAGTCAAGACAATAACAGGGACTCCGGCAAAGGGGTATTTGTGCTATCTTTTAGAAGATGAAATTCGATTAGTTCAAGTCTAGTTTGTGATTGTAGGGTGAAAGGCTTTTGTACTGAGTGTAATTTTATCACCTACATGTAGCTTAGTTGCTTCACCGGCAGAGAGCACTACTTCAACAAGTTGCTGTCCGATGGCGACAATGGCTATGAAGATAACATCGACCTTTTTTATCTCTAAAAGTTCTCCTTGAAATGTAAACTTTTGGCTTCCCTGTTGTTTAAGCAGTACATCGGTAGGTTTGCTGTCATTGCTTAGAGTGCCATTTTCTAGCACAATAACGCGAGAGGCGAGACGATAGATCTCACTTGGATCATGGCTGACCATGATTGTCGTTGTCTGAAATGTTTTGTGGAGTGTGAGCAGTTCGTTTTGCAGTTTTGTGCGCATTGTGGCATCGAGTGCTGAGAGCGGTTCATCTAGCAGGAGTATTTTTGGTCGTCGCATCAGGGCACGGCAGATACTCACACGCTGTTTCTGTCCGCCACTGAGTGTATGCGGGTGTCTGTTCTTGAGTGCTGTCAGTTCTGTAAGTTCCAAAAGCTCTTTGGCAAGGGCTTTGTCATTGGCAACAAAGAGCAGGTTTTGTTCGATGGTCATATTTTCAAAGAGCGCATAGTCTTGAAAGACAAAACCGATCTCTCTTTTTTGCGGTGGCAGGGCATGCTTCTCACGCAGCCAACGCTCTGTATCGACAGATATTGTACCCTCTGCTTCCTCAAGACCTGCTAGAATACGCAGCAGCGTTGTCTTTCCACTGCCGCTTTTCCCGCTGAGGGCGACGAACTCGCCTTGCGCAATACGCAGGTTGACTGCAAGCTGCATATTACCGTCTGCTCCATGGAGCTCTTTTGTGACATTGATATCTATCATAGTCCAAACCTTCTTGTCTGTCTGGCATTGAAGATGTAAACGCTCAGCAGGACCGCAAAAGAGATAACAAGTAAGATAGCAGAGTAGATATGCGCACTTTTATAATCCATGATCTCAACCATCTCATAGATTGCCACAGAAGCCACTTTTGTCTCTCCCGGAATGCTCCCTCCTACCATGAGCACTACACCAAATTCGCCGACTGTATGGGCAAAGGTAATGATGAGTGCTGTAATGAGGGAGGGTTTCATATTTGGCAGGGCTACTTTAAAAAGTGTTGTCAATTTACTCTTTCCTGCAATGTAGCTCGCCTCAAGCATGCTTTTACTCAGGCTCTCAAATCCGTTTTGTAATGGCTGCACCATAAATGGCAGAGAGTAAAAACAGCTCGCCACAACGAGACCTGTAAATGAAAAGACAAGTTTCACGCCAAAGGTGTCTTCAAAAAAAGCGCCTAAAGGGGAGTTATAGGAGAGTGCCCAAAGCAGGTAAAACCCCAAAACTGAAGGTGGCAGCACAATAGGCAGGGCAGTGAGTGCTTCTAAAAAAGGCTTTGCTCGTGATCTTGTCTGTGAGAGGTACCATGCAAGCGGCAGAGCGATACAAAAAAGTAAGAGTGCCGTGAGTGCTGCAAGCTTAAAAGAGAGAACAAAAGGTTCAAAATTCATGAAAGTACCTCGGCAATAGAGAGGTCACTTGATTTAATAAGTGCAACGACACTCTCTCCAAGCTGTAAGTTCATACGCTTGGCAGAATCGGCTGTGATGATGGACTCAAGTGTAATAGACTCAAAAGAGAGTTCCAAAGCGCAGAGCAGTGCACCCATTTCGATCTTTTTTACAGTAACATGGAGTTGATTGCTAAAGCTCAGCAGCATGTCACTTGTTTTTGCGATAGCTATATTGGTCGCTTTACATGTAAGTGTGACCTTTGTATTTGCCTCTATCTGCTGAGGAAGTTCAAGCCCTATCATTTTGAGTTCATGCGTAGCTGTAGTAAAAGTAACCTGTGTGAGGTTTTGTACATTTTGTATGTTTACAACAGCTGCGGATATCTTATTCATAAGGTATTGTATCCATATTTTTTAAATATCATTTTTGCTTCATGGCTGAGGATAAAGTCATAAAAATGTTTCGCATCAGGATTGTCTTTTGCCTGTTTTAAGAGAACAATGCCCTGTGCAATTGGTCTGTAGAGTTTTTCATCTACTGTTATCCAGTTTCTCCCTTCTTTGAAGTGTTGCATTTTTGGGGAGTAAAGTGCTGATTTTGCAATAAAACCGATATCTGCTGCCGTTACAGCATACGTGACAGTTTGCGCGATAGACTCACCATAGATAAACTTCTTTTTCACCTTTTCATAAAGTTTGGCATTTTGCAGTGCTTCGACGCTGGCTTTGCCATAAGGGGCTGTTCTTGGGTTTGCAATGGCGATGCGGCGGATACTTTTTTCTGCGATAAGAGTGATGCCTTTTGTAAAGTCGTGTGGATGGAGTGAGAGGATGGCGAGTGCGCCTTTTGTATAGATTTTTGGCTGCGTGAGAGCGAGATTTTGTTTGTAAAGGGCATTTGGGTAGCGCATATTGGCAGACATGAAAATATCATAGGGTGCGCCATGATTTATCTGTGCTGTGAGCTTTCCACTGCCGCCAAGAGTAATCTTTACTTCTGTATCAGGATATTTTTTAGCAAAGAGAGTTTTGAGCTCATCAATGGCATAACTCACATTGGCTGCAAGTGCAACATTGACAACTCCTGCGTGAAGCAGGGAAAAACTCAAAAATAAGAGGGTGAAAAGCTTTTTCATATCTACCTGTCTATAAAAATTTATAAAAGAGTAGTATAATACGAAATAGCTAAAAATTGTGTTATATTTTAAAAACTCGCAACAAATCAAAAACCTTATAAATCACTTAAATTCAGCTCTTTATAAGTTTATGCAGATATACTTTCGCCACTAAAACAGATGTTTCTAGAAAGACCTTCTTAGATGTTTGTTAAAAAAATTCCTCAAGAAAGGTTCAAGAATGAAATTTACTAAAATTGCAACTCCTGAACAAATCGATCAAAAATGGGTTTTGATTGATGCTGAAGGTAAAACTTTTGGTCGTTTGATCACTGAAGTAGCTACTATACTTCGTGGTAAGAACAAAGCATGTTTTACACCTAACATTGATTGTGGTGACTATGTAGTTATCATCAACGCTTCTAAAGCAAAATTTAACGGTCTTGGAAAAATAGCTAATAAAGAATATTTTTCACACTCTGGTTACTTCGGTAGCACAAAGAGCGTTAAAATGACTGAGCTTTTAGAGAAAAATCCTGAGAAACTATACAAATTAGCGACTCGTGGTATGCTTCCTAAAACTAAGCTTGGTGCAAAAATGCTTAAAAAATTAAAAGTATATGCAGGTGCTGAGCATCCTCACACTGCACAAATTGCTAAGTAAGGATTAACATGGCAAATAAAATTTATGCAACTGGTCGTCGTAAAGCATCTATCGCAAAAGTATGGTTAACTCCAGGAACTGGTAAAATCACTATCAATGGTCTTTCATTAGACGCATGGTTAGGTGGACTTGAAGCGAAAAAACTTCGTGTAAAACAACCACTTGTTTTAACAAAACAAAATGAAAGTGTTGACATTGTTGCTACTACTTTAGGTGGTGGTTTCGGTGGTCAAGCTGATGCACTTCGTCACGGTATCAGCCGTGCACTTGTAGCTTTTAACCCAGAGTTAAAAACTATTCTAAAACCTGAAGGTATGATGACTCGTGATTCACGTGTTGTTGAGCGTAAGAAACCAGGTAAACGTAAAGCACGTCGTTCTCGTCAGTTCTCTAAACGTTAATCGTTTCACTTTTTTATCAAGAGTTTTTCTCTTGGTAAAATCCCTTTTTCTTTAAAACTTCCTCAAACTTTTTCCTTTTTATACTATAATTCTCTTCATGAAAATATTACTCTTACTCTTTTTTATTACAGAGCTTTTTGCTGCAACGCTGCAGCTGGCAACGTCCTTCAACCCTTCACGGCTCAATCCGATTCTAGCAACAGACTCCTCTTCTTCTGAAATTACAGGCTTTTTATTTAACGGGCTTGTGAAGTATGACAAAGATTCCAAAGAGATCATTGGAGATTTGGCAAAGAAGTTCTACTTTAAAAACTCTATGACGCTGATATTTGAGCTGCGTGAGGGAGTAAAGTGGCATGATGGCAAGCCATTTAGTGCAAAAGATGTCCTCTTTACCTATAAAACACTCATCTCAGATAAGATAGCTTCGCCTTACAGCTCGGGATTTCGTTTTGTAAAAGATGTGAAAGTTTTGAATGACTATACAATAGAAGTAGATTATAAAAACCCCTACTTTAAAGCCTTAGAGACTTGGATGATGGGCATACTCCCTGAGCACATTCTAAAAGATGAAAAAAATCTGATGAGTTCCTCTTTTAATACGCACCCAATAGGAACGGGTCCCTACAGGCTCACGCAGCTTGAGTTTTCTAAAAATATTGAACTCTCGGCCTTCGATGACTATTTTGAGGGACGGCCAAAAATAGACAAGATCTCCTTTCATGTCATAGCTGACCCGATGACACGACTTTTGATGCTCAAAAACGCTGAGCTTGACATTGGGAGTATTGAGCCGCTTGTGATGGAACGCCAACTCAAACGTGATTTTTTTGAGAAGTTTAATATCTATGAAAAGATATCCCTCTCCTATACCTATCTTGGATTTAATCTGCGAAAGAAGAAGTTTGCCGATCCGCGTGTGCGTGAGGCGCTCTCTTTGGCAATTGACAGAGAGGAGTTGGTTGACATTCTCTTTTTTAATCATGCAAAAGTCTGCACAGGTCCATTTTTACCGGGAACAAATGCCTTCAATCCGGATGTAAAAGCACCAAAGCAAAATATAAAAAGAGCCAAAGAACTGCTGCGTGAGGCTGGGTATGATGTAAAGCACCCTTTTGTTTTTGAAATAGCGACTTCCAACGCAAGCTCCATTCGTCCTTATGCAGCAGAGATACTGCAGTATCAACTGCAAAAGGCAGGGGTTGTTGTAAAGCTGCGTGTAATGGAGTGGCAGGCCTTTTTAAATATGGTGGTCTTCCCGCATAAATTTGATGCAGTACTTTTAGGTTGGGGACTTTCGCCTACACCTGATCCTTATCTGTTTTGGCACAGCAGGAGTGATAAAAAGGGCGGCTTTAATCTTGTGGGCTATCATAATAAAAAGATTGACAGACTGATAGAAGCGTCACAATCCGTTATAGATAAAGAGAAGCTTGGCGCGATGTGGCGTGAGATGTTTGCCATCATCACACATGACAATCCCTATCTCTTTTTATACATTCCAAATTCAATTACAGCAGTTAATAAAAAGATAAAACATATTCAGCCGGTACTCGGTGGTATCTGGCATAATTACATTACATGGGAGAAAGAGTGATACTACTTTTTGATTTGGACGGCACACTGATAGGCTCAACAGAGGCAATACTTGAGAGTTTTCATTATGCCTTTGATTTTTACAGTTACGCGCATCCCGATGATGCTTCCATTAAGGCGCTCATTGGACATCCGCTTGATTATATGTTTGCCCATTTGGGTGTTGAGGAGGGTCGCGTGTGGGATTTCGTTGCAGTCTATAAAGAGCATTACAGAGAAATCTCAACACAAAAAACAGTGTTGCTGCCTCACGCAAGAGAAGCGGTAGAATTGGCAAGCAGCTTTGCCCAGCTTGGTATTGTGACGACAAAAACGGGGAAATATTCACAAATTCTTATGGAGCACTTTGGGTTAATGGATAAGTTTAAAGTGCTCATCGGGCGTGAGCATGTAGAGCATCCAAAGCCTCACGCAGAGCCGATTCTAAAGGCATTGGAAGCTTTTGATATACAAGAGCGGGAAGTGTGGATGATCGGCGATACTCAGATGGATCTCATCGCCGCAGAGGCTGCGGGAATAAAAGCGATAGCAGTGCTGAGTGGATATGAGTCTCATGATACACTGAAAAAATTTACAGATGTTATTTTTAATGATGCATATGAAGCTGTAAAGTGGTTGAAAAGTAGAAAATTATCACACAATTAACTGATGTTATAATCTATATTATATCATCAAGCTATATTTAAGTGCCGTTTACCTAAAATACAGATAAATAGAATTGATAGAAAATACTTAAATATTTCTTGACAAAAAAGAAGGAGAATTTATGCTAGAAATTAGATGGCATAGTCGTGCTGGTCAAGGGGCTGTAACAGGTGCTAAAGGTTTGGCAGACGTTATTTCTACAACTGGGAAGCATGTGCAGGCATTTGCATTCTATGGTTCAGCAAAACGTGGGGCTGCGATGACAGCATACAATCGTGTTGACGATAAGATGATTATGAATCATGAAAAATATATGGAACCAGATTACGTCTTTGTTATCGATCCAGCTTTGGTCTATACTACTGATGTAACTATCAATGGAAAAGAAGATACGAAGTATATCATTACAACACATATGAGCACTGATGAGTTGGTAGCATCTCAACCTAAACTAGAGGGCAAAGAGGTCTATATCGTTGACTGTATCAAGATTGCTCAGGAGACTATTGGTCGTCCTATTCCAAATACACCGATGCTTGGTGCATTTATGAAAATATCTGGTATGTATGATATTGAGTTTTTTAAAGAGAGTATGCAGAGAATTCTCGCAAAATTACCTCAAAAAATTGTTGATGCAAATATGATCGCTATTCAGCGTGCATACGACGAAGTGAAATAAGGAGCTGATGATGGCAAACACAGGTTGGGACGAATTTGAAATCGGAGCAATGCTTCGTACTTTTGATGGCGCTATAGAAGATATCGCAGGAACACTCCAAGAAGATCGTAACTATTCACCAAACAGCTCTTTTACTGCTTCTGTTGCTGACTGGAGAATTGAAAAACCGGTATTTAATAAAGACTATTGTATTGATTGTCAATTCTGCTGGATTTATTGTCCGGATATTTCTATTATTTCAAGAGATAAAAAGATGATAGGTGTTGATATGGATCACTGTAAAGGGTGCGGTATTTGTGTTGAGGTATGTCCTACAAATCCAAAATCACTTTTAATGTTCCCTGAACAAGCAGACGAAGAGACAGAGATTGCTCAGTGGCCGAGCAAAGAAGAGAAGGAGAAATAGATGGCATTTGATAAAATGGAATTAAGAGATATCGAAGTATGGGATGGAAACTTCGCTGCAGCTCAAGCTATGAGACAGTGTCAAATTGACGTTGTATCTGCATACCCGATTACTCCTTCAACTCCTATCGTTGAAGGTTATGCGAAGTTTTTAGCAGATGGTTATGTCGAAGGTGAATTCGTAATGGTTGAATCTGAGCATGCTGCAATGTCAGGATGTATCGGTGCTGCTGCTGCGGGTGGACGTGTTGCCACAGCAACATCTTCACAAGGTTTTGCACTTATGGTTGAAACACTGTATCAAGCATCTGGTATACGTTTACCAATCGTTCTTAACGTTGTAAACCGTGCACTTGCTGCACCACTCAATGTTAATGGTGACCACTCTGATATGTATCTTGGACGTGATTCTGGTTGGATTCAATTTGACGCTTACTGTCCACAAGATGCATATGACTTAAACTTCATCGCATTCCGTGTTGCAGAAGATCATGATGTAAGATTACCGGCAATGGTACACCAAGATGGTTTCATGACGTCACATACTGCACAGGGTGTACATACTATAGATGACGATACAGCATATGGCTTTGTTGGTGATTTTAAACCAATGAACGATATGCTTGATTTTGAACATCCTGTAACACATGGTGTACAAACAGAAGAAGATTGGCACTTTGAGCATAAAGCGCGTCAACATAATGACCTTATGACAAAAGTTTTTCCAAAAATAGAAGCTGCTTTTGATGATTTTGAGAAGCTTACAGGTCGTCGTTACAATATTGTAGAGAAGTATGATATGGACGATGCAGATGTTGCTGTAGTATGTATGGGTACGTCTGTTGAGACTGCTCGTGAAGTTGCTTTAGAGATGAGAGAGAAGGGAATAAAAGCAGGTGTTGTAGGTCTGCGTGTTATTCGTCCATTCCCATTCTTCCAAATTCAAGAAGCACTCAAAGATGTAAAAGCGATTGCTGCACTTGACAGATCTTCACCAAACGGTGCTCCGGGAATGCTCTTTAATGAGTTGGCTGGATGTTTGTTTAACACAGATACAAAGGCTATGCTAAGCGGTTATGTATATGGTCTTGGTGGTCGTGACTTAACGAAGAAACATTTAACAGATCTTTTCACTGAGCTACAGGCAAATGTAGATGCAGGAAAAATCACTACTCCATTGCAGCAGTTTATCGGTGTTCGTGGACCGAAATTAGCATTTTTATAGGAAGATATTATGAGCGAAATGAAAAAAATTAAAAACTTAAAAGAGTTTTCAACATCGGCTGACCGTTTTGAAGGTGCAAACCTTCTTTGTCCTGGTTGTGCGCACTCTATCATTGTTCGTGAAGTATTAAATGCTACTAATGATGATTTAGTTCTTTCTGCATCTACTGGATGTCTTGAAGTTTGTACAGCAGTTTACCCATACACTTCATGGGATGCTTCTTGGATTCACATCGGTTTTGAAAATGGCTCTACAGCCGTTGCCGGTGCTGAGGTAATGTACAACGCACTCAAACGTAAAGGTCGCCTAAAGCAACCTGATCGTAACCCTAAATTTGTATCATTTGCGGGTGACGGTGCATCTTATGATATTGGTTTTCAGTGGATCTCTGGCTGTATGGAACGTGGGCATAACATTATGCACGTTGTTCTTGACAATGAAGTCTATGCAAATACTGGTGGACAGCGTTCATCTTCAACACCTATCGGTTCATCTTCTACAACTGCACCTGCTGGTCGCGTAAGTTATGGTGAGAAGAAAAATAAAAAAGATATGGTAGCTATTATGGCAAGCCACAGTATTCCATATGCAGCGCAAGTTGCTCCAAACAAATGGAAAGATATGGTGAAAAAGATTCAACATGGTATGGCAGTAGAAGGTCCTGTATTTATCAATGCGGTCTCTCCTTGTACTACTGAGTGGAAATTTGACCCTAAAGACACCATGCATTTAACAGACCTTGCGACAGACTCTTTAGTCTTCCCACTTTATGAGATCATTGATGGGCATGAGTTAAACATTACATATCGTCCAAAAAATGTAATCCCTGTTGAAGAGTATCTTGCGGCGCAAGGGCGTTTTAAACACTTATTTAAAGATGAGTATAAATATCTCATCAAAGAGTGGCAAGAGCGTGTAGATGCAAACTGGGCATACTTAAACAGAAGAGAAGAAGCGAGAGTTTAGTCTTCGCGAACTTCCAACTTCACTATATCTTGCACAAAAATCCAACACGGCAGGCTACAGCCTAGCCTTTGTTGGATGTTTTGTACAATCTACAGCAAATCTAAAATTTCTTTATTTCCAAATTTTTCTTTTAGTACTTTAACTTTTATTAATTGATAATTATTCTGTTTTATTGATGTATATTAAGTTCTTTATGGGCACATTTCCGATACAATATACAATATACAATATACAATATACAATATAAGAGTAATAATGAAATTATTTTTTCTATTTATAATGACTTTTTCTACATTGTTATCTGCGTACAACATTGATCAGATGCTTGATTTGTACCGCAAAGATAGCGACCTTTCCAAGAAAACAAAAAACGAATCACTAGGGCTTTGACAGTATATACCCGTGATGATATTGAGAGAATGCAGGCACATAATTTGGGTGAGCTGCTTAATTCCCTACGTTCTTTTCGCTATGATGAAGATATGTTGGGTTTTCCTGATGTTTTGCATACTGATCCTTCTCTGTACTCTAGTGATGTGGTTAAAATATTTATAAATAATCATGAAATAGCATCAGCTTATACGGGAAGTGGGCTTTTTATTTATGGTAATATTGATTTGGGTTTTGTTGATCATGTTGAAATTTATGAAGGCAGTACATCGAGCTATATTAACTCTGAACCTTCAGTTATTACAATAAAGATTTACTCCAAAGATCCGACAAGAGAAGCTGGGACAAATGTACAAGCTTATGTCGGTTCACGAGGTACAAACCATGAAAATATATCGTATGCTTCTGCCTCAGAAGACTTAAATTATTATGTATATGCAAGTCATACAAAGCAAAATAGAACACATTATGAACATCAGGATCATGATCTTTCAAGAGATTCTAAAGATAGCCATGTTCTAATGACCT
>VCAX01000039.1 GCA_013607665.1 Campylobacterota bacterium | reverse complement strand
TGCCCTTAAGTTTAAAAATAGGGAAAAATAATAATGAAAAAAAGCATCACACTCTCACTCTTAGCTATCGCATCACTCCATGCGGCAGATATAGAACTCGCACCCATTGATGTGCAGTCTACAGTTATTACCGAAGTAGCACAAAATGCACAAACATCAGCCGATGTTGCAGCAGCACTCAGTGCTTCTGTTCCAAGCATCGACATGTCACGCAGAAGCGGCATCGCCAATGATGTCCTTATTCGCGGACAAAAAAGGGACAACATCTCTGTGGAAGTGGATGGAACAAAAGTATATGGAGCCTGCCCAAATAGAATGGACCCGCCGGTTTCTCATATTTTAGCCAACCAAATCGACTCTATTGAAGTAATAGAAGGCCCTTATGATGTCACTACGTATGGAAACCTCAGCGGCGGGCTAAAAATTCAAACAAAAAAACCGACAAAAGATTTCAAAGCAGAGATCAACCTTGGATTTGGTGCATGGAACTATAAGAAATTTGGTGCATCTGCAAGCGGCGGAAATGATTTCATACGAGTTATAGCAGCAGTATCAACGGAGTCTTCTGATCAGTACCATGATGGAAACGGTGACTCTATCGCGCAACAGATTGACAAATATGTCGCTACAACAACATTAGCGGGAACAACAAAAGATCCAAGATTACAACCTGCATATTATGATATGCCGGCATACACAAAAAAGAGTGCAATGGCAAAAGCTTTCATTACAACAGCGAAAGATCAAGAGTTACGTTTAAGTGTCACGGCAAACAGAAGTGACAACGTTCTCTATGGAAACTCCAAAATGGATGCTATTTATGATGATTCTAATATCTACAGTGTTGCTTACAATATTGATAACATCAGTGACTCCTATAAAAATATAAACTTAGAGTATTACCACTCAGATGTGGACCACCCGATGGGAACAGACTACAGAATGGCATCTTATGGTACAAACCCAATTAAAACAAACTGGTTGACAACAAATGTAGATGGTATAAAACTCAAAAACAAGTTTGATATCAATAACTACATCCTGCTTATCGGTCTTGATGGAAGTAATCGTAAATGGGATGGTCATTATGAGATAAATCACACTCCTAATGGTATAAAAAGTATAGATAATGCTGTTACAAAAAACGCAGCACTTTTTGCAAAACTCTCCAAAGCATACGGTGTACTCAATCTCTCTGTAGGTGCTAGAGTTGATGATACTTCCGTTACAAATGATTCTTATCAAGACAACAATTACCACTCTGTGGGTGCAAATCTTTTAGCAACATATAACTTCAATAAAGCAAATAAACTCTTTTTTGGACTAGGACAAGCCTACCGTGTCCCTGATGCTAGAGAGCTTTACTTTTTAGGTTCTATGGGCAATTTAGTTGGAACACCTAATTTAAAAGATACTCGAAACCAAGAAGTTGATCTGGGATATGAAACAGATAATGATATTTTCAAATTCAAAATAAAAACATTCTACTCAAAACTCAAAGATTATATCTATTATCATAAAGGACTTCCTGAAAATAATTTAGAAAATATAGATGCAACAATCTACGGAGGAGAAGTGAGTGGCTCGTATTATGTAACTGACGACATGACTCTGGATGCGGGAGCCTCTTACAAACGTGGTAAAAAAGACAAAGCACTTGCAGGGCAAACAAACACAAATCTTGCCGACATGGCACCACTGCGTGGGAACATAGCACTTAACTATGAGTATGCAAACAACTCTTTGGCAACACTTGAAACAGTTATGAGTGAGCGATGGGATACAATTGATGATGACAATGGAGAGCAGGTTCTTGCAGGTTGGGCAATAGTAAATGCAAAAGTAAAGCATGCCGTGAACAAAAAATTTGACCTCACTGTGGGTGTAAAAAATATGTTTGATATTACCTATGCACAGAGCAATACATACGCAGACCTAGTACTTGTAACCGGCGGTTGCGATGTAATGCTTATGAATGAACCGGGACGCTATGTCTATACAAATTTAGACTTTAAATTTTAAAAGCACTAAAGCGCTTCTTCATTAAAAAGAAGATAAAATCTTTCTATGATAGAAAGATACCCAACCAAAAAAATATATGTCGGTGATGTGGCTGTCGGTGGTGATGCGCCCATCTCCGTACAGTCAATGACCTACTCCAATACACACGATGTTGCTGCGACAGTAGCGCAGATAAACCGCCTGCACTTTGCAGGGGCTGATATAGTCCGTGTGGCTGTACCTGATATGCAGGATGCACTCGCACTCAAATCTATCAAAGAGCAGATCTCTCTGCCGCTTGTCGCAGACATCCACTTTAACTACAAACTTGCACTCATCGCTGCAGAGTCAGTGGACTGCATCCGTTTTAATCCGGGAAATATCAGCGATAAAAGTAAAATAAAAGAGATAGTCAAAGCCTGTCAAGAGCGAAATCTTCCTATTCGCATCGGTGTTAATGCCGGCAGCTTGGAGAAGGAGTTTGATAACAAATATGGCCCTACAGCTGAAGCGATGGTCGCATCTGCGGAGTATAACATCAAATATCTTGAAGATTTAGGCTCTGACGACATCAAAATCTCACTCAAAGCAAGTGATGTGCAAAGAACAGTAGAAGCCTACAGAATGTTGCGTCCAAAGAACAACTACCCGTTTCATTTGGGAGTTACAGAGGCCGGTACAATCTTTCACGCAACGGTAAAAAGCGCCATAGGTCTGGGAACACTCCTGCTTGAGGGTATTGGCGATACGATGCGCGTGAGCATTACGGGTGAGCTTGAAGAGGAGATAAATGTCGGACGTGCAATCCTCAAAGACAGCGGTGCAATGCCAGAGGGGCTAAACATCATCTCCTGTCCGACCTGTGGACGCATTGAGGCGGATTTGGTAAGTGCTGTTGCCGAGATCGAGCAACGCACGAAACATATAAAAACACCACTCAATGTCTCTGTCATGGGCTGTGTCGTCAATGCTATCGGCGAAGCGGCTCACGCAGATGTCGCCATTGCCTATGGAAAAGGCAAAGGGCTTGTAATGGTCAAAGGTGAAGTCGTTGCCAACCTCGATGAAAAAGAGCTCGTCGAGCGATTTGTCACTGAAGTTGAAAAAATGTCCGAGGAGTCCGAGTAATGCAAGATAATCTCTACAATCTAGCGTTTGAGCGCAGTATTTTAAGCTCTATCATCTTTGAGCCAAGCCAGTTTGATGAGCTGAGTGTTATACTCAATAAAGATGATTTCTATCTGCCTGCGCATCAGGATATCTTTGCTGCTATGCTCACATTGTTGCAAAAAGACCAGCCCATAGATGAAGAGTTCATCAAAAAAGAGCTCATAAAAGCCAAGAAATTCGATGAACAGGTTATGCTCGAGATTCTCTCTGCCAACCCCATCTCAAACACTGCTGCCTATGTAGAGGAGATAAAAGACAAATCGCTTAAACGTCATCTGCTCACACTCACAACAGAGATAAAACGCGTAACCGTTGAGGAGGAACTTCCCTCTGCCGAAGTTGTTGACATCGTTGAAAAAAAACTCTATGAGATAACACAAGACAATCAGACAAGTGACTTCAAAGACTCTCCGAAAATGACCTTCGATA
Source organism: Campylobacterota bacterium (assembly GCA_013607665.1). GTDB lineage: Bacteria > Campylobacterota > Campylobacteria > Campylobacterales > Sulfurimonadaceae > Sulfurimonas. Next base: position 9,468 of record VCAX01000039.1, on the reverse strand, counting down.
CGATGGAGTACATCAAAGAGATGAAAGCACGCGGGAACTCCGTACTCGTAGGCGTTGATACTGGATTTAAAGAGCTCAATAAAATGACGACCGGGTTTGGGAAAGGCGACCTCGTCATCATCGCCGCTCGACCTGCGATGGGAAAGACGAGTTTTATTTTAAACACCGTCAATAACCTCATCTTACAGGGCAAAGGTGTTGCCTTTTTCTCACTTGAAATGCCGGCGGAGCAGTTAATGCTGCGTCTACTCTCCATTCAAACATCTATTCCACTGCAAAAACTGCGTGTGGGTGATATGAGTGATGAGCAGTGGAGCTCACTCAATGGGGCAATTGACAGAATGAACTCCGCGAAACTCTTTGTGGATGATCAGGGAAGTGTCAATATTAATCAACTCCGCAGTAAACTCAGAAAGCTCAAAAACCAGCATCCCGAAATTGAGATAGCCGTCATTGACTACCTGCAGATCATGTCGGGAATCGGCAATCAGGACCGTCACCTGCAAGTCTCAGAGATCTCACGTGGACTCAAGATGCTTGCGCGTGAGCTTGAGATGCCAATAGTCGCACTCTCACAGCTTAACCGTGGACTTGAGTCACGTAACGATAAGCGCCCGATGCTCAGCGATATCCGTGAATCGGGTTCAATCGAGCAGGATGCCGACATCATATTATTTGTCTATCGTGATGATGTCTACCTCTACAAAGAGGAAAAAGAGCGAGAAAAAGCTGCCAAAGCCGAAGGCAAAGAGTTTACCTCAACCTATGTTGAAAAAGAGGAAGAGGAAGCCGAGATCATCATCGGTAAACAGCGTAATGGGCCAACAGGCCATGTAAAACTCCTCTTTCAGAAAAAACTCACCCGTTTTGTCGATGCACCAAGTTTTGCAAGTGCCGTTGAAACAGTCTATGAAAATGTAGATACAAAATCCGCACAGGTCGATGTCCCACAAGTTGAGATGCCTTCCATCTAATGCAAGCCTTAGAGAGAGTCGAGCTTCTCAGTTCAAAAAGAGACTTTTTTGCTCTTTTGGCTCTCTTTTTTACACTTCTTTCTCTCTCCCTAGGCTTTGAATACTACAACTACCATCAACTCACAAAGTTTGACTCTCAACTTGTCAATGCAACCATACTCAAGCAGTATACAAAAAAACAATCATCAAGTCCTCAAACTCAAAAGCGACACAGGCTTTACCTTCTACTCCACAGCCTCAAAAAAACTGCCAAACTATAAGGGAAAAGATGTCCAACTAGAAGTCTGGGCAGGAAAAATATCTTTTTATAGCTACCTCAAAGGATTTTTTGCCTTTAGCAAAATCTTAGAAACCTCGAACGCACAAGCCCTACAGAGTAAAGTTAGTACTTTCATTGACTCACAACACTCCTCAGAAGCAATGTCCCAACTCTATAATGCTCTTTTTCTTGCAAAACCACTTCCCTATGAGTTGCAAAAGATATTTTCAAATCTCGGTATTTCGCATCTTTACCCATTAGCGGATTTCATTTAGGTGTGCTCTCTGCTTTGCTCTTTTTTCTTATAAAGTACCCTTACAAATATCTCCAAAGCAACTATTTTCCCTACTGAAGTGCCACACGTGACACTTTTTTCATTATCACTGTTATTTTATTTGCCTATATGCTTTTTATTGCCACACCACCTTCACTGCTGCGAGCCTTTGTCATGTTGCTTGTCGGCTTTTACCTCTATGACAGGGGCATTAAGATTATCTCTATGCAGACACTGCTGCTAAGTGCGCTGCTAATCATCGCTCTTTTTCCACGGCTTATTTTCAGCACGGCTCTTTTTTTAAGTCTCAGCGGTACTTTTTATATCCTGCTCTTTTTAATTCACTTTCAAGATAAAAGCAAACTATGGCAATTTCTTCTGCTGCCATTTTGGGTCTATGTGATGATGCTGCCTTACTCTTTAGCTATCTTTGGCAACTTTTCGCTCTATCATCCTCTCTCCATTCTCCTCACATCCCTCTTTACACTCTTTTATCCACTGAGTATTTTTCTGCATGCCGTGGGAGTGGGAGATTTGTTTGACAGACCGCTGCTTGCACTGATGGATTTTAATCCTCACGCAGCCACTGTAGCACTTCCTATGGGATTTTTATATATCCAGATACTGCTCTCTTTGGCAGCAATTTTTAAAAAAGAGGCTTTAATCTTGCTGCTGCTCTACACGCTCTCTATTTTTATATACGCCATCTATTATATAGCATAGTTTAAGCCCGTAAATAAAAATAATCCAAGAGACATATATCCATAAAAACAAAAACATCACAATGGCAAAAGAGCCATACATCGTCGCGTAGGATTTATTTAAAAAAACATAGTATATAAAAGCATTTTTACTTGCACTAAAGATGATAGCGACTAGAAAGGAACTGATAGCCGATGCTTTTGGATTTATTTTCGCATTTGGTCCTATCTGAAAGATCAAAAAGAAGAGCCCCCAGATAATGAGATAGGGTATAAGCGGCAGAATATTGAGTCCGGATGTCAAAGCATTTGAAGCCATCAAGGTTGCAATATAGCCTGTAATATAAAAAGAGATTCCAAGAGCTATTGGCGTGAGTGTAAGCATCGTCCAGTAGGTCGTTATGCTCTCCCAAAGTGTACGCCCTTTAGCATGAAATATCTTGTTGGCAATATACTCGAAATTCTTAAAAAAGAGCAGTGAAGCAATGAGAATCATCAAAAGTCCAAAGGCACCCATTTTTGCAGAGTTTGCCACAAAACTATCAATATTATGCATAATAAGCTCAGACTGTACAGGCATCAGATTTGAGAAGATAAAGCCTTTGATCTTCTCATAATGATCCGCAAAACTCGGCATCGAGGTCAATAGTGTCAAAACAATAAGTAAAAGAGGAATGATAGTGAAGATAGTATAAAAACTCAAGCTTGCTGCAAAAAGGGTCAGCTCTTTATCTACAAAGGCCAAAACAAACTGTCTGGTTTCTTTGTAAATTTTATGAGCTAGCGGGTACATAGTTTAATTCAATCCCATCTTTGCAGGATTTAAAATATTATTTGGATCGAAGGCTTTTTTTATCGATTGAAAAAGTGCCATCTCTGCATCGGAAAATGCCATCTTCATATATGGCGCTTTTGCAAGTCCTATACCATGCTCCCCTGAGAGCGTCCCACCTAGATCAACAGTCGCTTGAAAGACCTCTTCAATGGCTTTATAGGCGATTTTTACCTGCTCTGGGTCACTACCGTCAACCATGACGTTCGTATGCACATTTCCATCACCTGTATGTCCAAAACATGGGATTTTCACACTGTACTTATCAGCAATGGCATAAAACTTCTCTAAAAGCTCCGGTAGTACCGCTCGTGGTACCGTTACATCTTCATTAAGTTTTTTACTGCCATAAACCGAGAGTGCAGGAGAAGCATTCCGTCTTGCAAACCAGATATCCGCTGCCTCTTTCTCATCTTTTGCACGGCGAAATTCTGAACAACCGTTCTCTTTAAAAACCTTCTCTATCTGGTCGAGCTGAAAATTAAGATCATCTTCAAGATTTCCATCGACATCCGTTACTAAAAGTGCTCCTGCATCTACCGGCAAGCCCTTGTGAAAAGTCTCTTCCACCGCACGAATGGTAAGATTGTCCAAAAACTCCATAGCAACAGGAGTAATCCCGCTTGCCATTGTTTTATAGACCGCTTCCATAGCATCCTTTACCGTTGAAAAGATGCCCATAGCCGTTTTTGTCATCTTCGGTTTTGGAATGAGCTTGAGCGTTATCTCTGTCAGTACGGCAAGTGTTCCCTCAGAGGCGATGAGTATACCACTGATGTTGTAACCGGCCACATCTTTAATGGTACGCTTTCCGGCTTTAATGACATCACCATTTGGCAATACCGCACGCGTTGCCATAACATAATCTTTTGTAATGCCGTACTTTGCAGCACGCATACCGCCGGCATTTTCGCTTACATTGCCCCCGATTGTAGAGTAGTCTTGCGATGCAGGATCAGGCGGATAGAAAAGTCCTACCTCTTCAACAGCTCGCTGCAAATCCATATTGATAACACCCGGCTGCACAATAGCGACCATATTTTTCATATCGATCTCTAAGATCTTGTTCATATGTTTTTCCATCGCCAGCACAATTCCGCCGGAACTCGGCAAGGCCCCACCGGTAAAACCACTACCGGCACCACGAGGAACGATGACGACTTTATGCTCGTTGCAGTACTTTAAAATTTCACTGACATCCTCTTCACTGCGTGGAAAAATGACAACATCAGGCTCAAAATGCTCACGCGTTGCATCATAAGAGTATGCAATGAGATGTGCCTTGTCTGAGTAGATATTTTCATCACCGACAATTTTTGTAAAATACTCTATATGTTTTGTATCTATCATTTTATTTTCCTATCTCAAATTCATCAAGTAAATCATGCAGCTCTTTATGACTTTTGACTATTTCATGCAACTGCTTGCTCTTTTTGTTGTTTTGCACCAAAAGTTCATAATAGTGCGGTGCGTACGCTTGCATCTCATCACTTCCTGCGCCCCACCAGTTTGCATCGATTTTTGTTACACGTGTATAAAAAGGTCTCTGTTTTTTCTTAGCTTCAAAAGGGGCATCTGTAATATTTAAAATTACAAAACTCTTAATATCTACAGTATAAACCTTTTTATCCAAATAGATAAAAAGCAGACCGACACTCGCAGCATTTGCAAATGAGTTAAAGTCTGAAAGCAGTGGTGTCGGGTGCCCTGCAAAAGAGAGTACGGTTGCAAAAAGATCTGGATGGATCCACTGAATACGTACACTTTTTGAAATTTGATGGTATATCTCTTCATTTGGTGCAATCAAAAGCGCACGGCTGTATCCAAAAGCAAGTTCGACCGTGTCACCTGCCTGCACTTGCCACTTTCCATACGGCAGAGAGTTATTTCTAAGTGCATTAAATGCATCCATTTGAATAGTTGCTATTTTTTTTGCCTTATCATAAGCTATAACAGTTGCACTTTTTAAAATACTGCTATGCTCAGGTGTGATGTGATGCACCACAAAACCGCTCACGCCAACATCAATATGATCAACTGAAATCGTCACTTGTTCCTTCTCATTATCAACAGAGAGAACCGGCGCTTTTATCACAGCTGCAAGCATCTGCGAAACCATTAATATGAGTAAAATCGTATATTTCATTTGCAATCTTTGTATTAATATTATGCGATTATATCAAACAAACCTCATATTAATCAAAAATTTGCTAATCTTTGCCAATTATTTATTTCGGACTAATTTTAATGATACGATTTTTCATACTTTTTTTATTTACAACTGCTCTTTTTTCATCTACAGTTGAGCGATACCGATGGAGTAACGGAGAGACATATTTAGAGTTTTTAGAGCGACAAAATCTTCCTGTAAGAGCACTTTATTATAATCTTGACAAAGATGACCAAAGACTTACCGAAGAGATGCGTGCCGGTGTTCACTACCAGATACTCCGTGATAATGCAGGTAATATAGAGCAGATGCTCTTACCACTCAATGATGAGTTGCAAATTCATATATATAAAGAGAAAAACGCTTATAAATTTGAAGCAATTCCCATCATAGCAGAGACAAAGACAGAGGCTTTCAGTACAAAGATTGTCAGCTCGCCCATGTACACGATTTTAAAAGAGACAGGCAGCAAAAAACTCGCCCAGATCTTCGTTGCAAGTTTCAAACACTCACTTAATTTCAAAAACGACATCAGACAGGGTGACCCGCTTGTTATGGTCTATGAGCAAAAGTATCGTCTTGGACGCCCTTTTTCCATGCCTGTACTCAAAGTCTCCATGATAGAGATGCGTCATAAGAAACACTATATCTACCTCAATGAAGATGGCAGGTATTATGATGAAAAAGCGCATGAAGTAGAAGGGTTTTTACTTGCTTGTCCTGTTCGCGGTGCACGTATTTCCTCATATTTCACAAAAAGAAGATGGCATCCTGTACTGCATAAATGGAAAGCCCATCTGGGTGTTGATTACGCTGCTAGAAGAGGAACTCCCGTGATAGCTGCAGGAAGCGGACGAATTATCTATGCTGCACGACTCGGCAGTTATGGTAACCTTATAAAAATAAAACATAATGATGGTTATGAAACACGCTATGCGCACTTAAAATCATTTCGTACAGGCATACGTCGCGGTAAATATGTCAAAAAAGGGCAGACCATTGCCTATGTAGGCAATACAGGTCGTTCAACCGGTCCACACCTGCATTTTGAACTGAGAAAACGCGGCCGTGCCATTAACCCGCTTCGTGTTGTGCAAGTGACAACAAAAAAACTGCGCGGCAAAGAGAAAAAGGCCTTTTTACGCCTGAAGAAAAATTATGACCAGAGCGTTGCACTGCACCTTAATAACAAAACATCATTTCATAAACTTCCTCCTTTTGAAAATATGTCATACATTCACTACACAAAGAAGAGCAATGGATAAAATAGACTCCGTTACAGCACTGCAAGAGACAAACTTTATAAAGCCCATAGAGATAAACTACACTCAAAACGGGAGCAAAAAAAGGTGGGAAGCGGTACTCTCACACGACAGTGTCGCCATTTTACTCTACCACAAAAATAAAAATGCTTTTGTACTTGTGAAACAACTACGCGCAACTGTGCTCAATAAAAACCCTGGCAACGGTTATATGTATGAGCTCTGCGCCGGTATTGTAGATAAAAAGTGTTCTTTAGTACAAATTGCAAAAGAGGAGATCTTAGAAGAGTGCGGCTACGATGTGCCACTGGATAAAATTGAAAAAATCAGCTCCTTTTACACCTCAGTCGGTATCTCCGGAACGCATCAGACACTCTACTATGCCGAAATAGATGAAAACATGAGAGTAAATGAGGGCGGTGGAGTTGAGGAAGAAGCAATCGAAGTGATTTATATTCCACTGCGTGAAGCAAAATCTTTTATGTTCGATGAACAGTATCAAAAAACAACTGGCGTCTCTTTAGCTTTTTACTGGTTTTTCAACACCAAACTCAAGCAAACTCTATAGGGTCCATATCTACTTCTGCCAGGGGTACTTTGGATGCTCTGACAGCTTTAATGATATCTGTACTTTTATCAGCACGCAAGAGTATCTCAAAGCGGTATTTGTTCGCCACTTTTTCAATGGCACATTTTTTGGCACCCACTATCTCCACATTTTCAAATAGACGCAGCTTCACCTCCATTGCACGCATAGCCTCTTGCGCTTTCATACCGTTTTTATGCGCAAAAAGTATGCGGCAGAGCTTTTTAAAAGGTGGGTACAACTCCTCTCGAAAAAGCTTTTCATCGTCTAAAAATGCTTCATAGTTATTAATATAGTGACTGAAAAAATCTTCATTGAATGTCTGCACTATCACTTTTGCATCTTTGGCACGTCCACTGCGTCCTGCCACTTGAATGAGCGATGAGAGCGCTTTCTCACGCGCTCTATAATCCCCCATGTTTAGCATATTGTCCATGCCAAGTACAACTGCCAGCGTCACATCATGATAATCATGCCCTTTTGAGAGCATCTGTGTCCCTACTAAAATATCACTCTCTTTTGCATTAAAACGCTGCAACGCTTTTTGCAGCTTGTTCGCTGTTGTGATGGTATCTCTGTCAAACTGCTCCACTTTTGCCTCAGGTAAGAAAGATTCAATGTTTTTTACGGCCTCCGCCGTTCCAAGACGAGAGCTGACAAGATGTGGACTCTGACACTCGGGACAGACTTGTGGAATGGCCTGCGTGAAGTTACAGTAATGGCACTTCATTGCACGAGCATGTTGATGCAGGCTCATACCGACACTGCAAAACGCACAAGTAAAACTATGGCCACAATCTCCACAAATAAGATACTTAAAGTTTGCCCGTGTCGGCAAAAAGACAATGGCCTGCTCTTTTTTCTCCCAGATCTCACGCAGAGCATTTTGCATAAGGGGCGTTAATACTTCAGGAGATTTCTCATAAATGAAATGCTTATTTGAGACAAAGTGTCCCCCTTTTAACCTTGCGTGAGGAAACTTTACATAAGAGCTGAGCGATGGTGTAGCAGAACCCAGCACCACGGGAATATCGTAGAGTTTGCCCATATAAATGGCTAAATCCCGCGCATTGTATCGTGGTCTTGCAGCAGACTTGTAGCTGTCATCATGCTCTTCATCCACAACAATAAGCCCCAAATCTTTTATGGGCAAAAAAAGTGCTGAGCGTGCGCCGGCTATTATTTTTGCTTCACCACTATAGATCTTTGCGAGTGCTTTTTTCTTCTGGAGCGGCGTAAGCTTAGAGTGCCTTAACACAAAATGCTCACCAAAATGCTCTTTAAGTCGTTTGGACATCTGTGGTGTCAAAGAGATCTCAGGCATCAAAAATATCGCCCGCTTCCCCTCACGCAGCACTGACTCAAAGTACTTCATATAAACTTCGGTCTTTCCGCTCCCAGTGTCACCAAAGAGTAGAGCTACCTTGTGCTCTTGCAGAAATTTTAGTGCCTCGGACTGTTTTCTTGAGAGTACTATAGAGGATTCTTGCAATGCTTGCTCTGCATTATTTACAATATCACTCTCCTGCTCAAGTAAAAAAGAAGTCATCAGAGCAAAAGCATCTCCAAGTGAGCAGATATAATAAGAAGCGATGAATTGTGCAAGTGCTAACTGTTTTTTAGAAAAATACCTCGTTGTCAGTTCTAAAATCTCCAAAGTATCAAAGTCTGGCTGGTCTACTTTTTCAAGTACAACAGCCTCTTTTTGACGATTATTAAAAATAACGATGATGATAGAGCCAATAGAGAGATTTTCAGAAGAATGGTAAGTAAAAGGCTCCAAAGGGGAGCCTATGATAGAGAGTTTGTAGTAGTTCAATTATTTAATAAATTTATTCTGTTAATTGTTTACATAAAGTATTTGCATGATTACAATCAAACGAACCTTTTGGATGAAATACACCACCAACTGTTGTATCGATGGGATAATATGTAAAAGTCTCCGTATTGGAACCTACTTTGTATGTATAAGTATTATTTCCTGTTTTCATCCAATGACCATCAGAATCTTTTGTTTTTATACCATATAATAGTAATCTAGGTGATGTTGCTGACAATGTTTCATTAGAATCAAAAATAGTTACACCTTCTGTATTATTAGCTACATTATTATCTAATCTATTAATAAAACTCGAATCCCCTTTTATAAGTCTAGTTTGACGTTCTGTCATAATAGCTGAACGAATAGAAGATATATCAGCACGTCCTTTAGAAATCTGAGCATCTGTTCTTGTTGCAGCAAATTTAGGAACAGCGATAGCAGCTAAAATTCCCAAAACAACAATAACAAATATTAATTCTATCATTGTAAAACCATTTTTTGATCTTTGCATAGAAATCCCTTTTAAATTGATTAATTATATAATAACATGATTATGATTATTTAAGATTGAAGTTAGAAGTATCTGAA
>VCAX01000038.1 GCA_013607665.1 Campylobacterota bacterium | reverse complement strand
TTTGTTACAAAATGATACGCTAAAAATGAAAAATTAGTGTAAAATACAGGAGGAGTGAAGATGAAATATTTTGTATATATACTCGAGTGCAGTGATGCAACGCTTTATACGGGTATTACTACTGATATTAAGCGCAGAGTACAGGAACATAACAGTTCTGATAAAGGGGCGAAATATACAAAGATAAGACGACCGGTCAAACTTGTCTATTTTTGTGAATGTGATGACAGAAGCAGTGCTGCAAAAAAAGAGTATGCAATAAAACAGCTTCCACGAAAGAAAAAACTAGAATTATTAGAGGATATTGATGATACAATTCAAACTTGAAGATGAATATATAGAGCTTTATAAACTTTTAAAGCTCTTGAATTTGGTTGACAGCGGCGGGGAAGCCAAAATGATCATTACTGCAGGCTATGTCTCACGCAATGGCGAGAAAGAGTTACGCAAGCGTGCAAAGATCATCAAAGGCGATCTGTTGATAGTCGGTGATGATGTAAAGATCGAAGTGCTTTAAAATAAGACTTAATTAAAAAAATGGGTGCTTACTTTTCTACTTTTTCTTATAATTCACAAGATAATAATCAACTAAATTCAGCTTCAAACTTTTACTCAAGCCACGATGCAAACTAATCATATTTTTCATGTGCGAGAACACACCACCTTCCAATGCATTTGTAGTGTTAGAAATTGATAAATGAGAAGGTATTTATAAATATGTCGAGGTTAAAATATTTTCAAATGGGCAATTTTATTTAACCAAAAATGAAAAAGAATTTGCTCAAAATAATTTTGGTTTTTACGAGCTATTTTTAGTTTCTGATACAATATTAAAAATACAGAATATTGATTATAATAATGAAAGTATTTTTACATTAGATAGCAGTGAATATATTGTTAGATATAGTATTCAATAAAATCTATCATTTTGCAGGTTTAATCAAAAATATGCAGATTTCTTACCATTTGTTGTAAAATTTTGTTGTAAAACTTTAAAATTATAAACCTTAAACCCCTTAACTAAGGGCTAAACTAAAAAAGAACTCAATAATCCAATAAGTCCTCCAAAGACGCCACCCCAGACAACAAGCCAGTCCAGATGTTCTTTGATGAGCTTTTGGACAATCTCTTTAACCATTTGCGGTGTGAGTTCATTCAGGCGTGCATCAATGACCTGTTCTATGGAGGCGATGAGATCTTCACTGAGGGTTGCGCTTTTAATATGCTGTTGGAGTGTTGCCTCAAAAGTATCAGAAGAGACGATTTTTATTACAGCACTTTTCATTTTATTTGAAAAAGGCTCACGCAGTCCTTCAAGTGCAGCCTCGCCTCCAAACATTCCCAGCATTCCGCCAAAAGAGGACTCCATCACCGTTTTGGAGAGTGCATCAAAGGCAGGAGAGAAGTTGGTATCTTCAATAATAGGAATAAGATTGATCTTTTTCTCCTCATTTTGAAAAAAATTTGTAAGCTGCTGTTTGTTGAAAAACTCCTGCATCATCAAATCTTTGATGGCTTTTTTAAATGCTTCAAATCTTTGTGGAATGACACCTGAACCATAGAGAAGCGGAACTTTTTCGAAGAGCATATGAATCGCAAGCTGGTTGGTGAGTGCTCCCGAGAGAGCAAAAAGTCCTGTGTAGAGCAGAGCATCTTTATAGGCTGGAGCAACAAAAGAGAGTACGACAAATACAAAAGCGATAAAGTTAGTTATAAAGCTCTTATTTAATTTCAAAATATACCTCCTTTTTAACTCTGAAATTATATACTACGAATACTAAATACACTATGGAAGAATGATGATGAAACCAGAAGCATATGAACTTTTTAAAAATGCAGACAGAGAGACGATTGTCCAAAAGATCAAGAGTGAACTGCAAACCAGAAATGAGTCTCCTTTTTGGGCAGATAAAGTCGTGCCGTTTTCGCGTGCAATACTCTCTGCTTTAGTTCCTTTGCGTGAGATGAATCTACTCTTTACACCTGAAGGCAAGCCTGTAGAACAATTGACACCAGAGCTTTTTTTGGAGTGGAGTGACTTTTTAAGCCTCAAGATATTGGCGTTTACCTTGGCTAAATCGAACGAGACAGGAGTATTGCAAAGGACAGCATATGCAGAGGAGAAGGCTAAAGCATACAAGGCAATTGATTTAGAACTTCTAGGAGCGTATCTCTCACGCTACAGTGTAAATCTTGAGAGAGAAGATCTGGATTTTCCTATAGCAAACTATAATCTTCATCAAGGTGTCAGCAATGTCATCAAATCTTTGCTTTAATAAAAAATAGAGTAAAGCAGCCACCAGAGTAAAAAAATGAAAAATCCAAGCACTGCAAAAGTAATGACGATTCGCAGTGTCAGGTAGAAAAGAAATTTGAGCCAGCCAGGCATTAGCGTTTATAGGGAACCGTTGGAATATGCAGGCCTTTTGTTGCATACTCCATTCCGCCTTGAAGATTGATGACTTTATAGCCAAACTCCTTTGCCAGCCACGGAGCTATCATAGATGTTCTACTGCCTGTACGGCAGATAAGCGCAAAAGGCTTTGTCGTATCGACTTTTTTGTTTAACTCCTGCAAAAATCTTCGTGCATCATAATTACCTCTTTGATCAAAGAACATAATAGGTATAGCATCTTTTAAGAGTCCTGTTTCTCGCCATTCCGGTGGAGTTCTTACATCAACAATAGGTATCTTCTGATTTAAAAACTCTTTTGTAATGTATTGATTCGTCAATTCTGCAAACAGTGAAACGCTCAACAGCAGTAATGCTAAAATAGTTTTTTTCAATTTTTTTCTCCATTTTTTTGAGTATAATTGTAGCAATAAATAAACAATAACAGGTACGCAAGATGGCAGCATCAAAAAAAGCTATTGAAAACTCAAATAGACTCCGTTATATCCGTGCTTTGGAGCGTTTTCACAAAAGTATTATCTCTTATTTGAACAACAGTGATACTTTGACCAAAGAGCGTTATGACAAAAAGATAGACAATGCGCTTAAACTCTACCAGCGTGTTGAAGAGATAGCCCTTTATAAAGGTGACCTACAGGATCTTCAAAAGCTTGTAAAAAAGATGATCGCTTACAAAGAAAGTAGTGAAGATATTGATAATATCAAAGAAGACCTACTTTACAGCTCGAATCAGTTAGATAAAAGTAAAAATGCCAGAAGATATAAAAAAGATAAACACTCCAAGTCCAAGTATGCGGACTGGGAGTAAGAAAGAAGTAGTTTATACCTCTTTCTCTGTAGATTTGTCGTCTGAGACTTCTGTCTCACGCAGCATCTGATCAAGAAGTGCAAAGAGCTCCTCTGATGCCGCTTCCATTTTGTCAAAGCTTGCAATGATCTCATTAGAGTGTGTGAGAACCTCTTGTTTAGGATTTTGTGCATCAAGATATGCAAGGTTTTCGTTCGCATTTGTATGAACAATATTATGCGGTGCTGCCATTTGTGCATAAGCAGATGTTTTGGCAAAGCGTTCTTTCCCTTCCCCGTCATACCATTTTCCAAGATTATATGAAAAAGCACTCTATAAGCTTATGGCTCAGAAACAGAGTTACATAAATAATGTACAAGATTACAGTTCTAAAATATTTTCATTAAAAAAGATTATTGCTATCAACAAAAGAGCAGGCAACTCCTATGCTGTCAAACGTGATGAGGTGCAGATTGATGCTTACCTAATCGCTAAACATATAAATTACAACGAGACATGGTAAAGTAGCGAAACTTGTCTCAAAAGATGATCTTGAAGGGGTAAAAAGAACTTTATTGGTCTATTTGGATGAATTTTCAGATTCAAGTATCAATATTCTGGTTTACTGTTTCAGCAAGTCTGTGATGTGGGAAGACTGGCTGCGTACAAAGCAGGATGTTATGGAGAAGATTATGGAAATTTTTGAAAAAAACAATCTTGAGTTTGCTTTTCCATCACTCTCTATTTATGATGAAAGCAAAGGCTGTAAATAATAGACCCATGTCTGCCAAATTGCAGCAGAGAGGATTCCCGCTGCAAAACCTGCGATGATGTCATCTCCCATAACACCAACACCGCCTTTTGCCTCTCTGTCAATACGGCCTATAATGGAAGGTTTTGTAATGTCAAAAGCACGAAAAAGTACAAAAGAGAGTAGTGACTGGATCAAAAAACCATTTTGCAAATCAAAGATTTGATTGAAAGCAATAGTGGATGCGGGTGCAACACTCAGTGCAAACCACATACCGGCAAGTTCGTCAATAACGATTCTTTGATCATCATGATTACCGCTTTGCTCTTCATATTCATTAATAATCTTAATCGCTACTATAGAGATAAGAGAAGCCGCTAAAAAAAGTGTCGTAACATCAAAATAGATGAGAATAAGCATTCCAAGAGGCAAAGAGACAAGTGTTCCCATTGTTCCCGGTGCTTTTGGAGAGAGGCCGCTATAGCCTACAGTGAGAAAAAACCAGTTCATTAATACCCTTATGTAAGTGAAGTTGTTTGGTAGAGCTTCATAAGCTCAAGGTAGAAATCTTTTTCCGTATGCTCTTCTAAGAGACCTTTGACAGGAAAGGTGTCATAGTAGAGTTTTTCTATGTTTTTGAACCTATTAAGAAAAAGTTTTGAGAGTAAAAAGGAACTTATCTCTTTACGTATTAAAACGGCAGGAGGCAGAAGTCCTGCTTCAAGCAGCTCCAAGATAGAGTCTGTATGATAGGATATCTGGTGATGCTGACCATGGGGGCAGGTGTTTTTACTGACTAATGTTTTGCACTCGTCACAGTAGACATACTCACTCGCAACAGTGATCTCAATGTCGATGCCTGTAACTCTGTCTACAATGGACTTATTGGAGTTACAGTCATAAAACATTCCAAGCCCTGCGTGATTACGTCCGATAGTAAGGCGATCACAGCCATAATTCTTTGCAACGATGGCATCAATGATGATCTCATTATAGCCGGCAAAGATATAAGAGTTCTCAAGTGGAACAATGACTACTCTGTTTTTTGGTAAAAAATTGTTTATAAAGAACTCCAATGCCTCTTTTCTGATGTCAAAAGCGATATTTGCACTGTCGTAAGGTTTGAGTAAAAAGATAATCAGCAGGTCGGTACTCTCTAAAGTTTGGCGAATAAGTCGCTCATGTGCACGATGGAGCGGATTTACTGCCATAACCAAAGAACTTACATGCTTGGCACCAATGAGCTCTTTAACTTTTTGAATCTCTTCTTTACTGGTGTTTTTTTGTTTATTGAGAATCTCATACTCTCCACTCACTGCCCAATGTCCGATTCTTTTAATGGTTGTCATAACACCAGGGTGCGTGAGATCGTCAGTTCCATAGATATGCTTAACACGTTCATTTGGATCGATTTGAAATGTCTCTTCCACTGTGAGTGTGGCAAACAATTCACCATCACACAGTATTGTGGCCTCTTCCCCCTTTGCTAAAGATGCAATGATCTCCTCATTGCGTTTTCCCGATGGGGCTAAAATGAAAGGGAAGGGGAAGGATTTCCCATCAATGAGACCGGTTTGAAGTACCTCTTGGGACTCTGCTTCGTTCATCAGTTTTGTTACAGGAGCGAGCAGTCCATCATCGACAAGTTCGAGTGCAGAGGCTGCTTCTTTATCTATATAGAGTGTTTTATTTTTTCTTGATGATGTCATACTTTTTACGCTTTTCCCATAAACTTTTACGGCTGATACCCAGTTTTTTAGAAAGCTCTGTATCTGGATATTTGTCTTGATAATTGAGTACTATGAACTTTACATAGTCTTCAATAGGAAGAATTTCACCCTTGTCAAAGACATTGCTTTCACTCTTTATTTCGATGACAGGATACTCAACATCTTCAATTTTATCAGAACTGAGGATAATGGCCTTTTTATTGGCAATAAGATCACAGAAGAGTTTTTTGTCTGTCTTTTTAAGTGCTTGGTAATCTATGATGTAAATGAGTGTATTTTGAGGCAGTGATGCAATCTCATCCATTGCTTTAACGTCACTGAGACTTATAAAATGAAGTGGAAGATTCTTTTTTTGTGCATATTCAAAAGCAAAGGAGTCTGCATATTTTTGAAAGTTCGATGAAACAAAAAGCGGTAGTTCGATAGATTCGAGATCTTGACCGTGTCGTGCGTTCATAAAGGTATGTGCAAGGTATTTCTCATACGCTTCATTTCTTTTCTTGAGTTTTTCATAATCTTGATAGTGATCGATTTTACGCACAAGCTCTTCAATCATAAAAGGTTTGAGAATATAATCTTTTGCTCCGGCTGAGAGGGGTTTTGATACTGTATCGTTCGAGATATAAGAGACCATGAGAATAACAATGGAGTTTTTAAAAGTCTCTATGACAGGATTGAAATCCTGCCCGTTAATATTCGTTGAGAGCAGCACGACATCATAGTTGTTACCGCGAATTGCATCTTTTGTCGAAGTACACATCTCACAGATATGGCCGAGTTCCCCAAGTTTTGTTGCAATACTTTGCGCTAAATATACTTCATTTTCTATAATTAATATCTTCATTTTATCCTATCGTCTTCCAGTTTAAATATTTTAAGTTTGCATTGGCAATCACGCCAACCCCTTCACTCCTGCCAATAAAGCCAAGTTTTTCTGTTGTCGTGGCTTTGATGTTCATGCGTGAGGCATCGATGCCTAAAATCTTTGCAAGTGTATGGCGCATGGCAAGTTTGTATTTTCCTATACGAGGTGTTTGCGCGGCAATGGTAATGTCTGCATTGATGATAACAAAACCAAAATTGTAGAGTTTTGTAACGACACGCTTGAGCAACTCTTTTGAATCAATACCTTTATATGCAGCATTATTATCGGGAAAAAGCATACCAATGTCACCCATTCCCGCAGCACCTAAAAGGGCATCAATGAGTGCATGAATGGCAACATCCCCATCACTGTGTGCAAGAAATCCAAAATCTGACTCTATTTTTACACCACCAAGCCACATGTCACCTTTTGTATCAAAGGCATGCACATCAAAACCATTTCCGCTTAATATATCGTTTGCAGATGCATCCAAGCAGGGAATTTTATTGAGATCCTCTGCGTAGGTGATCTTATGTGCATGCTCTTCACCTAAAACAAAAGAACGACTACCACCATTTGCAACTATAGCACTACTTTCATCTGTAAATGTTTGATTTGTATCAAGTGCGGCTTTGAGGCTTGCTGTTTTGGAGAGTTGCGGTGTCTGCAGACGTTTGACAGCTTCTCTGTCTATAGTTGCACCTTTATAGACAATGGTGTCAGTTACGGGGAGATAAGGCACAATGCAGTCTGCCGATGTTTTTTGGCTTAAAATTCTCTCAAGCATCGATTCTGAAATACATGCACGGGCAATATCACTTACCAGCACATACTCATTTGTAACATTCGTAAGGGCATTTTTCAAAGACTCTTGTCGTGTTGCCCCACCGGCAATAAATTCATAATCACCATATTGCTGCATAAAAGGAATCTCATCAGCCGCACCGACAATGATAATCTGTGAGAAAAGCTCTCTTTTTTGCAGTTCATGTGCTACAAATTGCCACAAAGGTTGATGCCCTGTGCGAAGCCATTGTTTCTTAACATCTTGAGAAAAACGGCTTGAGCTGCCTGCAGCAAGTAAAATAAGTGTCAAATCGGACAAAAAAAGCCTCTCCCATATAAAAGTGTTACGAAATTATACACATCAAAAGCTTTTTAAATCTTAAAGAGTATATTACTCCTTTTAATATTTTTCTAACTTTATATTAGATTAACTTTATTTGATTATATTTCCATAACATATATACAAGTAGAATTAAATTGAGGAGAGACTTATGAGATCTTCATGGGTAAAAGAACGCGAAAATGATCCTGTGAGAACACAGATGTATTACGCGAAGCAAGGCATCATCACGCAAGAGATGGAGTATGTCGCAAAAGTAGAAGATTTGTCTCCTGAGCTCGTTCGTAGTGATATAGCAAGAGGAAGATTAATAATACCGGCAAATGTGAACCACACATCATTAGAGCCTATGGTTATCGGTATAGCAGCAAAATGTAAAATAAATGCAAATATCGGTTCATCCGCTATAGCATCAGATGTGCAGGGCGAGATAGAAAAAGTACAGGTCTCTCAGCACTATAAAGCAGATACCGCAATGGATCTCAGTACTGGTGGTGACTTAGATGAGATTAGAAAAGCGGTTATCGCAAACTCTAAGATTCCTATTGGGACAGTGCCGATTTATCAAATTTTACATGATGTTGGCAATAAAATAGAAGATTTGACAATTGATGTAATGCTTGAGGTTTTAGAGCGCCAAGCGAAACAGGGTGTCTCTTACTTCACGATTCACGCAGGTTTCTTACTTGAGACGATGCCAAAAGTTGCAAAACGGAAAATGGGAATCGTCTCACGCGGTGGTTCACTGATGGCTGCGTGGATGATGCACTACCATAGAGAAAATCCTTTCTATACGGCTTTTGATGATATTTTAGATATTTGTGCAAAATATGATGTCTCTCTTTCATTAGGAGATTCTCTGCGCCCGGGTTGTCTTGCAGATGCAAGTGATGATGCACAACTGGGTGAATTGAAAGTTCTTGGCGAGTTGACACTGCGTGCATGGGAAAAAAATGTTCAGGTTATGATTGAAGGTCCGGGACATGTGCCACTCAATCAAATCGAGCGTAATATGAAGATCCAGCGTGAGTTGTGTCATGAAGCGCCTTTTTACATTTTAGGGCCGTTAGTTACTGACATTGCAGCAGGGTATGACCATATTTCAAGTGCAATCGGTGCGGCTGTTGGTGGATGGCACGGTGCAAGTATGCTTTGTTATGTTACGCCAAAAGAGCACTTGGGACTGCCTAATGCAGACGATGTACGTGAAGGTATCATTGCCTATAAAATCGCGGCACATGCTGCTGACATCGCTCGTGGACGTAAAGGTGCAAGAGACATTGATGATGCGATGAGTGATGCGCGTTATACTTTTGACTGGGAAAAACAGTTTGAATTAGCACTTGATAGTGAGCGTGCTCGTGAATATCACGATGAAACACTGCCGCAAGATGTTTTCAAAGAGGCGGAGTTCTGTTCTATGTGTGGACCAAAGTTCTGTTCTTATAAAATTACACAAGATATTATGGATAACCCAGAAAGAATCCAAAAAATCATCGATGAATCAAAAGCGAAAGAGGCTGAAGAAGAGGCAGCTCTTTTAGCTTAAGAATAGATTTTGAAGAAATTGATTTAAAACAGGACAATATTTGTCTTATTTAGATATGATACACTTTGAAAATTATTCTTTATGAATAAAAGGCACTAGTGCCTTGGGCTCTCTGCCGAAGAGAACCCAGTGTTAACGTAGGTAGCGGAATTACTTCCGATACCGTAATGAAAAGGGAATAAAAAAGGTTCCCTTAGATTTATAAAATAAATTAAAGGAAATAATTTAAATGACTGAAGAAATTGTAAAATCAGCACTTTCAAAAGTTATATATCCGGGTTTTACCAAGGATATTGTAACATTTGGTTTTGTTAAAGATATAGTTATAAACGGCGACGATGTAAGTTTCACAGTAGACATTACATCATCAGCTCCTGAAGTTGCAGCACAGATCGTTGAAGAGGCAGAAAAAGAGCTTCAACTCGCGGGTGCTAAAAAAGTAACAGTGAACATCAAAGCGCCTGTGATGCCAAGAGAGTCTTCCTCTCGTGGAAAGAACATCGCTCCACAGATCAAAAACTTTTTGATGGTAAGTTCAGGAAAAGGTGGAGTTGGAAAATCGACTACATCAGTGAACATCGCCATCGCACTTGCACAACAGGGGAAAAAGGTTGGTCTTTTAGATGCAGATATCTATGGACCGAATATTCCTCGTATGTTAGGTATTGCTGATGTGAAACCAGAAGTAAACGGTAACAAAGTTCTTCCAATCAAGGCATATGGCATTGAAGTGATGTCTATGGGGTCATTGATGGAAGAAGGGCAGTCTCTTATCTGGCGTGGTGCTATGATTATGAAAGCTATCGAGCAGTTCTTGCGTGACATTTTATGGTCTGAGTTAGATGTTCTAGTGATCGATATGCCACCGGGAACAGGTGATGCACAGCTTACACTTGCACAGTCTGTACCGGTTACTGCTGGTCTTACAGTAACGACACCACAGGGTGTTTCACTCGATGATTCACGTCGCTCTTTAGATATGTTCAAAAAACTCAACATTCCAATCGCTGGAATCATTGAGAACATGAGTGGATTTATTGCACCGGATACGGGTGTTGAATATGACATCTTTGGAAAAGGAACTTCTGAGCCAATGGCAAAAGAGTTCGACACGAAAGTAATCGCTGAGATTCCAATTGAGCCTGCTATTAGAACAGGTGGAGATGAGGGGAAACCTATCACTTTTATTGCACCGACTTCAGAATCAGCAAAACGCTATATGAAAGCGGCTGAGTCTATTTGGGAAACTATTGAAGAAATCAATGCTAACGGCGGTGTGGATAATGAAGCTGTTCAGCCTACAACACCTCCTGGTGTTTCTGCTTGTTCTACTGGTGGAGCATCTTCTGCACCACAGAGTAGTGGCGGCGGTTGCGGCTGTAGCTAAAAAGGTATAAGAGCAACGCTTCTTCTGCGTTGCTTTACCATCTTCTTACTCTACTGTTACACTTTTTGCCAAATTTCTCGGCATATCTACATCATTACCAAGACGTACAGAAATTTCTAGTGATAAGAGCTGAACAACTACCATCATCTCAAAAAATTCCAACATATAATCTTTTTGTTTTTTTGTTTCAATAAAATCATCTGCCTTATCAAATGCAAGTGGTGAAATGGCACAGATAGTAGAGTCTCTTGCGCTGAGTTCTTCTACATTGCTTTTGGACTTCTCATACAAAAGATGCTCAGGCAGCAGCGCAATAGTAAAGAGCTCTGGGTCAGCTAAGGCAATCGGCCCGTGCTTCATCTCTCCACTTGGATAGCCCTCTGCGTGAAGGTAACTTATCTCTTTGAGTTTGAGCGCTCCCTCTAAGGCCAATGGGAAAAATATATCACGTCCGATAAAGAAAAATCCATGCCCATGCAGATAGCGTTTTGAGAGTCTTTTAATACGTTCGTGCATACTATCTTGCACCTTCACACAAAGCGGTAGTGCACGCAACAGCTCAAGCTGTTTTTCTATTGCTGCTTGCGTGAGGGTATTATTGCGTTTGGCGAGGTAGAGTGAGAGCATCCAAAAGATTGTTACCTGTGTTGCAAAGGCCTTCGTTGAGGCAACCCCTTTCTCAATGCCTGCCCGCGCGAGGATTGTAGCATCTGCGAGACGCACCATGGAGGAGTTGTCCACATTACAGATAGCGAGTGTTTTGAGCCCTGCATTTTTTGCCATCTTCAGTGTCTCAAGCGTATCGGCGGTCTCTCCACTTTGTGAGATAACGACAAAAAGTGTCTCTTTGCTCATAATAGGCTCACGATAACGAAACTCCGAAGCGATCTCAACAGTGCTTTTTACCTTTGCATAACGCTCAAAGAGGTAAGAAGCTGTAAGTGCTGCGTGATAGGATGTACCGCATGCACAAAGCTTTATTTCGTTGATACCTTCAAACAATGAGGCATCGAGCTCTTCAAAGAGTACCTCTTTTTCGCTCACGCGACCAAGGAGTGTATCGGCTATGACATCACTTTGTTCATAGATCTCTTTTTCCATAAAGAAACGATAGCCGTCTTTTTGTGCGGAGAGTTTATTTGTGGCAAGTTTTGCAAAGTGAGGCGCTTTTTTTGTGTCGTTTTTATCATATATGATAATTTCATCAGCAGAGACATAGCCATAATCCCCATCTTCAAAATAGTTGACATCTGTTGCATGCCCAATGAGCGGTGCATCTGAAGATGCGAAATACTTTTCATTTGCTTCATTGATGCCAACAAGCATTGGAGAACCGTTCTTTGCAAAAAATATCTTCTCCTCTTCAGCTTTTGTCACAAGTAAAATGGCATAGGCACCTTCAAGCTCTTTAATGGTCTTTTTAAAGGCATCAAAAGCATTCTTTGTAGTTTTGAGATTTTTTTCAAACTGATGAACGATCACTTCTGTATCTGTTTGGGATAGAAAAGTCACCCCTTCATCTATAAGATTTTTTTTCAGCTGGGCATAGTTTTCGATGATGCCGTTATGCACAACATAGGAGCTCTCTCCGACATGCGGATGGGCGTTGAGTTCTGTCGGTTTTCCATGCGTTGCCCAGCGTGTATGGCCAATACCAACAGCAAACCCTTTTGTCTGAAACTCTTTTGTCTTCTCTTCTAAGTTTATTAGTTTTCCTGTTGCTTTAAAACTGTTAAATACCCCACCGCTCAGTACGGCAATACCGGCAGAATCGTAACCGCGATACTCTAACTCTTTGAGCCCTTCAAGTAAAATTTCTTTTGTATTTTTTTGCCCTATATAGCCGACGATTCCGCACATTTAAAAAGTCCTTTATTCTTCATTTGATAATACTGCATAAATTTTTTCTATATTATCACATATTTTGTTTTGTTTTTCCATTAAGAAACTGTCACGCACCTTATGCTTGCTTGAGTGAATCTTGGCAGTAACGATATTGATCTGCATCTCTTCAAATCTATGCATTACATAGGCAAGCAGCCCCATCTGGTTTTGTGTATGAATACTCAGCTCGGCATGTGTTTTTGAGTGCTCACAATCGATTTTTATCTCATCTTTTTTGATTTTTACTGCTTTGAGATGTACTTCACGGCTCATGTCAAATGCATTGTCTATGATATCTTGTACCTCTACGAGTTCACTGCCACTTACATTTTTAATGAAATCTATTTTGAAGTATTTTACTCCATCAAAGAGTGTAAATATCTCCATTGAGGCAACATCGAGGTGTGAAAGCGCTCCAAGCAGATAACCAAGATTGAGAGGAATACGTCTGTATATCTCTATAGTGAGCGAATTTTTATTTTTCGTTGTAAAGCTGTACTCAGTCGTTGCTCTTGCTTTGTTGGCGATATCGATGATATCTTGCGGTGTATGTTTGAAAAAGAAGAGATTGGATTCAATACTGAGAATTTTTTTCTGCATCAATCTTGGCAGTGCCTGAAATTCTGCAAGGTTCTTTACCCGTTTTTCAATGATGAGGCGTTTTTTTGCATCGGTAATACGCTCTTTGTTTTGGGCAATTTCCAAGGCACTCATATAAAGATCGTAGAGCAGTTTTGCATTAAAAGTGTTGTATGTCTCTCCACCGACTCCATTGATGTCTGCGTAGGTGAGAATGTAGAGCAGTTTGAGATTCTTGGCATCACCTACTTTGGACATAAACTTATAGAGTGTCTTTTCATTGTGAATGTTCTCCTTAAAAGCGACATTGCTCATAAGTACATGCTGTTTTACAAGTGTAACAGCGCGCTGCGTGAGCTCTTCTGAAAAGCCCATCTGTTTAATGAACTGTGCCACAAGCTTTGCACCGACTTCACTGTGGTCTTGTTTTCTTCCCTTTCCACTGTCATGAAAAAAGACGACAATCTTTAAAAGCAGTTTTTCTTCTTTACTCAACTCAAAAAAGAGTTCTGCAATGAAAGACTCTTGTATGTTCTCTAGGGCTTGGACACACTTTATTGAGTGCAGATCAACCGGATAGTGGTGATAGCCGTCAAATTGCGGCAGGTGCATCACTTTTTTAAAATTAGGAAAAAGTTCCTGCAGAATTCCCGCATCGTAAAAGAGCTTTAAAAAAGAGGCAATATGTTCTTTTTGTAAAAGTCTTTTGATGGTGGCATAGACCTTTTTCGTTAAAGGATGCGGGATTTTCGTGTAGGTGAACTGATTTAAAAAGCCCGCATCGAAACGATAGTCTCTGTCTGGTAAACCGATGAAAATTTCAAGCAATTGGGTAATTGGAAGCGGCTTGAGGTTGTAAGAGGCAAAGAGTCTGTCCTCAAGAAGATAGATACCTTTTTGAATGCGATTGTGTCGAAATTTTGCAATGTAGCTCGGCTCGACAATAAGTGGACGCACCATTTTTTTGACAAATATCTGCGTGAAATTGTTGATGCGCCAGCCGGCTTGCAGTACTTTAGAAGCAAATTTCATCTGATTTTTAAATCCGAGCATTTTACTTGCTTGGGGAATGTGTTCTAGCAGAAGTTTGTCCTCCTGCTTGCCTGTTATAAGGTGCAAAGCACTGCGAACACGGTAGAGCAGTTCAAGGGCGATGCGAAACTCTTTGTACTCTTCCTCTGTAAAAAGCTCACCACTGAGATCTTTTGTACTGTTTACATTGTAGATGGTCTTTGCAATCCAAAAGATAAGTTGCGCGTCACGCAGGCCGCCGACCCCTTCTTTAACGTTTGGCTGCATAGAGATAGGGTACTTTTTGCGACGAAGTTGTGCCTCTTCAATTTTTGCCAGTACAAACTCTTTTTGCTGATGCACTCGCAGTCGATTGAGCTCTCGCTGTGTCGCATGCCAGACAAAAGGAGAGCCTGTAATGAGACGTGCTTCCATCAACGAAGTACGAATGGTGATGTCCTCATTTGCCGCTTTGAAAAGATCGCTTGTTTCATGGACTCTGTGTCCGAGTTTCATTCCTGCATCGAGTGCGAGATAGAAAAGCTTTTCAATAATGAGTTTACTATTGTAGCCTTCTACATTTTCATAGACGATGAGCAGGTCAATATCACTATGGACACAGAGTTGTTCACGTCCATAACTGCCAAGTGCAATGATAGCAATGGGGATTTGGGATCGCATCGGCAGAAAGTTGCCAAAGAGTCTGCGCAGAATAGTTTTATACATCAGGGTAATGATAGAGTCAAGCTTTTTTGTATGTTTGACTAAAAAATCTTTTCCTTGATTTTCTTTGAAAAGTTCCGGCAGCGACTCTTTATACTCTTTGATATACTGTTTAAAAAGTTTTGAAAGCTCAAAATCTGAGCCATTGTTTTCAATGATATTCTCTATTTGTAATAATAAATCCATTATTTATTATATAAAGTTTTT
>VCAX01000037.1 GCA_013607665.1 Campylobacterota bacterium | reverse complement strand
TTTTTTGCGATAATATCTATCTCCCCAAACCGAGAGTAGAAATTACGCTCAACTATAGCGTAATCATTTTCTAAAAGATATGCACAGGCTCTCTCTTCTGCGACATCTCCTTTTGCTCTACTCATCTAGCAGTTTATTACTTCTACTTTTATGGTTTTAAATGCCGCTGTTAAGATAAGTTCATCCCGTGCATCACCAAAGAGTGCGTTGATTCTACTTTTTGCATGATGAAAGGTTGCAAAGAGTGTCTTTGGTCGAACCTTATCGGTAATTTTGACCGTAAGTGGATTGGTCTGACCAAATTCACTTTTTAATATAACCTGCTGGCTTGTAAAGTCGGCTGCATCCTCTTCACACACAAGCAAGATATCTTCAGAGTATCTGTCATTGAGCTTCTCAGATCGTTTCGTCTGTGCTGCATTGTTGTAGTGTGCAAGCGTTCGTCCTGTAGTCAAGTGATAGCCTTGCAGATTTTTCTGTGTTATCTCTTCAATCATCCCACGCAGCTCATACTGTTTATATTTAAAGTGTCCATAGCCGTCATCCGTTCTAAAGTCCAACTGATGCAAAATCGGCGTATCTTCTGTATGCACCGGCCATTGCAATCCACGCTTACGATGTTTTTCAAGTCTATGATAGTCTGCACCGCTAAAACGACGATAAGCCACGCGTTGTACCTCCTGCCACACATCTTTACTTGATTTATAATCAGCACTGCCACCCATTTTATTGTCTAACATCTGCAACACTTCCCAATCATCCGGCAAATCTGATTTTACAAGTGGTTGGCTTAGATGTAGACGGCGCATCGCGTTTACATAGACACCTGTCTTTTCATACGCAGATTTTACTCCCACAACGATGTCAGCACGATTGGCTACATCTGTCATAAAGAGCTCTTGCACAAAAAGCAGTTCCAGTTCTTCAAAAGCACGGTCGATTTTATTTAAGTTTGGATGGATGTGTGTGAGATCCTCTCCAATATTAAGCACAGCTTTGAGTCTGCCCTCTAACATCTCATCGACAAGCTGTGGTGTCATCAATCCAACCTCTTTTGGTTCTTGATAATCCGGATCGTAATATGGCAGCATTCCCATATCACATGTTCCCTGCACATTATTCTGCCCACGAAGTGGCATCAATCCTGCTCCAGCCTTACCGATGTTACCTGTCATAAGAGCAAGGTGTGTTATAGCCATGACAGCGTAAGAGCCATCCAAATGCTCCGTAATGCCAAGCCCCCAGAAAATCATCGACTTCTTCAAAGCATACTCACGTGCTACTTTACGAACAAGTTTTGAAAGATATTCATACCCCTCTATCTCATTAAAATAGTCCGGATTAGCATACGGGTCATTCAAAATCTTCTCTTTAAACGCTAAAAAGCCCTTTGTTCTATCTGCAATAAAACTCTCATCGTACAACTCTTCATCGATGATTACATATGCTAGCATATTGAGTATTAACAGATTGGCTTCATGCGGCATAATCGCTTTATATTTTGCAAAACGGTGCAGTTTAATCTCCCGTACATCAAAAACAGCCAAGTTGTCATGCTCACGTGCCACATCAAGAATCCTATTAGCAATAATCGGGTGTGCTTCTGTTGTATTGGAACCGATAACTATCATAAACTCGGTATTGTAAATATCATTGTAAGGATTGGTAGCCGCACCTTCACCAATAGTTGCACGCATCCCTTTGAGTGATGGAGAGTGACAAACTCGCGCACAGTTATCGACATGTGGAGAATTCAGTGTATGACGAGTAAATTTTTGAAAAAAATAAGAAGATTCACAAGAGGTTCGCGCACCTCCAATGGAAGCCACAGCCTTGCGACCATAGTTCTTTTGAATCTCTTTAAGCTTCATCGCACAAGCAGTCGTAGCGGCATCTAAGTCACACTCATACCATGTCTCATCAAAATCCACCAAAGCAGAAGCTACAGCCTCTTTGATCGTAGGATTTTTCTCTAAAAAACTTTTGCGTATACGTGGTACTCTCAGTCTCTCATCTGCATCCACAAAGTCAAAACCATACTTCCCTTTAATGCAGAGTTTCCCTTGCGAGACAACACCATCAGAATGTGCAAAAATCTTCTTGATTTTATTGGCTTTTGTATCAACATGCGCCGCGATATCGCATCCTACACCACAGTATGTACATACACTGTCTATTGTTTCTATATTTTCCATTATTTCCCCCAAAACTCTCGCAAGTTATGCCTGTAAGATTTTTAAATAATATTTTATGAGGCTCAGACCAAAGGGAGGATTTGTCCTCGTAAAATATTATTTAAAAATCTGAAATTTACGCGTTAAGATAGTTTACAATCCTTTGACTTAAAGCTGATGGAAGCAGATTAAAAAAGCGGATGATTAAATAAAATCTAAGCGGAAAAGCATAAAACTCTCTGCCCTTGTCTATCGCCTTTTTCATTCTGCCAACCCCCTCCTCAGTGCCCAATAAAAACGGCATAGCAAACTCATTTTTATCCGTCAACTCACTCTTGATAAATCCCGGAAGTATGGTAATGACTTTTATTCCATATGGAGCATATTTATAACGAATTCCCTCAGCATACGCATTTAAAGCTCGCTTGGAAGAGGAGTAAGCCTTTGATGAGGGCATAGAAAAGAGTGAAGCCAAAGAGGAGATAAAGACAATCTTGCCACTTCCCTGCTCACGCAGCTTCGGCAATAATACCTCCAAAATAGCATGATTGGCAAGCAGATTTACATCATAGAGGTTTTTAAACTCCAAAATTGTGGGAATATCACCACTATGCCCAAGAGAGATGCCAGCATTAAGTATCACCATATCGACACTTCCAATGGCATCAATTTTTTCTTGTAACAGTTTAAAATCACGCACATCCGCGACAATGAGAGTTATTTTTTTACATCTGTATTGAAGTTCTTTTTGAAGCTTAAGAAGTTTTTCTTCTCTGCGAGCAAGGAGTATGAGCTCGTTTTCTTTGGAGGCATACTGGCGCGCAAACTCAGCCCCTAGACCACTGCTTGCTCCAGTAATTAAAATTTTCATTTTGAACTTTATACTATCCTGATCATCACAGGTTTTGCATGGACAAAATCAAGCGCTTCAAGTTCACGCATCATTGCTTGAATATCCTTCTCAAGAGCACTATGTGTCGCTATAAGTAGATTTGCACGCTCATTTTCACTAGGACGTTGCAACATTGTCTCTATTGAGATATTGTGTGTTTCAAAAATCTTCGTCAGTTTTGCAAGTACACCTGCCCTGTCGGAGACATTGATACGTAAGTAATATTTCGACTCGATATCATCAATTGCTTTAAGTGTTAAGGCACTCCCTTCCATTGGACGGTTAAAACCAAGCATAGGTGTTGATTTTCCACTTCTTGCAATATCGATGATGTTCGCTACAACTGCCGAAGCTGTTGCATCACCACCGGCTCCCGACCCATAGTAGAGTGTCTCACCCACTTTATCGCCTACAACAGAGATACCGTTCATAACACCGTCAATCTTCGCTATCATCTCCTCTTGCTTGATAAGTGCAGCATGCACACGCAGCTCTACTTCACTGCCCTCTTTTTTTGCAATGCCTAGCAATTTGACTGCATAACCAAACTCTTTTGCAAAAGCGATGTCATCCTGCGTGACATTCTCGATACCTTCAATAAGAATATCCTCAGGTTTTGCATCGATGCCATAAGCAATGGACGCAAGAATCAATAGCTTGTGTGCCGCATCATATCCACCCACATCAAAACTCGGATCAGCCTCTGCGTAACCTAACTCCTGTGACTCTTTTAAAATAGCGTCATAGGCTACACCCTCATTGGTCATCTTTGTCATCATATAGTTACAAGTACCATTCATAATACCCATCATAGATTCTATGTGATTAGCAGACAATCCATCACGCAAAGCATTGATAATAGGAATACCACCCGCAACAGATGCTTCAAATTCAAAAGGAATATTACCTGCTAGATCCTGCAATTCATATCTGTGGTATGCCAGCAGTGCTTTATTTGCTGTAACAACAGCTTTACCGCTCTCTAGGGCACGTTTTACTACCGCAAACGGCTCATCAACGCCACCCATAAGTTCAACAACAATATCGATCTCATCATCATTTAAAATATCATCAACATTGTCAGTAAGCGCAATATCAAGCCCTCGATCTTTTGCAAGGTTTTTTACAACACCGCTCTTTACAACAATGTCCACTCCGGCACGCGCACTGATGACATCAGCATTATCTTTTAAAATATTTGCAACACTTGTGCCAACCGTTCCAACACCGATTATTCCTACTTTTATCATCTTATTTTTTATCCTTGTTATTGCAACCGTCAAACTGTTTTAAAAACTCTTTAATATTTCTCGCTGCCTGACGGATACGGTTGTCATTCTCAATAAGTGCAATTCGCACATAGCCCTCGCCATACTCACCAAAGCCAATACCCGGTGCAACAGCAACGCCCGCCTCAGTCAAAAGACGCTTTGAAAATTCCAAAGAGCCTAAGTGTGCAACGCAATCAGGGATCTTCGCCCAGCTAAACATTGTCGCTTCATTTTTCTCAATATGCCAGCCAGAACGGCCAAATGCTTCAATGAGTACCTCTTGTCTGTGATTGTATTTTTCTGTAATGTCTCTCACACACTGCTGATCCCCATTAAGTGCAATTGTTGCAGCTACTTGAATCGGCGTGAACATTCCATAATCAAGCCACGATTTTATCTTTTGCAGTGCACCGATGAGTTTTCTGTTTCCAACAAAGAATCCAACACGCCATCCTGCCATATTGTATGATTTTGAGAGTGTAAAAGACTCGACTGCGACATCTTTAGCCCCTTTTACCTGCATGATTGACGGTGTTTTATAGCCATCAAAAGTAATATCACCATAAGCAATGTCTGAAATGATGTAAAATCGCTTCTCTTTTGCCATAGCTACCAAACGCTCATAAAATTCCGGTGTAACCGTTGCTGTTGTCGGATTGTGTGGAAAGTTTACAAGAACATACTTTGGTTTTGGAGAGCTCTCTTTAAAAACCTTCTCTAGATTTTCAAAAAACTTGCCCTCATCGAGTCTGTAGTGCTCATCGAACTCTATACCGAACTTGATGACATTCCCACCTGCTAAAATGAAAGAGTACTCATGAATCGGATAGGTCGGGTCTGGCACGACTGCAACATCGCCAGGATTCGTAATGGCATAAGTAAGGTGCGCATACCCCTCTTTTGATCCCATTGTCGCAACACATTCCGTCTCAGGATCCAGCACACAGTCATAACGACGCTCATACCAATCTGCTATGGCTTTTAAAAGTTTAGGAATACCTTTAGAAGTAGAGTAACCATGGGTCTTCGTTTTCTGGGCAGATTCAACAAGTTTGTTTCTTATGTGTTCTGGGGTCGGTCCATCAGGATTACCCATAGAAAAATCTATGACATCTTTGCCAGCACGACGTTCCGCCATTTTTATGTCATTCACCTCTGCAAAGACATACTTCGGAAGTCTCTCAACTCTATTAAATGTAAACTCATCAAACATATTTAGCCCTATTAAAAATATTATTGCTATTTTAGCGAAAAATATTTAGAATAAGATAATAAGTTCTAATCAGCGGTTGCCTCGAGGTTGCAGAACCAATGCATCTCGAACATTTTTCAATGTATAAAGATCCGATATTTTCATATAGACCGCATTTTTTGGAATATTGAGCAAAATCTCTTTATATATCTTATCTCTTTTAATGATCTTAACAAGATGTAAAGAGCTGTCATAATAGGCAATATAAGGATACCAACTGTTACGCCGTGAGCTTTTTATTTTTAGCTGTCTTATCTGAGAGATATTGAGCCAATGCGCATAGAGCGAACGCTTTAATTTTACTTCTTGATCATCTTGCAACATTTGCACATTAAGCTTTGCATGGCTTATATCGATGATATAGGTCCACTCTTTTTGTCCATTTTTTTCTATATCTATGATATCACAGGCACTTTTTTTGAGCTGCATTTGCAACACAAGCGGATCTGTTGCATATTCAGATGTCAGATTGATACTCCATGTAAATTCCGATGCATCAAGGTCTGAAGCTGATGTCACATAACGATAGTACCCGATACTACGTAAAGTGTCTTCCATTAACTTCACAAAAAAGAGTGGTGAGCCATTTGTTTTAAAATTGAGCCGGAACTCTTGGGGTTTTTTGAAAAAAAGTTTTAAAAGTCCATTTTCTTTAAGTGTCTGTACCACCTTTACTGCATCGACTCTCTCATTTTGATAAAAATCTGATTTTGGATCGAAAATGACATTGATAAAACCTTTGTTCGATTCATAAGTCTTTTCACTCAAAAAGCTTTTTATCTTTGTAGTCAGAGGATCTTCCTGCGTAGTGACCTCCTCCAAAACTGCTTCGTCTTGCGCAAATGCAAAACTACTAAGCAAGAAGAGTGAAAGGAGAAATTTTATCATGTATTACCTCTATTGAGTTTTCTAAAGTCATTGATAGAGATCGTTTCTATTTGACCATCTTGATAGTGCAATCGCAATGTATTTTTAGAATTGAGCTCCTCTTTTTTACCATCGACAATGACATCGATATAACCATGCCCAAAGTAAAGCAGCCACTCTTTTGTGGGATCAAGATCAAACTCACCTTCGAAAGTCTTTTGGTACTTTTTATCCGTTGCTACATCAATATAGCCAAGCCATACCTTTGTACGTGCAATGATTTTGAGTGTATGTGTTACAGCTTTTGGCGTAACGATTTTTTGAGCTTCTGTAATATTTATATCTGCTGCTGTACTTTTATTCGCATCATTGCCGTTTATATCACTTGTGTTGACATCTATGGCAGTGTTCTGCTTATTTTGTACTACTGTTGTGTTCTCTTGAATAGCTTTATCCATCTGTGTATCTGCAGCATTCATCGTGTAAATAATAGCAATAATAAACAGTACAATAGCGCCAAGCAGATAGATGACTGTCAGTTTTTTCTTACCTACAGATGGCTTAAAGATCGCATCATCTGTAATGACATCATCTGGAGCATTTTTTTCATCAAAATAACCAATACCACGAGAACGAATACTACTGAGATCTTCCCCGTATTCACGCTCTAAAATCGAGATAAATCCTATAAACTGAATCTTATTCAGTCCATCAAAACTCTCGTATAAAATAGCTTGTACATGCTCTACAGGAATATGTGTATCTTCATAAATCTTCTGCGCGCCAATATCCTTTAATTTCTCTAAAGCTTCACTCATATCTCATCCTATCCATCAAAATCGCACCTGCCACACTGACATTGAGCGAGTCAAAGTCATGTGCCATTTTTATACTGACAATCTTGTCGAGTTTTGCACTCACACGCGATGTCAATCCTTCACCCTCATTTCCAAGCACTAGCACTCTCTTTTTCACTATCTCTGCCCTGCGAATATCTTCACCGCCCATATCTGCACCATAACTGGTAAATCCGGACATTTTTAAGTCATTAAGCACAGTGTGAATATTATGTTCTACGGCAAAAGGCATATCAAAAAGTGCGCCGGTACTTGTACGCAAAAGCGGCTCGATATTGAGTTTTTTAATACCACAGGCCACAACAGCATCGACACCCAAAGCATAGGCACTACGAATGATAGCACCAATATTGCCGACATCAGTAAGACCGGCGAGAACAAGCACGAAATCTTTATCAAAAAAATCTTTATAATTTTGTGGAAAGTAATCTTCAACTTCTGCCAAAAAACCTTGATGATTTGCATTTTTACTCATCTTCACAGCTGCTTCATTGGGAATGCGTTTGATTGCAAAGCCCATTTTCATAAGACGCGAATACTCTTTTTTATCGAGTTCTTTCGCAAGGTAAAGTGTTTTTATTTTCTGCGGATAATGGTTGATAAGATAGTAAATTGGTTGTTTGGCACAAATTAACATGTAGGTATTTTATCTAAAAAAAGCGTCAAAGTGTAAATCTAAGATAAATATTTTTAAGTAATTATTTTTCAAGTAAGCGTTGATAACAGGATTTTGTGTTCTCTCCTGTTATTTTTGATATCAACTTCGCCTGTACTTTTTTTGGCAGATCAAGGGCTAAGATGTCTTTTTCACTCACTGCAGATGCTGCGTGAGCAGTTCCTGCACGAATGACAACAGCCCACTCACCTTTATAATTGCAATTAAGTTGCGTGAGAATTTCCAAAGCAGTTCCATGGAGATATTTTTGATACTTTTTCGTCAGCTCTTTTGCTACAAAAAGTTCTCGACTTGCATCAATTTTACTTATCTCTCGCAAAAGTTTTTCTAGACGGTGTGGTGATTCATACAAAACCGTTGTATAACCATTGTACATCGCCTCTTGTAACTGTTGTTCACGTGAGCTGCCCTTATGATCCAAAAAACCAAAAAAGAGCATTTGCGTCTCAATAAATCCACTTGCCACAAAAGCAGTCAGCACGGCATTAGCACCGGGAAGTACATCATACGCCACCCCATTTTCAATGCAGTAACGCACCAAAGTCTGCCCAGGATCACTGATACCGGGCATACCCGCATCACTTACATAGACAACCTTTTGTTCAAAAAACGATGGTTCGAGTTTTTCAACAAAAGCCTGTTCATTATGCGAATGCAGAGAGATAAATTCTTGATTTTCTTTAAAAGTGCTGTTGTAGCGCTCTTTTAAAATGTGAATGAGTTTTTTCGTAATGCGAGTATCTTCGCAAAGAAGTATATCAGCCTCACGCAAAGCCTCAATGGCTCTGAGTGAGATGTCACCTATGTTTCCAATGGGTGTTGGAACTAGACTGAGCAAGAGGGTTTCTTGACTATTTTTTTGAGTAACGAGCTTTAAATTTCTCGATACGACCAGCAGTATCAACCATACGCTCTTCACCTGTGAAGAATGGGTGACACTCATTACAGATGTCGATTCTCATCTCTGGTTTTTGACTCTTTGTAACAAAGCTGTTACCACATGCACATGTTACAGTACAATCTACTAATTCTGGGTGAATACCTTTTTTCATTTCATTACCTTTTGTCACGCGTCTTGTGTACGCATAACTATATATTTTTTAATTCCGTATGGGGGCAGAATTTTATGGAGCGAATTATACCAAACTTTTTCTTAAAAAATGCATTTATAAAAGAATCTTAGACGCAACAGCTACAGCGGCGGACTCTGAACGCAACACCATTTGGGTGTCAAGCCTAAAGACCTCCTGCTTTTTTAAAAACTCTTTCTCACTCGGAGTAAAACCTCCTTCACAGCCGATGAGCACCGTTTGAAAATCACTCTCACACTCTAAAGTTTTTTCTGTAAAATCAAACACTTTTGTATCTGGATAGAGTTTTATAAAGTTCTCTATACTTTTACAGTTTTCAAATTCCATCAACTCCGTTCTGCCACACTGCTGATTTGATGCCTCTATGATTCTGCTAAAGCGTTTGAAATCGGGCTTGAAATTTTTTTGACTTCGTTCGCAGTAAATGAAGCTTATCTTTTGTACACCTATCTCATTAAGTGAGGCAAGTACCTTCTCAATCGATTTGTTATCGATGACGCACCAGCCGATGTGCAGTTCTTTTTTCGCCTTTACTTCAGAGAGCTTAGATGAGAGAAGCTCAAAAATGGCACTTCGCGGCTCAATTGCTCTCAACCTGTAACGATGCAAAGTTTTGATATCTTCTTTGTTTCTAAAGCCAAGTGCATCACCCACTGCATGGCGGCGAACTTTGATGAGATATTTAAAGTCCTCGCCTTTTATCTCCAACGCTTCTTTGCCCGCATTTTCATTGAAAAGGTAGATCATTTTAGATAAACCACATCCAAAGAGACATTAAAAGAACCAGAACAAACTCTGCTTGCAAAATCGTTCTTGCAAATGGTTTGTACGCTACAAACGCGTGTTCTTTCTTTGTGCTGAGATACTTCAATGCTTTGAGGCGTTTTGCTTCAAGTACAATGAGTACAACACCCAAAACAATCATCACAATATTCTCTATCGTAAAATCAAGATGCTTTGCAGCCATCATCACAATACCTGTAAAAAGCAGTGAACCAAGCAGTGTAATCTCCAAAGGTACCCAATAGAGTGAGTTAGCCCTTTTGTACTTTGCAAGATCTTTTGCACTGATCAATAAAAAAAGATTTAAAAAAATCATACCTAAAACTGCTGCCGCACTCCAAGAGTGTAGGTCTAAACCCATATTATACATTTCATTCATAGCGAAATTATAGTAAAATATCTCAATTAAAAAAAGAGGTAATCATAATATGGCAGTTACAATTGAAAAAGCTCTCGAACTCATCTACACAAATACCAAACCAAAATCTTTGAAAATCATCCCTATAGAAGAAGTACTTGGCTACATTCTTGCCCAAGATGTCATAGCAAAGCATAATCTCCCGCCTTATGATAACTCCGCAATGGACGGCTATGCCGTAAAGGTTGAGAATAGCGGAGATTGTGTCAAGATCGGCTGCACTATCTTTGCCGGTGATGATTTTGAGGGAGAGCTGCAACATAATGAAGCACTCAAGATCATGACAGGTGCGCGCATTCCTCTTGGAACGCAGTGCATTGTTCCCATCGAAGATGTAACAGAGTGTGACGAAGGCATTAAACTGCCTGAAAATCTTACAATGAGCAAGCATATCCGTTTTGCAGGCGAAGACATCAAAAAAGAGACACTTCTGCTGCAAAAGGGCGAGAGAATCGATGCGCATCAGGTAACCCTTCTGGCTTCACAGGGTATCAGTCACATAAAAGTCTATAAAAAACCCCGTGTAGCCCTTTTTGCCTCTGGAAATGAGCTAAAGATGCACTTTGAGCAAGTCACCGCCTACCAACTCTACAACACAAACACCCCTACGCTCCTCTCACGCGCAAAAGAGCTTGGATGTGAAGTGGAGTTCATCGGCACGGCTGTTGATACCTTAGATGATATTCACGCACATATACAGAGTGCGCTTGATTGTGACATTATCATTACAAGTGGCGGTGTAAGTGTAGGCGATGCGGACTTCACCAAAGAGGCATTTGGCGCTTTTGGATATGAAATACTTTTTGACAAGGTAGAAATCAAACCAGGAAAGCCAACAACAGTAGGCAAGATCGGCGATAAAATGATTCTCAATCTTCCGGGAAATCCTCTTGCAGCAGCGCTTAATTTTGAGCTATTCGGGCGTGCCATCATCTACGCCATGAGCGGGGCAACAGCGAAATTCATCAATCCCATAACAGCAAAAATGAAAAGCAGCCTCACGCTGCGTGCAGGACGACGTTCAGTGATTCCCGGCTACTTTGATGGTGAATTTTTTACAGCCTGCGAGCACTATGCACCAGGTATGATA
Source organism: Campylobacterota bacterium (assembly GCA_013607665.1). Lineage (GTDB taxonomy): Bacteria > Campylobacterota > Campylobacteria > Campylobacterales > Sulfurimonadaceae > Sulfurimonas. The sequence goes on along the minus strand of VCAX01000037.1, from coordinate 3,884 downwards.
TCACCGCTTGGCAGTGCAAACGCTTTTATCATTTCAGATGAGGAGTGTTCACTTATAGCTAAGGGAACAAAAGTAAAAACAATCAGTACGAAGTTTAGTTTCTGCTCAAACGAGTTTCAGCCTTTAAGTTCGTAAACTAGAGCATTCCCATCGTGAGCTTTGCTTCATCGCTCATTTTACTTTGATCCCATGGCGGATCATACACCACCTCAACATCTACCTCTTCGACCGAACCATCTTCAATGAGATTGGCAACATTTTTCACCATATCTATAATGACCTGACTCATTGAGCACGTTGGTGCTGTTAATGTCATTGTTACTTTACAGTGGTTGAGTTTACTCACAGGATCTTTTTCACATTTTACATCATAAATAAGCCCAAGGTTGTAAATATCAACCGGTATCTCCGGATCATAGATCTTTTTCAATTCTTCAACAACACGTTTTTCACTCTCTTGGGGAGTAATCTCTCTTATATCGCTCACGAAGCCTCCTCTTTACATCTTTTTGCATAACTGTAAACCTTATTGATAAACGCTTCAAGACTCTGTTGTCGAACCGGTGAGAGATGCTCTACTATGCCAAGTTTATGTAACTCCTGTGGATCAAAGGCTAAAATGTCATCGACTTCCTGTCCGCTGAAAATATCCAGTAAAAGTGTCAACATCCCTTTTGCCATTTCACTCGTTCCTTCACCGCGAAGCAGTAACTTTGAACCTTGACACTCGCCTACAAGCCATGCAGGAGAAGCACACCCTTCTATGAAGGTCGCATCGTTTTTTTCTGTATCTGCCAAAACTTTATGTTTCTTGCCAAAATCGAAAATATACTCAAATTTCTCATTAGCTGTCTCAAACATATCGAGATCTTCTTTGTAGTAGTTCACTTTGTCCATCACGCTCATGACTCTTCTCCCAAAATGGTATCACTACAATTATGACATGTCGCGATGCACTCCAACTGACCATGTCCATAATAAACATTCTCAAAAGAGAGATGTACGCTCTCTTTTGTACGCTCATCCTCAATAGCATCGATGATCTCATTTGCGAAGGCCAAAATAAGCATTTTTCTGGCTTCTTCAAGGACAATACCACGTGAGCGCAGATAAAAAAGTTGCTGTTCATCAAGTTCACCAATGGTTGAACCATGACTCGCTTCAACATCATCGATGTATATCTCCAACTGTGGTTTACTCGCCATATAGGCACCGTCATTGAGCAGTACCGCCTGTGAGTTTTGATACGCTTTCGTACCGGCACCTTCAGGCTCTATTTTAATGAGAGCGTCAAAGATTCCCCTTGCTTTTTCTCCTAAAATATTTTTCGCTTTTTGCGAACTTCTTGCACCTTTAGCTGCATGAACGATCTGTGAAACAGTTCCTCGCTTGCCTTCTCCTTTTGCATAAAGAAGATGCTGTGCATTAAAACTGCTCGCACCCATCAATTTTGCTTTTATAAGCTGCAATCCATCGGCATCCCCAAAATCAAAACTCAAAAAGTTTGCACTGCTCTGTTCTTGCAATTCGATAAAGTGAGAGTAAACTGGAGTATAGATGCCTTTGACAAGCGTTTCATCTTTTATGAACGCAAAACGCACATCTCTTTGCAGATGTATATCACAGCCATAGAGTACGAGACTTTCACTTGCATCGCAACCTATGAAAGACTCCGAAATACTCACAGCAATATTTGGCACAGTCGTTAGCACTATTCGGTAAGCAATCAGTGTCTCTGCCTGCGTGTATCTGTGCAAAATTTTAATCTTTGTGTCGTTTTTACAGCGTATCTCAACGACCTCAGGAGAGAGCAAATGTCCTAAATAGTACAAGGCATCGAAATGTGCATCATCGATCTTTCGCTCTTTTGAATACATGATCTCAAGCTCTTTTGGTGCACGCACGACTATTCCATCGACAATCTCTACAAAACTCCCCTCTTCTATGGGCAGTTTTTCCGACTTCGCGCGAGTATAGCTTTTACTTAAATATTTTTCTATGTCAAAGTATCTGTACTCTTCTGTTTTCTTCGTCGGGAGTTGCAGCTTTTGCAAACGCTCAAACGCTGTTTTGGCTGCTTCAAACTCCACATTTTGAAGTTCTTGCAAACTCTTGGCTAATTCTATGCTCTTCATCTTAGGACTCCTCAAGAGTTGTGTATCCTTTTTCTTCCAACTCTGCTACTAACTCAGGTCCTGCAGTTTTAACGATTTGTCCATCTTTAAGCACATGGACATAATCAGGCTTTACATAATCCAAGATTCTGCTGTAATGGGTAATGATAAGAAAAGTTCTCTTACCGTCTTTGATCTTATTGATTCCATCACTGACAGCACGCAGCGCATCGATGTCAAGCCCAGAGTCTATCTCATCTAAAATAATAAAATCAGGCTCAAGCATAAGCATCTGCAGTGTCTCATTTCTCTTCTTCTCACCACCGGAAAAGCCTTCATTTAATGAACGGGCAATTAACTCCGGTTTCATACCAAGTTCTGTTGCAAGCGCCTTTGCCTCACGCAGGAACTCTGCAGCATTGAGTTCTTCTTTGCCTTCAAACTTTCGCTTGGCATTGACTGCCGTTCGTAAAAAGTATGCATTGCTCACACCGGGAACTTCTACAGGATTTTGAAAACTTAAAAAGATTTCTTTGAGTGCACGAATCTCAGGCTCTTCATCAATGATGTTCTCCCCTTTATAGAGTATTTCACCACCTTTTACTGTAATATCATAATGCCCGACAATCGCTTTTGAAAGTGTTGATTTACCGGCACCGTTTGGTCCCATGATAACATGTACTTTTCCAGCTTCGAGTGCTAAGTTCAAACCTTTTAAAATATGTTTCTCGCCAATATCTGCATGTAAATTTTTTATCTCTACCATATTACTCATCCTACACTTCCTTCCAATGTTAATTCTAACAGAGCTTTTGCCTCTACAGCATACTCCATCGGCAATTTATTAAATACCTCTTTACAAAAACCATGTACGATCATACTCACGGCATCCTCTTCATTTATCCCTCTTTGACGCAGATAAAAGAGCTGCTCATCACTGATCTTTGTCGTAGTCGCTTCATGTTCGACCTTTGCGTGCGCACTTTTGTTCTCCAGATAGGGAAAAGTATGCGCCCCACACTCACTGCCGATAAGCAGAGAATCACACTCACTGTAGTTGTGCGCGCCTTCCGCTTTTGCAGCCATCTTTACAAGTCCACGGTAACTATTTTGTCCACGCATCGCAGAGATACCTTTGGATATAATGGTCGAGCTTGTATTTTTCCCAAGATGGATCATCTTCGTACCCGTATCTGCCTGCTGTGCAAGCGTGGTCACGGCAACTGAGTAGAACTCGCCGACACTGTTGTCACCCTGTAAGATACAGCTGGGATATTTCCATGTAATGACAGAACCCGTCTCTACCTGCGTCCATGATATCTTTGAATTATCGCCCTTACAAAGTCCCCGTTTGGTTACAAAATTATAGATACCGCCTCTGCCCTCTTCATCACCAGGATACCAATTCTGAATCGTAGAGTATTTTATCTCCGCATCTTTCATCGCTATGAGTTCTACCACTGCAGCGTGCAGTTGTGAATCATCACGCATTGGTGTAGAACAGCCTTCATTGTAACTCACATAACTTCCCTCATCTGCGACAATAAGCGTTCGCTCAAACTGTCCTGTATTGAGTGCATTGATACGGAAATAAGTACTGAGCTCCATAGGACAACGTACTCCTTTTGGAATATAAACAAATGTTCCGTCGGTAAAAACTGCAGAATTGAGTGCTGCATAGTAATTATCCGTCATAGGAACGACAGAGAACATATACTTTTTAATGAGTTCAGGGTGCTCTTGAATCGCTTCGGAGATAGAGCAAAAAAT
>VCAX01000036.1 GCA_013607665.1 Campylobacterota bacterium | reverse complement strand
GATCGTAGATTTTATTGACTTTCTCCTGCTTATGCATAGCAAGTTGCGCTATAAGCTTAGAGACACTTTGCGGGGTAAAAAATTCCCCTCCGCTTTTTCCTGCATTGGCAGCATAGTTAGAGATAAGAAACTCATAAGCATCACCAAAGAGATCTATTTGATGCTCTTGGAACTCACCAAAGCTAAGCCCTGCTACACCTTTAAGAACGGCACTTAAACACTTGTTTTTCTCTGTTACTGTGTTACCAAGACGATTACTGGTGGTATCAAAATCGGCAAAAAGCCCTTTGATGTCAGATTCTGAAGGGTAACCGTTTGCTGAACTCTCAATATCTAAAAATATTTTAGCTAAATCGGTATTGAGATTCTCATTAGCGTCTGCACTTTTTACAAGATTGACAAAAAGTTGGCTTGGGTAGATAAAATAGCCTTTTGTTTTAATGGCATCATCTTTAATCTCAGCAGTGATAACATCATCACTAAGTGCAGCATAATTTACACTCTCATCGCCACCTTCAATATAGTTGGAAAAGTTTTCACTGATAAAGCGATAAAACAGAGTACCGAGTACATACTGCTTAAAATCCCAACCATCAACTGAACCACGAACCTCGTTGGCGATTTGCCAGATTTGGCGTTGTAGCTGGGCACGTTGTTCGGTACTTTTCATCGTTTGTTTCCTTTTGTCTTTATATTTACATTGTATAAAAAATTGTCTAAGAGAATCATAATATAGCATACATATCAGGATATTTCCATCAAGTTATGTTGCCAAAGTATAACAACTATTTAGGATTATCAATCTGCAATAGTAGCTTATCCATGAATGAGTTTATTTCTTCAAAATTATATAAATCATCTAGTGATATACCTTTTTTTAAAACACTTAAACATCTAAAATAATCGAATATTCCGCACTTCCATGCTAATGCTTTTATTTCTTGATTCATGAATTTTAATTGTTCTAAAAACAATTTATTTTTTTCTTCACTTAGATTTGCGGACAGTTTATTATTAAAATCTTTATTTTGGCTGTTTTTATATAGATATATAAGAAATTTTTCTTCATATTGGTTAGAATGGTTAAAAATTTTAGACAAGCTTTCTTTCCCACTTAGATGATATGTTAATATTGGATCAATTACAGACAATTCTTGAAGTGCTGCTTTATATAATTTCAATAAATTATCTTGATTTTGAGAAAATGTCAATGCAATATTTTCAAAATGATTTTGCATTAATTGGAACAACTCTTCAGGTATATCTTCTGGCGATATTTTGTATCGGTTGGTAGAATATTCTATATATTTTTTAGTAGCTTTATGTGAATCAAAAGGTGAAAGTACAGTCATGTATCTTATTTCGAGTAATACATACAGCAATATTTTTAATATTTTTGGTCACTCCCCTATAAAAGAGCCTATAATTACCAACACATATGCAATGATAGATACTGGAGCAGTTTACGAGAACGAAGAAGGATTTGGAGAATTAAGTGCTATCCATTATCCTAGTTTAGAAATTATAAGCGTTTCATAAAAAGTTTACCGTCACTAAAAAATGTCACAACTACAATAACTGTAACCATAAAATGTTACATCTGCTTATTTCGTAACTAAAAAATGCTACAAATAGGGTTTCTGTCATCAAAAAATGCTACAAAAACCCCAAAAATCTGTAAGAAAAGTAAAAATTATTGCATGTTAATTCACATAACTATGGTTAGTTAAATATATTCGCGATCTTTTTATAAGTTGTGACACAACTTGTGACGGTTTGATATGTTAAGATGTACCATTATACTTTACATAATTATCTATTTAGGAGCAATAGACCCATCTATCTCTTCTTCTAGTGTTGTATTTATACCTAAATCAGTAGTTTCTTCTTTTTTGACGACTTCTGCTTTGTTATTTGCTTTTGCTTCGTCTCTCGCAATTTCTACATCTTTTAATGATGTCTCTTCTTTTGTTTCGACCGTTTCTGATTCAAAGTTTCCCTCATGGATAGAGGATAAGCTTACAATATCATCAAATTGACTCGGAATCAAAGCCCCTTCTATTGAGAGCAAGTATTTCTCTACAGCTTCTCCTTTGGAATAATTGCCTTTACCAACTTTTTTGACTATAGCTTCTCTATGGTTATCAAAAAACTCTTCATAGCTTTCACCCTCAAAAGGCAAATCGTATCTCATCCTATTGATTACATCACTAAGCCTGCTTAATCTTTGGATGATATTGATTTTGTATGCCTCTATAAACTCTTGCTCCTCTTCTCTCAAACTACTGTCTATAAAACTGAAATCTAAATGTTTATATATCTTTTGAGCCAACTTTCTAAAATCATTGAAGTATTGAGTTTTTGAGATTTTGTTTTGTTGCAGAAATTCAAGCATATCATACACAGCTATCTTTTCAAACTCAAACTCATCATCTATAGCCATTGCCATATCTTGTGCATATTGACCTTTATACATCGTAACATTCACGATGTCATAAAACGGTGCTATCTCTAAACCATCTTTATCCACAAAAAAAGAGATGTTTTTCCCATGAGCATCACTATTACCTAAAATAAGATTTATCATATTCCAAGTCACTAGCCCTTTTTTAAACAAAAGAGGGATTTTTGCTTCCTCTGCAAGATGAAAGAGCTTTTGAAATGAAACCCCGTCTCTTATATCTTTAGAGTTATATAGCCGTTCATATTTATATGTTGACGGATAACCCAACGCTTGTGTAGAGTCAATAATATGCAGTCTCTCTACATACTCATTGCTGATAGTCTTTCTATCAAACCGCTTCACAAATAAAACAGGTTCATTCCCTATTTTTTTATACTCCACATCGACAACATTTATGCCGACCGCTTTTGCCAGCTTCAAAGAGATATATTCATTTAAAATCACATTCTCATTTTTTCTATTGAACTTCAAGATATGGGTAGAACAAATATCCCCCTCTCCTAAACCGATAACACCGTCAATAATAGCAACTGCTAATTTCTCTTGCACTCCAGCAAGGCTTAGTCTTAGTTTCTCATCCCAAAGGATGATAGGCTGAACATCTCTTTTTGAAACTCTCTCTTTGAGCTCATCAATAGGTATCTCCCTAAAAGTTGTTGCTATATTCAACTCTTGTGTATCTATAAAGGTTAAGGCACCTGTTGTTTCAGAGCCGATATGCTTCAATATAGAGAACTTATCAGATTTGGAGATTTGATAATAAATGCTCATCTCCTCTAAACCATCCCCTTCTGGTAATAGATTCTCAACAAAAAGTTTAAAAGCATAATCCTCATAGCCACTGAATTTTAAAGATGGACTAAGTTCAAATCCATTTTTTATCCAATTATCATCATAGATAAAAGAAAAGTCATTTGTTAAAGAATCGTATTGAAGCACTCCTACTAGAGTTTTTTTGTAATGAACATAAAGTGTCTGCATTTTTAATCCTCAAACTTTATCTTTATGCCCAACATTTTTGCAACATGAAGAGCAGTTGAGAGACGAACACCTTTTGAGCCTTTTTCAAGCTTCTGTAATGTAACATTTGTTGTTTGACAAAATGAAGCAGTCTCCATAATGGTAAGACCTAACTCTGTTCGCTTCGCTTTGATAACTTTTGCAAAGTCCTCTTCGTCTTTGATATGGGTAAATGTGACTTTAGGGGCAGGTATAACTTTTTTACCTTTTGCCATAAGGTTGCCTTTTGTTTTATTAATACTTAAATATTATTATATCAAAGAGAGAAAGAGAAAGTCAATTAAAATATACTATAGTATTATTATAATATACAAAATTGAATTATTCACTCATATTAATACTTTTATATTATTTAATAAACCTATTTAGGAGCAATTGGTTCATCTATATCTTCATTCGGTACTGTATTTGTGCCTAAATCAGTAGTTTCTTTTTTGAGACTTAATTAAAAAAATGGGTGCTTGAAACACCCTTTAAAGTATGGTATATTGGGAGTAAACAAAGGTTTATTTACAAATGGTTGTAAAAAAGCTCCAAAATATGTATAAATTGTCAATCCAAGAATGTTACCCAAATAATTCCATAACATTCCCCACACTTTCAAATTCATAAAAAACTCATTTTTTTTGAATCCAAAAGCACCTTTGTAGGCTATAAAATCATACTCTACATATTTTTGACTCCATTTGTATTGAATTTTGCACTTTTTGTGCAAGATTCATAGTTTTTAGACATGACTCATGTATATTGATACTTAATTAAAAAAACGGGTGCTTGAAACACCCTTTAAAGTATGGTATATTGGGAGTAAACAAAGGTTTATTTACAAATGGTTGTAAAAAAGCTCCTAAATATGACAAATCAATTCCTTGGATTATGAAGCAAAGAGATGAGTACATTGTCGAGTGTAAAACTCACAATCCAAGACCTGTAAATCTTATTTGTGATGCCACCTTTTATGGTAAAAGAAAAGATAAGTTAGGCACTTTAGTTTTCAAAAACTGCAGTTGATGTAACAACTGGCTCAACATGGGATATGCTTATTTCAGTACCGGAACCGGCAACGATAGATACGGTTGCCCCGACAAATGAAAAGACGGGTTCTGTACGTTTTAACAATGATGGATCGCTTGCTACATATAATCCGCCAAATGTGTCTTTCTCTGCAAATAATGGCTCTGCACCAGATCAGCAGGTAGCTCTCTCTTTAGGTACAGCCAATGAATTTGATGGGATGACAAGCTTTGATTCTCCTTCTGCAACATCAGGAATCTCTCAAGACGGATTTACAGGTGGAGATCTTGTTGGGATTAGAATTGATCAATCAGGTACGCTTATTGGTTCATTCTCCAATGGTCGCTCTTTTGGTTTAGCACAAATAGGAATGGCAAAATTTACCAATAATGAAGGTTTGGCAACAGAAGGCGGTAATGTCTACATTCAGACTGCGAACTCTGGAGATCCGATTATTGGTACGGCAGCAACAGCAGGACGTGGATTTATACAATCTTCTGCTCTTGAAGCATCAAATGTAGATCTCTCCCTAGCACTTACACAACTCATTGTTATTCAGCGTGGATATCAGGCAAATGGAAAAACAATTACAACTTCAGATCAACTTCTTGAGACGCTTATAGGCTTGAAACGATAAAATTAATCTCTATTTTGCTATAATTTCTTCATAACTAATGAAGGAATTATGCTTATGAGATTCTCAGCCCCTCTTAAATCAAACGCAAAAAAAATCATGTTACTCGGCTCTGGCGAGCTTGGAAAAGAAGTTATCATCGAAGCACAGCGCTTAGGTCTTGAGACAATCGCAGTGGACAGATACGAAAATGCACCTGCACATCAAGTGGCATACAGAAGCCATGTTGTCAATATGCAGGATAAAGATGCGCTTTTAGAGATCATCTACCGTGAAAAACCGGACTATATTCTGCCGGAGATCGAGGCACTCAGCATTGATGCCCTTTTTGAAGCAGAAGACAAAGGCTATAACGTTATTCCAAATGCAAATGCCGTGAGTAAAACGATGAACAGAAAGAACATCCGTACTTTTGCAGCAGAGACACTGGGGCTTAAAACGGGTCCGTATGAGTTTGTTACAACAGAGGAAGGGCTGCGTGAGGCGAGCAAGCGTATGGGGTATCCGTGTGTTATCAAACCTGTTATGAGCTCATCGGGACACGGGCAGAGTATCTGTAGAAGTGAAGATGAAGTGGCACAATCGTGGGAGATAGCAAAAGAGGCGCGTGGTGATGCGAGTGAGTTAATAGTTGAGGCGTTTGTCGATTTTGATTATGAGATCACAATGCTTACAGCTCGAAATGGCAAAGAGACTGTTTTTTGTGAGCCTATTGGGCATGAGCAGCGTGACGGCGACTATGTCTTTTCATGGCAGCCTATGCAGATGAGTGAGACGGCAAAAGCAAATGCGCAAAAGATAGCAAAAGAGATAACAGACGGTCTTGGCGGTCGTGGAATCTTTGGCGTGGAGCTTTTTGTAAAAGGCGATGAGGTCTATTTCTCAGAAGTCAGTCCTCGCCCACACGATACGGGAATGGTAACACTTATAACACAGTCGCAAAGTGAGTTTGCACTCCACCTACGCGCCGTACTTGGTCTGCCTTTAGGATTTACATTTTACGGCGATGGTGCTTCGGCTGCGTTTAAGTCAGAAGTGCATAACTATGCTCCGGTTGTTGATGTTGCAGATGAGCTGTTCACTGAGAACTCTTTTGTGCGTGTCTTTGGAAAGCCAGAAGCGCATAAAGGACGTCGCTTGGCAGTAGCACTTGTATTTGACAAAGTAGAGGCGGCTTTAGAGAAGGCACGTGAGCTCATTATAAAAGTAAAAGACGCGTAAGTGAAGATAGTTCTCTTAGACGCCATCACTTTTGGTGACACAAGCCTAGAGTGTTTTGACAAACTTGGTGATGTGCATAGTTTTGCCTCGACAGAAGCCTCTCTCACGCAGGTAAGAATCAAAGATGCGGTTGTGGTTGTGACGAACAAAGTCATAATCACAAAAGAGCATATGCAAAACACGCCATCGCTCAAACTCATCTGTGTGGCAGCAACAGGGACGAATAATGTGGATCTTGAAGCCGCTAAAGAGCTTGGTATAGAAGTGAAAAATGTTGCCGGATACTCAACTGATTCGGTTGTGCAGCACACTTTTTCTATGCTTTTTTATCTTTTGGGACATGCACGCTACTATGATGAAGTGGTCAAATCAAAAGAGTATTCACGCAGTGGAGTTTTTACCGATGTCAGCCGTCCCTTTTCTGAGATAAAAGGAAAAACATGGGGCATTATCGGGCTGGGTGCCATTGGACGTGAGGTCGCGCGTGTTGCCAAAGCCTTTGGAGCAGATGTCATCTACTACTCAACAAGTGGGCGTAACAGCTCTGATGAATTTGAGCAGGTTGTACTGCATAGACTTTTAGAGAGCAGCGATATTATCTCCATTCATGCACCGCTCAATGAAAGAACAAACAATCTTTTAGATTATGAACAGCTGCAACATATCAAAGAGAAGGCTGTTGTGCTCAATCTCGGTCGTGGCGGCATCATCAATGAAGATGCAGTAGCAGAAATCCTTGATGAACGTGAGCTCTATTTTGGGCTTGATGTTTTTGTAAAAGAGCCGCTGCCGGAAGATAGCCCGCTTTTAGCTGTAAAAAACAGTGAACGACTTTACCTCACGCCACATATTGCGTGGACAAGTGTGGAGGCACGTGAGAAACTCATCGCTTCAGTATGCCGTAATATTCAAGAGAGCTTCTAGAGTACTATGGCGGAGATAGCTCTTTTTATCTCCGCTTTTTTAGCGGCGACCATTCTTCCTTTTTCTTCGGAAGTGGCTTTTGTGGCTGCGCTCAAAAGTGGTATGCCTTTTTCTTCAGCAATGATTGCGGCCTCAAGTGGCAATATTCTTGCTATCATTGTGAACTATTATCTTGGATATTTTCTTTATGAGGCGACAAAACGAAAACTCTTTCACTCCAAGGTTGGGAAGAAGGCTTTTTTACTTGGGCACAGGTATGGATATTATGTGCTGTTACTTTCATGGCTACCGATTATCGGCGATCCGCTTACGATAGTTGTCGGTCTTGTTAGGTTAAAGTTTGTTTGGTTTGTTATAATAGCGGGAATACTTCGGGTATTGCGATATTGGGCTATAGGAGAAACACTTTTATGAAAACAGATGTTCTTATTATCGGTGCGGGCGGGGCAGGTCTAAGTGCTGCTATTGCTGCAAAAGAGGCTGGTGTAGATGTTTTGGTGCTTACAAAAGAGTACCCGACAAGAAGTCAGACATGCATGGCGCAAGGGGGCATCAATGCAGCGCTTGGAAATGTCTCTGAAGATTCTGTTGAAGAGCATATCCAAAACACGCTCAAGTCCGCTCATGGGCTGGCTAACGAAGAAGCAGTACGCTATATGTGCTCAGAGGCACCGGCAACGATAGCATGGTTGGATAGTATTGGGGTGTGTTTCTCAAGAACGACCGATGCCAAGATAGCCCAGCGTCGTCTTGGCGGTGCGAGTGCTCCACGTGCCTGTTATGCACAGGATTATACCGGACTGAAGATTTTGCATACACTCTATGAAGAAGCGTTGAAGCACGATGTCGAGATAAAAAACGAGAAGGTTCTTTTGGAGCTTTTAAAAGATAGCAATGATGTCGTTTGTGGTGCTTTGATGCTGGACATTCGCAGTGGACAAAAAGAGAGCTACTTTGCAAAATCAGTTGTTTTGGCATCGGGTGGTTACTCACGCATCTATGATAAAAATTCGACAAACTCGGTAAAATCAACGGGTGACGGTATTGCCGTGGCTGCACGTGCAGGGGCGAAGCTTTTAGATATGGAGTTTGTGCAGTTTCATCCTACCGGACTGAAAAACTCATCGATCCTCATCAGTGAATCAGCCCGTGGAGAGGGCGGCTATCTGCTTAATTCCAAAGGAGAGCGTTTTACAAATGAACTGGCACCGCGTGATGAAGTGAGTCGTGCCATTGATGCTGCAATTAAAAAGGGCGAAGATGTTTTTTTGGATATTCGCCATTTGGGAGAAGAGTTCATTGATGAAGGACTGCCGCAGGAGAGAAAACTGGCAAAACTGTATGCAAATGTCGATCCGGTTTATGATCTCATTCCGATTAAACCGGTGGCACACTATACCATGGGCGGCATAGAGATGGACAACAATTCTCAAAGTTCACTAGAAGGTCTCTATGCGTGTGGAGAGTGTTCAAACCACAGAGTGCACGGCGCTAACAGACTAGGTGGTAATTCACTGCTTGAGATCGTTGTCTTTGGACGTGAAGCAGGAGTCAATGCCGCACAAAGAGCGCAGAAGATGGATGCTCACGCAAGTGCTTCTTCACAAGATGATTTTTTGGCACAGGAGTTTACAAAAGAGCTTGATTTCTATGCTTTGCGTGAGGAACTGGGTAATGTGCTGTATGAGAAGGTTGGGATAGTCCGTCGTGAAAGCGAGCTCGAAGAAGCACTTGCCTTTGTGAAAGAGTGTCAGCAAAACTTGCCGAAGATGGGCGCAAAAGACAATGCCCTCAGATACAACACCAATCTCATCGAGTTTTTGGAATTTCGCAATATGCTCGATGTAAGTGAAGCTGTAATTACGGGTGCATTGAAGAGAAAAGAGAGTGTCGGCGCACACTTTCTGGCAGAGGAGTAGAGCATGAAAGTAACGATCAAAAGAGAGTACGAATTCATTGAATACGATGTAGATATACAGGATGCCACACTGCTTGAGTTACTGGAGAAGATAAAAACAGAAGTAGATAATACACTTGCATACAGTAGCGGATGCCGCAGCAGTGTCTGTGGAAGCTGCGCGGTGCGTGTCAATGAAAAAGAGGTGCTTGCTTGTTCGTACAAGGTACAGGATGGCGACAAGATCGAACCGCTTAAAAACATTCCGCTCCTTCGTGATCTTGTGGTAGATACCCAAAAAGCACTCGATACTAACAAACGTACAAAAACATGGCTTGCAAGTTATAACAGTGAGGCGAAAATCACGCCTGAAGATGAGAAGATAAATGAAGTGCAGAGTGACTGTATTCTTTGTGCCTCTTGCTACTCAGCTTGTCCTGTTTTTGCAGTCAATGAGGATTTCTTAGGACCTTTTGCCCATACAGGTGTTTGGAAATATGTCAGTGACAAAAGAGAAGCAGAACCAAAAAGTAAAATCGATGCCGTACAGACAAACGGTGTCTGGGATTGTATCTTGTGTAATGAATGCACCCTCGTCTGCCCGCAAGGTATCTCAAGCAAATCCGACATCGAAAAACTCCGAGCAAAATCTTCACAATATGGCTACATGGATCCAAACTTTGCTAGTTTTGGCGGAGGTTTTGATGGTGGATTGAGCTTTTAGCGAAAATTCGTTCGCTCAATCGGTGGTTTGTAGTGAGGGTCTTCTCCTGCTACTGTCCAAAGCTCTTTTACAAGATGGCTCACTGTTTTTTTCATGTCATCTTCTACCAATGTAAAATCACTGAAGTGCTCACGCAGGAGTGCTAACTCCTCTTCTTGCGTGAGCTGTTGTTCCTGTTTTGTGAGTGCCAAGGCTGTTTTGTTTTTAAGATTGTAAAGGTGCCAGAGGCTTAGAAAGTCTTCGGAGTAGTTGTTGAGAATATGGTGCGCATAGAGTTGAAAGTTCTTCTCTTTGCTTGCTTCAAAAAGCTCGATGATGAGTGTGAGTGTTGCTTTGAGATGCACAAAAGGAACCATAGAGAAAAGTTGCCTTGCGACACTCTGTCCATTGTCGTGTTCTGCACCGATGAAAACGCGTGCTCCGCCGTCCGTTGCACCAAAGTTGTTTGTTTTTAGCCCGATGAGTCCGATGTCCGTATGGCGATGACGGCCGCACCCTTTTGCACAGCCTGAAAAACCGACCTTGATTCGGTTGTTATAGATTCGCTCAAGCGGAAGGTACTCAGCTGCTTCGTCTTTAATACTCCAAACAGCATAAGGACAGAGGTTTCCTGCGCAGGCAACGATGGTGGAGCTCAGAGCCGGTGATGCGAAAGGAACTGTTTTGTCTTTTAAACCAAGTAGGTAAATGTTTTGATCTGTTCCTATGCGAATACCCAAATCTTCTTTTGCGACAAAATCACTTATCTCACGCAGTTCATCTGCTTTGAGTCTTCCAAAATCACTCTGATAGCAAAAGCCGTAAGAGCCGTCACGCAACTCTTCAAACTCTTCAAAATCAACATGCTCGAGCTGTAACTCTCCGGCACTAACAAATGGTTTGTTATAAATATCCTCTATAAGCTCTTTAAGCTTTGCAAGTCCCATAGACTCGATCATATAAAAGAGTCTTGTTTTTGAGCGAGAGAAACGTGAACCGTGCGTGTAGAAAGTTTCTACAAAGGCTTTGAAAAAATCGAACACTTCCTCTTCACGCAAGAAGATATCTGCATCTTGTGCGATCTCGGTATTTTTACCGCCCATGTAAACATTGAAACCATAGAGACCATCTTTTTTTGCCAAGGCAAAGTAGAGATCATTTGCGAAGAAGGAGTTGACATTGGCAGCGTTTCCAGAGATGCCAATGCTTACACGACGAGGAAGCATGCCGACATATTTAGGATTTTTGATGATGTAGTCGTTCATCTCTTTAATGATTGGGTGCACTTCAATACGCCCATATCTGCTCACACCGTCATAGACATCAGTGACGATATTTCTTACATTGTCACCAAAACTCTGCCAGGTTGTCAGGCCGTTATCATTAAGTTTGTGCCAAATTTCTGCGACATCATCGCTGTAAACATCATGGAGTTGAAAACCTGCACGGGCAGTGATGACGAGCGTGAGGTCATACTCATCAACAAGTTTTGCTAAAAAAGTGAAATCTTTCGCGCTAAAATGTCCGCCATCATTGTTTCGCAGACGAATTGTAAATTCATCTTCTAAAAAGTCGGTATTGAATATGCCGAAATCCTGAAGATAATATCTGTCTCCTTCGCCTAGGGAGTCGAAGTCAATGGTCTCGAATTCATTAACATAATAATCGTATGGTTTGAGACGTGCTTTGTACTGTTCTCGTTTGTTTAATTTTTTCTCTAACTCTTCAGACATGATAACTCCATAATAGTTGTGGTAATAGTAACAAAAAAATCTTGAAAAATCTTGATATAAATCAAGAATTTCTCTAACAAACAAACTGTGCTATAATTCAGCAGAGAAACAAACATAAAAAGGTTAGTTATGGCAAAAGAGCATTCATTTGACATTAGCGCAAAGATAGATATGCAGCTGTTTAAAAATGCTGTCAATTTGGTTGAACATGAGGTGGCAAACCGTTATGATTTCAAAGGAACACCCTATAAGATCAAATACAAAGAGAATGAGAAGGTTTTGGTTTTAGTTGCCTCTTCCGATAACAAACTCGATGCACTCAAAGACATTGTTGTCGCAAAGCTTTTAAAGCAGGGACTCTCGTCAAAAGTCCTTGATGAACTGCGCACCGAAGATGCAAGCGGCTCAACGCGAAAAGCTACTTTTAAAATTGTCGATTACATCGAGTCTAAAGAGGCAAAAAAGATAGTTGCAGAGATTAAGAAGATGAAACTTAAAGTTAATGCACAGATAGAAGGGGATCATATCCGTGTCAAGGGGGCAAAGCTTGATGATCTGCAAAAGGTGATTAAAATGGTGCGTGAAGGCGAATGGGAAGCGCCGATCGTATTTGAAAATATGAGATAAAAGGCAAAAAAATGAAAAAAATGAGTGTAGCAGAGGCGGCTGAGTTTTTTGGTGTGTCAAAAGAGGCGATCCACAATCGAATACGACGCGGTTCTTTAAAAAGTGCAATTGGAAATGACGGAGTAAAACTTGTTCTTGTCGATGAGACAAGCAAGGTAAAAAAAGCGGCTCCAAAAAGAGCGACAAAAAACAGTGCCAATGATGAGCGCTACTATAAACTGCTCGAAGCACAGAATGTAAAACTCCAAGAGCGAGTGGAAGTATTGGAAAATGAGACACGTTCGCTGCGTGATCAAAAAGAGCAGATGCTTATAGAAGAGCGTCAAAAGATCGAAGCCATTTATAAAGAAAAAGATGAACAGTTAAAGAACATCTTACAGACAATTTCTTCAAAATTTATGCTGGGTACCCCACTCGATGCAGATGAGGAGACACTGGATGCAGAGATGATTGAGATAGAAGAAGAGGAAATTCAAAGTAATGTGATTTCTCTAAAGAAATATCTAAAAAAATCTGGTTTTTCAGAGAAAAAGATAAAAAAAATCAAAAAAAGATTTAAAGACAAAGCTGAAATTGATGAGAGAATCATTATAATCGGCAGTAAGTTTTACATTGATACGGCAAAGTATGATTATAGAGACCTTATAAAATAACTTCACAGGAAAAAAGATGAATATCATCATCGCAGGAGCCGGAAAAGTCGGTTTTAATCTTGCAAAGACTTTGAGTATCGGACACAATGTCACCATTATTGACGAGAACGCAGAGGCACTGCATAGAATTCAAGAGGGTCTTGACATTTTACCTCTGCGTGGTGATGTGGAAGATTCGCAGACATATGCGCATTTTACAGACAAAGATATCGATCTTTTTATTGCTGTGACAAACATAGACAATGTCAATCTCATCTCTGTAGTTATGGCAGAAGCTGTTTTAAAGATTGAGAGAAAGTTTGTGCGTCTGCAAAAAGAGTTTTTTCATGAGAGCGATATTCAAAAACGTTTGGGCATAGACACCTTGATCTTTCCAGTTCAACTTGCTTCGAAGGGGATATCTTCTTTGTTGGCGTATCCAAAGGCAAATAATGTCAAGTTTTTAAATATACGGAGCATAAACTTATCTCCGTTATGGTCTCAAGTCGTGTTGTGCCGCAAAGTTTCTCCTCACGTAACTTCAAGATAGTCGGTATTGAGAGAAAAAAGGAGTTTTTCATTCCTGTTGATGAGAGTGAAGAGATTTTGCCAAATGACTTGGTCTATTTCTTTGGTCTTGAAGAGGAGATACGCACGGTCTGTCAACAGCTTGAACTCGAGACAAGCCGAGAGATTCGCCGTTGTGTTGTTTTTGGTGGGGAAGAACTGGGTGTCTCCATTGCAAAAGAGCTTGTAAAGGTTGGGCGTGATGTAAACTTGTCGAGGAGAATCTTGATCTGTGTGAGCGCGCAGATGAGCTACTTGGAGGCAAGGTACCTACCATCAATTCAAAGTACAGGACACATGATGTCTTTGAAGATGAAGATCTTGACAGTGCCGATATGTTCATTGCAGCGACAAATAATGATGAGTGCAATATCATTAAATGCCTTGAAGCAAAAGAGAGCGGTATTAAAAAGGTTGTGGCCATCAACAATGAGATGGAGTACTATAACCTGATGCACTCTTTGGGCATTGTTGTCGTGTGTGGTCCAAAAATCAGTGCATACAATACTATCATTGAAGAGGTGAGCTCGACAGGTGTCGTTATCCAAAAAAGTTATTGCGGGGCAAAAGCTGTTATCTTTATGCGTAAGATATTTCGTAGCTCAGGACTTGTAAATAAAAAAGTAAAACCACTTTCGCTTGAGAGAGCAAGAATTTTTTATATGCGCGATGAGCAGATATACCCTCTGGATGAGAAGATGATTTTGCAAGAGGATGATCTGCTTGTGGCCTTTTGTGCCACAAGAGTGAGCGCGAAAGTGAAGCAGTGGATCTATGAACTATAAAAACATTGTCAAGATACTCTCACTTATCGGCCTTACAGTAGCACTTATCTTTTTACTCGATATTCTTGTTGGTCTCATTTATGAAGAGAGCTATCCTCGATTTATTCTTTATGATGCACTCTTTTTTAGTGTGAATTTTGCAGTATGGTTCTCTTTGCGAAATCATGAGCTCAATCTAAAAATAAAAGAGAGTATTTTGGTTGTGAATCTGCTGTGGGTACTTTTGGGAGTCGCCGGAGCTATGCCGCTTATACTCTATACCGATATTTCATATGCCTCTGCCTTTTTTGAAGCTGTCAGCGGATTTACGACAACGGGAGCAACGGTCTATACCGACATAGAGTCTCTGCCGCATATGATATTGTTTCATAGAAGTTTGATGCACTGGCTTGGTGGTCTTGGAGTGATTGTTCTTGGTGTCGGGCTGCTCTCTATGATAAATCCAACAGGAAGTTTGTCACTCTTTAAAGCAGAATCAACCGGTGTACAACTTGAAAAGCTCACGCCAAAAATTAAAGATACTGCCATAAGTTTGTGGCTTGTCTATGCTGTTTTGACCTTTGTCGATATGCTTTTTTTGAAGTTTTTTGGTATGGATTGGTTTGATGCCGTCAATCACGCTTTTTCTACAATCTCGACAGGTGGTTTCTCCACAAAGAATAGTTCTTTGGGCTACTTCACGCAAGATGGCATTGTCTGGACGACGACAATTTTCATGCTTTTAGCCGGTATTAACTTCTTGGCACATCTAAAGCTCTACCATAAAGATACTTCAGGCTATAAAAGCGAGGAAGTTCGATGGTATCTGGCTATCTTTGTTGCTTTAAGTATTGTGCTGAGCTTTGTGCATATGGACATCAGCGGAGATTCCTTCTATGATGCTCTCAAACACTCGAGCTTCACTATCGCATCTGTCATGACAACAACAGGGTTTGCGACAATTGATTATGGCTCTTGGTCGCATTTGGCAATTGCTATCATTTTTGTCGGGCTTTTGATGGGTGGTAATGCCGGCTCAACTGCAGGGGGTGTAAAAATCATCCGTCATGTGATTATATTTA
>VCAX01000035.1 GCA_013607665.1 Campylobacterota bacterium | reverse complement strand
TACAAGTTATGTCTTTATGAAAAACTGAGGAATCTCTATCTGTGAAGTAAAGGAGTTTCTTATTGTTGTCAATAATGTGAATATCATCTATTATGGTATTGGAATGTACTATGTTGTCAAGATATGCTGTGAGTTGATTGATGTTGTTTCGTTTGAGATTTTTGTCTAAAAAATATTTGATATTGAGTAGATTTACCTGTATGTTTTCTTCCGAAAGTGAAGCGGTGATATTTTTTGAATCTTCAAAAAATTTATAGAAAATGTAACCTCCACTTGTAAAAAGAAGTAACAGTATTAGAAGTGTAAAATTTTTTATAGAAAGTTTTTTCATTTTATAAGTAAATTTTCCTTGTATCCTATTTGCTCGATTCTTTCGAGCAACTTTGTTGACGGTTTGTTGATCCACTTAATGAGTTGCAGTGAATCAATATACTCCCCATAACTCATATCTCCAAGATAAGTTTTTAACAAGCTTATATGACGCTCTTTTGTCTGCTTCTAGCTCTGTTACAGATCGATCAATAACAGCTTTAAGCTGTTTAAGACGCTCTTTTTCACTTTTTAGTGTTTGCCTCTCTGTGCATAGAGAATCTATAATGATAATAGTGTTCATATCTTTAGTAGAAGTGAGTTCATGAAATCCGTCTTTTTCTAGTTTGAGATTGTAAGGCACATAGGTCACTATCAGCATATTTTCATCTTTTTTAGCTTTGAGATCCTCGATCTTCGCCTGATCTTTATTGATAAAGATGATTTTTTTCTCATCAATGCCTGCATGATGCAGAAAATCTTTTAGAACTTCTGCATTGATGGAATCAATTTCAAGATAGGCATGAATTTTATCGGCTTTTTGCAATTCGTCTAAGGTTTTATGGCAGCTTTGAATGATACAATGCTTGTAAAAGGTGCTAACGGCATAACAGTACAAGCGGAGTGTGAAGTAAAAGATGTGGCAGCTGATACGCTTGATATGATCGTACTCCCAGGTGGATGGGATGGAACACATGCCCTAGCAGATGATGAAAATGTGCAAAACCTCTTGCGTGAGATGGATGCAAAAGGCAAAGAGATCGGTGCCATCTGTGCAGCACCATTTGCACTTAACCGTGCGGGTGTGCTAAAAGAAAACTATACCTGTTATCCGTCAGTAGAAAAAGAGATTCGAGAAGAGGGGTATCAAGGTGATAGTGCTATGGTTGTACAAGACCAAAATGTTATGACCTCACGCGGTCCTGCCACAGCACTGTGCTTTGGTCTGGCAATAGTCAAAAAGCTTAAAGGAGAGGAGCAGTACAGAGCACTTAAAGAGGGACTCTTGGCATCATACTGCGAATAGTTCTCTTTTGAAGACGAGATTTTTTAAACTTCTCTCTTCATCACTGCTTTTAAATTCCTCAAGATTTGCAAGTCGTTTTTCAAATTTGAAACTCGGTGCATACTTTTCAATGAGCTCAATAAGAAAGTCGCTTGTGAGTTCTGGAGAGTTTAGGCAGGCTAGGAGTGTGCACTCCTCACTTGCAAGCTGCGGAAGTTTTTTGATGATCTTCTCGTAATCTTTCGTTGCTTCAAAACTGCCGCGCTGAAAACTTGGCGGATCTATGATGATGAGATCGTAGGGCCCTTTTTTCTTTAAGGCTGAAAAAGATTTTAAGATATTGTAGGGTAAAAAGCTGACACCTTTTGGATCTAAGTTGTTTAGCGAATGGTTTGCCTACCGACTTTAAGTGTTCCTTTGCTCATATCGACATTGACAACTGAGGCTGCCCCTCCAAATTTTGCAGCGACGGAGAAGGCACAGGTATAAGCAAAGAGATTTAAAATATGTTTGTCTTTTGCATGTTCTCGCACAAAAGCACGACCATTTTTCATATCGGGAAAATAGTAGTTGTTTTTGTTTGAGAGAAGATTGAGCTTGAGTTTCATGTCATTTTCTAAAACAGTCACATCTTGCGGCACTTCGCCTAAAAGTACTTCGCTTGGAGCACCTTTGATATAGCGTCGTTGCACAACAAGTGTCGTATATCTGTCACTCTCTTGTATAAAGGTTTTGAGCATCGCAATGAGTGCATCTTCATCTGCCTCTTCAAAATAAAGGGCTACGCTGAGTATCGTGTCGATACTGTCAACTGTAAGATGCTTCCATCCCTCATAAAGCCCGCCACGTCTATGAAAAAGCCTTTGAAACTCATCATTCGCTGTTTGTGCATTTTTTGTAATCAATTCTATAATATCTTTTACCTGCATTATAATTATCCTTTAATCCAGTTTCCAGTAGTAAATATAGGGGCTGCTTTCACTGCTGTAAAGCTCTTTTTCATTGACAAATTTTATCTGATTTATCACTGCTTTATGTCCACTGAGTTTGTGCAGTTTTTGTTTTGTTTGTATGGAGAAGAGTTGGAGTTTGTTCTCCTCTCCACTGCTGTAGATACCGGTTTTTCCACTTGGCGTGATGCCAACACAGTAAACAAGAAAATCACTCTTGATATGGTAAGGCGTTCTTCCTTTTTGATAGACACCGATACGTCTGTCCTGTCCTGCTGTGAGTGTCACACCTTTTGCGTGTGCGACATGAAAAACATTGTCTACATTCTCTGATGATAAAACCTGTAGGGTTTTTGAATTAGCAACATCGATAATGCGAGCCTCGCCACTTTCATCCGCCATAATCACATGTTTTTTGTCTTGCGTGAGTGTGATATCTCCAAGTGCGCTTTGTGTAACATGGCGTTTGTAGTGCGTATATTTTTCACCCATATCATACAGCATAATCTCTGAGGCAAAGGTAGCTATGAGAATTTTTTCATTATCGAGAAAACGTGCCTCTTTTATAGTGAGTTTTGCATCTTCAGAGATGATTTTTTTAAGCTTGTGCTTTTCATAAATCCAGACATTACGGTAGAGATTTTTACCGATACTTACAAGCAGGATTTTTCCATTGAAATAATCAATGCTTAAAATTCTTGCAGGCTGGAGTTCGCCGAGTTGCGTTGTGAGTGGTTCTAGCATTATCGTATCGACTATCTTTTTTGTCCTGAGATCAAAAACAGTGACAACACCCTCATCATCAGCTGCATAGAGATGATTGTCAGTTACAATAAAGTCACTCACATAGCCGATAGCTTTAAATATGTGGTGGGGATGTATCTCTTTTGCTTGTAAAGAAGTCAGAAACAAAAGAGTAAAGAGTAGGCGTAACAAAAACTACACCTTCTCCCAAAAGGTCCCATGTGGTGTATCCATAAGTTGTACACCAAAGCTAAGTATCTCCTCACGCAGGGCATCTGAGCGTTCGAAATCCTTCGCTTTTTTTGCTTCGTTTCGTGCTTCGATAAGCTCTGAGAGCTTTTGTTTTGTCGCCTCATCGACACCAAATTGAAAATATTCGTAAGGGTTTTTCACTCCAAAGCCTAACACTTCTTCTATGTAAGCAAGGTTTGCTATAAGCTCTTTTTTGAGTGCTTTGTGTTTGCCTGCAGTGTCGAGTGTCTCATTTGCGTGAGCGATCATCTCATCGATGAGTGCAAGGGCTGCGGAGATATTGAGATCATCACTCAGTGCAGTGAGCAACTCTTTTTTAAATGGTGTCTCCTCATTGTTTGCACCAAGACCAAAGAGACGTTTTTTAAGACGATAGAGTCTGTCAAGGCGTTTTTTTGAAGCTTCAAGATCGTGTGTATTGAAGTTGAAATTGCTTCGGTAGTGCGAGCTTAGAAGATAAAAACGTAGTACTTCACCGTCATACTCACGCAGGGCATCTTTTAAAAAGAAACTGTTACCGAGTGATTTGCTCATTTTTTCGCCGTCAATATTTACAAAACCGTTATGCATCCAGTAGTTTGCAAGTTCATGTTTTGTCGCACAGCGTGTTTGTGCCGCTTCGTTTTCATGGTGAGGAAAGAGCAGGTCAGCACCCCCTCCGTGAATGTCAATGGCATAGGGTTTGTCTTTGTAGGCTAGATGTTTCTCTATCATGGCAGAGCACTCTAAGTGCCAGCCCGGCCGACCGGCTCCAAAAGGGGAGTCAAAAGTCACAGAGCCATCTTTGACGTTTTTCCAAAGTGCAAAGTCAGCGGGGTTTTTCTTCTCCTCTGAACTCTCTACACGCTCTTGTCGCTGGCTTTCATCCTGTACTCTGTGAGAGAGGCTCAGGTACTCATGGTCACTTTGTGTGTCAAAATAGACATCGCCATCACTTGTTTTGTAGGCATGGCCGCTTGCTATGAGTTTTTGGATGAGTGTAAACATTGCATCGAGGGATTCTGTTGCCTTTGGCTCAATGTCAGGGCGCTGCACACCAATTTGCTCCATCTCTGCGTGAAAGGCCTCTGTATAAAAGTCAGTGATGCTCTTTATATCTTTTTTCTGCTCTATGGCTTTTTTTATAATTTTATCATCGATGTCCGTGATGTTTCTTGCGTAGGTGACTTCATAGCCGTTTGCGCGGAATACTCGCGTGAGCAGGTCAAAAACAAGCGCTGATTTTGCATGACCGAGATGGGCATCATCATAGACCGTAGGACCACAGACATAGAGTGTCGCCTTTCCTATGACCAAAGGTTCAAATTTGCGTTTTGTTTTTTGTACAGAATCAAATATATGCACTGATAAAATCCTTCAAAACCACCAATAAAGCAGTAAATAATAAAGAGCCTGCAAAAAGATAGAGCAGGTTTTTTGAGCGAAGTATAGCAAAAAAGTTTTGCCAGCCAAAAATTTTTAATGTAAAAAAGAGGCTTACAAAGCCGCCAAGCGTACTTGCAAGTGCCAGACCGGCTACCCCAAAAGGCTGAATAAATGCAAGTGCAAAAATGATATAAACAAGAAGTGAGATAGTCGCTACTTTTGCAGCACGCATCTGCTGCTCTTTTGCATAGAGCCAGAGAACAAAAAGTTTTTGCAGTCCAAAAGGAAGCAGCCCAATGAGATACATCATTAAAACTGCTGCGGTATATTCTGTGTCAGCAGACCCAAAAGCACCACGCTCAAAAAGGAAAAAGATGATCTCATGGGAGAGCACTATGCCGCCTATGGTACTGGCTGTGAGTAAAAAGCTTAAAAACCAAAATGCTTTTTGTAGATTTTGCAGTGCCTTTGCCTCATCGGCATTTTTGAGATAGCGTGCAACACGTGGAAAGAGTGCTACAGAGGTTGCAATGGCAAAAAGTGCCAAAGGAAGCTGAAAAATCCTGTTTGCATAGTAAAGGTAGGAGATAGATCCCGTTGCTAAAAAAGAGGCAAGAAAGGTGTCTAAAAAAGCAGAGATCTGTGCTGTGGAATTTCCCCAGATAGCAGGAAAAAAGTTGCTGCGAAATTTTTTTGTATCCTCTTTGATGAGACTACTCTTTTTATGTAGGTATTTAAAGCCACCAAAAAGCAACTTAAAAAGTCCCATTTTGTAAATAGCGATAAGATGCACAAAGAGCTGCAAGATACCGCCAATGACCACGGCAAAACTGAGATAGTAAACGATTTGACTGCTCTCTTGGTTGCGTGAGAGCAGGAGTGCGGCAATAAGTGAGAGATTCAGCAGTGCCGTTGCAAAAGCCGTTGTGGCGAAATGGTGTTTGTACTGCAGTATAGAAGCTAAAAAAGTGACAGCAAAAATAAGTGGCAAGTACCAGAAATTTATGGCGACATAGGGTGCGGCAATAGCAATGGTCTGGGCATCAAAACCTGTTGTTATGGCTTTTGTAAAGAGCTGTGGCGTGAGATTGACAAAAAGGGTGATGAGAAGAGTTATCAAGCTAAAAACAAGAAAAATATGGATGCTAAAAACCGCTTTATGACGGCTGCGTGCAAAAGCCGGTATGAAAAACTGTGTAAAAGCACCCTCTGCAAAAATACGGCGAAAAAGATTTGGCAGCTTAAAAGCGATAAAAAAGATATCGCTATATACGGAAGCTCCAAGTACCGAGGCCGTTAAAAGGTCTCTGAAAAATCCTAATATGCGAGAAAATAAAATACCAAAACTATTGGTGAAAATTGCTTTAAACATGGGCTTCTTTGCATTTAATCTATTAGTTTTACGAAAGTTTAACAAATATTTGGTTAAAATCTCCCCTAACAATATAAGAATGGATATGTATGGCACTGTTTGGCTCTAGTAAAAAGACATCTGCAATAAAAAAAGTTCGCCCGACCGTTGCGCGAACACAAAATGTTGCTAAAGAGCTTTTTAAGATTGCGAAATCGTATGAGATGGATGCCGATCTTTTAGATTTCAACCTCCTTGATGTGCAAACCTATACACGTTTGATTTCTGAAGAGAATAAAGAGACAGAGTGGGAAGAACTTTCAACAGAAGAGTCTCGAAACTTCAAGGATGAATCCCTTCTTTTAAATCCAAACTTTCAGATCAAACAGACCTACGAAATAGAGGTTTTTTCAAAAAAACCGGCCAAAGATGATCCGTACAACGATTTTAAGCTTGCAGTAGGTGCGAATGCTACAAAATGTAAGGTTGCTCAAGGCTCAAAGGTCACATATGTACCACATTTTGAGCAAGACCTTATTGATATGATCAACCGAAAAAAGATTAGAGCAGGTATTCTTGTCTATATGTTTGATGCAATGCTCGAAGATGTGGCCTCAAAACTCTCTGCACGTGTTCGCATTGCAGAAAAACTTGTGTTTGAACAGAGTGAAACGCATCTTATCTCTGAAGCCTATGAGCCAACAGCGACAATCAACGATCAGCTTATTTTGCATTATGAAAATAAAAAAGAGGTGGATGAAAATGAGCGGGTTGATTATGCTTCATGCGGTTTTATTCAGAGTGTAAAAAAAGGTGAACTGCTCATAGAGTATATCAAAGCAAAAATGGGCAAGCCGGGACGTAACTGTCGAGGTGAGTATATGGAGCCAAAAGAGCCTGTTGTTTCGAATGAACCGAATTTTCGCGTGAGTGATAATATAAAAGTCGTTGAGGATGAAGATTCCATTAAGTACTATGCCGATGAAAACGGATATATCGCTTTTGAAGACAATACCTATATTATAAAAAAAGAGGCTGATGTTGATGCCATCAGCTTCAAGACGACCGGTTCTATTGACAGTGGTGTTGATTCAGATGTCAATATTTCTGTCAAAGAATCAGATGCCGTTAAAGATGCCGTAGGCAGTGGAATGAGGGTGGAAGTAACGGAGATAGAGATCGAAGGTAATGTCGGCCCCAATGCTTCTGTAGTAGCGAAAAAAGCAACGATTGGCGGACAGACACATAAAGCTGCAAAAATAAAAGCGGATGAGCTGGAGATCAATGTCCATAAGGGTGAAGCATATGGTAAAGAGGTGCATATCACACGTTTGGAACATGGTCTTGTCGAAGCTGAAACAGCAGAGATCGCACAGGCAATTGGCGGTACCATTCGAACGCAAGAGATAGAGATAGGTATTTGTGCTTCTCATGTAAAAGCAACTGCAACAAGAAAGATTGAGATAAAAAAGATGCTTGGAAGTGAAAACATTTTTACAATTGACCCACTTTTAAGTCGTGATGTGCAAAATTCTGTTGAAGATAATGAAGAGAAGATTAAAGAGATAAAATTTCGTCTTCGAGAGCTTAAAAAAGAGATTGCGAAATATACAGAGCTTGTTAAAAACGGTACAAAAGCATATCTTGAGATCAAAAAACGTCTGCTGCACTATCAAAAGAATAATGTAAAAATGCCGGAGAGTTTTGTGAAAAAGTATAAGCAGTTTCAGCATATGCGGCAGCACTTAAAAGAGCTTAAAGAAGAGTTTACACTCAAGCAGGAAAAACTGAATCTTTTAACAACTCGTACAGCGTCCTTTCAAGACGATATACTTGATGCAAGAGTTATTAATCATGATAAGTGGGTAGGTTATAACGAAATAAAATTCAAGTTAGTCGATCCTCCTATGGAGTTGGTTTATAAACCACTTGAAGGTTCCGATGATAAGATCTTCGGTCTTGTAGAATTAAGTGACGGAGAATATGCAATCCGTCCTGTGGATGAGTAAGGAAGAGTAGAGAAAATGATAGTTGGGTTGAATGGAAAGGTAGTTTACAAAGAGCCTTCTTTTGTGCATGTGAATGTAAACGGCGTCGTTTATGAAGTTTTTATATCATTGCATACTTTTTCTGCACTTCCGAGTGAGGAAGTCTCACTTTTTACCACGCAGATAATTCGTGAAGACGCAAATTTGCTTTATGGTTTTATGGATATGCAGGAGAAAAAACTCTTTACGCGCCTCATTAAGATAAATGGTGTGGGACCCAAGGTTGCCATGGCAATCTGCTCGACCTATACACCTGCACAATTTGCTACGGTACTTAGTAACAAAGCTGTAAAAGCTGTACAAAAAGTTCCGGGCATTGGGCCTAAGAGTGCAGGGCGCATCTTGGTAGAGCTCAATGGTTTTGATGCTGAGATGCTTAGTACCACAGCAACACCATCAGTCTCAGCGGCTTACAATGAAGCAAGTGAGGCACTTGAAACACTTGGCTTTAAAAAAGAGAAGATTTCAAAAGCACTCAGTGCCTGTGAGGGAGAAGATACCGCTTCTCTCGTCAAGGGTGCTTTGAAACTTTTACAAACAATTTAATAGAGGAAAGATATTGAAATTAACGATTTTATTTGGTGGAGCGAGTTTTGAACATGAGATAAGTATTGTCAGTGCTATTACTTTAAAGGAAAAACTTTCATCTTTTGACTTGAGTTTTGTTTTTTGTGATGCGGACCATACATTTTATTTGATTGAACCATCGAAAATGAAAGCAGTCACTTTCTCACGCGGTGAACATAAAAATATGCCGCGTTTGAGTCTCACGCAGGGTGCATTTTCTCAGAAAAAAGGTGTTTTTGGTGGAGCGCTTGAACATAATGGTGTCGTTTTAAACCTGATTCACGGAGCAGATGGTGAAGATGGAACGATTGCGGCACTTTTGGATTTCTACTCCATCAAATACATTGGTCCGCGTGTAGATGCCTGTACTTTTTCCTACGATAAGCGTTACACAAAATACCTCTGTGAAGCAATCGGCGTAAAAAGTGTTCGCTATGAAGTAGCGCATAAAGAGCAACTGAGTAATATCACAATCTCCTATCCGCTTATTGTCAAGCCATCACGTCTTGGAAGCTCAATCGGTGTGAGTATTGTCAAAGATGAGAGTGAACTTGATTATGCTCTTGATGTTGCATTTGAATTTGACTCTGTTGTGATAGTTGAACCATTTTTAGAAGGTGTCAAAGAGTACAATCTTGCGGGTTGTTTTGCAGATGGTGCGATGCACTACTCCATTGTAGAAGAGCCGCATAAAGAGGAGTTTTTGGATTTTGAGAAGAAATATATGGACTTCTCTCGCTCCCAGCAGGTGCTTGCAGCTGATATTTCTGATGAACTGGTAGCAAAGCTTCGATCGAGTTTTGATAAAGTTTATAGAGGTATGTTTGAAGGTGCACTGATTCGCTGTGATTTTTTTGTCTATCAGGATGAGGTCTTGCTCAATGAGATCAATCCTATTCCTGGTTCTATGGCAAACTATCTTTTTGAGGATTTTGCCAAGCTTATAGAGATGCTCAGCAGATCACTGCCTCACGCAAAGCGTCCTAAGGTCTCTTATGACTATATTCACTCGATCTCAAAGGCAAAAGGGAAGTAATGGCCGTAAAGTCCATCCAGTATAAACAGCATACATTTGACATAAGTTATGAAATTGTGAATCCATCTGCGAAGGTGGATCTTATTGTCCTACATGGTTGGGGTAGTAATAAAGGCCTCATGAAACAGAGCTTTGGTTCTTATATGGATGGATTTCGCCATATCTACATCGATCTTCCGGGATTTGGTAATTCAACCTGTTCAACCGAGTTGACAACGGCCGATGTTGCACGTATTGTAGAACTTTTGATGATTCATATGAATGCGCAAAAAGATATTATTTTGGGGCACTCATTTGGAGGAAAAGTTGCACTGCTTTTGGAGCCAAAAATTTTGGTCCTTGTCGCAAGTGCCGGTATTTATCAGGAAAAACCCTTAAAAGTAAAAGCAAAAATAGCACTCTTTAAAATTTTGAAAATTTTTGGACTCTCTAAATTTCGCTCCCTCTTTGTCGCAGATGACGCAAAGCAGCTCAGTGAATATATGTACCAGACATTTAAAAATGTTGTCAATGAGGATTTTTCCGACGAATTTGCAAAATATGAGGGCAGGGCACTACTTTTCTGGGGTAAAGAAGATACCGCAACACCACTGAGTGCGGCTGAAAAAATAGATGGACTCATGAAAAGCTCAAGACTTGAGGTTTATGAGGGAGATCATTACTTTTTTATGAATCATGCGCAAGAGATATCTAAAATCATAGAAGAAGAGTTCTTGCAAAGCATAGGGCATTAAGCGATGGAGCAGTATGAAACAATAGTCGCTTTTGCTGTCAATGTCGTTTTTGTAACGCTGCTTGGATGGTACCTCATTACCAATTTACAGTGGTATGACTATAAAATAGAGCGTGTGATACTCAAGCATCACAAGCCGCAGTGGCATATTTTCTACTTTATCATTCCTTTGGTCGCGTACTATACAACTGGGAAGTTCTTTACTATATTTTTTATTTTTGCGGTTGTTCCTGCCATTGTCATTTGGCATAAAAGACTCGACAAAAAGCTTGTGCTTACCTGGCGTGTAAAACGTTTTTTGATCTTACTAGTGCCGTTAACGCTTTTTCAAGATGTTCTCTGCAGTTTAAAAGAAGCATGTCAGATATATGGTGTTTTAATGCCGCTTGCACTTGCATATATAGGCTCAACGCTTATAGAGAAGTTTTTGTTTGCTGTTTATAAAAAAGAGGCAAAGCAAAAGCTTAAAAAGATGCAGGATTTGCAGATTATCTGCATTACCGGAAGTTATGGTAAGACAAGTATCAAGAATTTCGTAGCGCAAATTCTTTCACGTAAGTATAATGTATATGCAACGCCACGCAGTGTCAATACCATTGGCGGTATTGTCGCAGATGTAAACAATAATCTGCGTGAGGATGTAGATATTTATGTTTGTGAAGCAGGGGCAAGAGAAGCGGGTGATATTTTAGAAATCACTACCTTCTTAGAGCCACAGACTGTTGTTGTCGGGCGTGTTGGTGCAGCACATATAGAGTATTTTAAAACGCTTGAAAATGTCATCCGTACAAAGCTTGAAATCATGCAATCACCTCGACTAGAACATGCTTTTATACATAACTCTGTTACAGATGAGCCACATGAGAAAGTAACATTCTTTGGCGATGAGATTCATGATATAAAAGCAACACTGGAAGGCATTGATTTTACTATGGAGCTTGATGGTGAGAGGCTGGAACTTCATACAGATATATTGGGTGCATTTCAGACAATGAACATTGCCGTAGCAGTGCGTATTGCCAAGCTCTTTGGTATGAGCAGTGAAGAGATACAAAGAGCGGTAGCCAAACTAGAACCCGTAGAACATCGACTGCAGCTTATCAAAGCGGGTGGCAAGATCATCATAGATGATGGTTATAATGGTAATATAGACGGTATGCTTGAAGGTATTCGTCTTTGTGCTACACACGAAGGACGCAAGGTCATTGTTACACCGGGGCTTGTCGAGAGTAGTGATGCACTCAATCGTAAGCTCATAGATGCTATTAATGATGTGTTTGACATTGTCATTGTTACCGGCTCGCTCAATGCAGAGCTTTTTGAAAAAAATCTCAAAGTTGTCAATAAGATAATGCTTACAGATAAAGCAGCACTCACGGAAGTGCTTGCAAATCAGACAAAAGCGGGCGATATCATTCTTTTTGCGAATGATGCACCGAATTTTATATAATAACAGAAAATATTAAGCTTAGTTTGTTTATAATAGTTCATCTTACAAGAAAAGGTGTTAAAATGAAAAAATTGTTAGTAAATTTAGTGGCAGTTGCTGCATTAACAAGTGTAGCGTTTGCTACTCCAAACTCTCAAACAGGTTGTGGACTTGGTTCGGTCATTATTGAAGATAACTCATCTGCAGTAATGCTTGCACTTCAAGCGACTACAAACGGTACTTCTGGGAACCAGACTTTTGGTATTACTTCAGGAACTTCTGGATGTAAAAAAACAAAGTTAGTTATGAATGAAAGAGCACAAGAGTTTGTTGCTTCTAACATGGACATCTTGGCAAAAGAGATCGCTGTTGGTCATGGTGAGTCATTAGATACTTTAGATGAACTTTTAAATGTTCAAGACAAAGTGGCTTTCAATGCAGCACTTCAAGCAAACTACAACAAAATCTATAGCAGCAAATCAGTTAAAATGGCTGATGTTTTAGATAATATTTCTACAACAGCACTATAGTTCTACAGCTTCACGCAGAGATATTATCTGCGTGAAAACTTCCCTCTGATAAGGTTTTATGATTAAATTCTTTATATTTTCTATTTTTATACTTTTTAACACACAGCTTCTTTATGCAAAAAGTGTTCAAAATTATAAAAAGCAGGCACAGCAACTTCAACTTTCTCAGAAACACTATTGGCATCTTTTACTGCATATTAATGCTAATGTAAGTGAGATAGACGATCCGAATTTTTTCTTTGCAAAAGATGGAGCGACAAATCCTGATGCAGAACTGCAGGCTACTTTAGATGCTTTTTTCTCGGATGAAGTCAAAGATGACAACTCAAGTATATGTAAGTTCCCTGCGCGTTATTTTTGGCTGAAAGAACAGTTAGGTGCGACAGATTTTCCAAAAGCGACATGTAAAGAGTATGAGAAGATTTTTAATCGGGTAGATCCAAAATCTGCAACACTTGTCTTTCCTGCAGCACATATCAACTCACCTGCTTCTATGTTTGGGCATACGTTTATTCGTATAAACTCTTCCTATCACTCGAAACTACTCTCCTATGCTGTTAATTATGCGGCAAATGCAGATGCCAATAAGGAAAATGGTGTTGTATTTGCCATTAAAGGTTTGGTTGGAGGGTATTATGGGAGGTATTCCCTTTTACCCTATTATGAAAAGCTTAAAGAGTACCGTGACAGTGAACAGCGTGACATTTGGGAGTATGATCTGAATCTCACGCAAGAAGAGACTGTAGCGATGTTTCGTCATATTTGGGAACTTAATGGTACAAACTCTTTTTACTACTTCTTTACGGAAAATTGTTCATATAATATGCTTTGGCTGCTTGAAACAGCACGGCCAACACTGCATCTGCGTGATAAATTTTTCTATCAGGTCATTCCACTTGAGACAGTCCATGTCGTAAAAGAGGCAGGTATTATCAGTGCCAAGCATTATCGACCGTCAAAAAGAACGAAACTTTTGAAGTATGAAACACTCCTTGATGAAAAGTTCAATACGCTGCCAATTGAACTTGTAGAAGGTAAAATAAAAGCGAATCAAATCGAGAGTAATGCATCTATTACAATCCAGCAAAAACGTTATATTCTTGAGAGTGGTGTGGAATACCTTGAATATCAATATAGCCGAGGAAAAATTACAAAAGATGACTATCTTGAGCGCTTTCATGAGATGACGACTGAGAGGGCAAAACTGGGTATTGCCAAACCTTTAGATATAAAAACACCGCCAAATCCAATCGATGGGCATCGGTCTTTTCGAGCGCAACTTGGCTTTGGTGCAAAAGAGGGTGATGCCATTACTTATCTTGGTCTTCGTCCGGCATACCATGATTTAGAGGATAGTGAATATGGTTTTTTACGTGGTACACAGATAGAGTTTTTAAATCTTTTGGCATCTACTTCTAAAAAAGAGACAAAAATTGAAGAGGCGACTATTATTTCTATCGTCTCTATTGCGCAGAGAAGTCTCTTTTTTAAGAATTTTTCATGGCGAACTAAAATAGGTTGGGATAATGATTACCTCACACAAAAGCCAACCTTTGGCTTGAGTGTCGGAGCAGGATTTTCTTGGGGAAATGAACTTGGGTTTGTCTATGTTTTAGCGGATCCAATAGCATACCAAAATAGTAAGTTTCATGCAGGAATAGGTGGAAGTATAGGTGCTAACATCGATAAATACAAAGATTTTACAACAAATATAGAGTTGACACAAAGAATTTATGATGACAGTCAAAAGCAATTGCTTATAGAAGCATCTCAGGGGTTTCGATTATCTCAAAATAAGCAAATAATGCTAAAATACGATTATAAAGACAAGATGGTCGCTCAATATAAAGAGGATGAACAGACTTTTAGAGTTATGCTTAAATACTATTTTTAAACAAAGAGGAAATTGCAAGCGTGAAAGTGATAGATACCATTACAAAATATGTTTCATACCTGACAGCTTTCATTCTTGCACTGCTTGTTGTTTTAGTGGTGTTTGATGCCCACGAGCCGCTATCTTTTCTCAGAAGGCTCAACTGCATTGCAGGAGCTTGAGTGGCATTTTTTTTGATGTCGTGATACTGCTTAGTATCGCTTACACACTGAGAAACAATGCCCATGTTAGAGTTGATATCTTTTATGAAAAATTTTCAGCAAAAACAAAAGCGCTTATCAATATTTTCTCTTTTGTTTTTTTTGTTCTCCCGCTCTCTTTTTTAATTATTTATATTGGCATAGGTTTTGTGGAGCTCAGTTATCTACAGCATGAAGCTTCATCCGACCCAGGTGGACTGAAATATCGTTGGATAGTGAAATCTTTGATGCCATTGGCCTTTATTTTACTTGCTCTGCAGGCTGTAAAAGAACTCTGGAATGATATACGAAGGCTGAAAAAATTATGATAGCTTTGATTATGTTTGCAGTCGCTCTTTTACTCCTGCTTTTTGGTGTACCTGTTGCTTTTGCCTTTGGCGGTGTGGCGATGATGTTTGCTTTCTTTACACCTGATGTTGGTTTTGAAGTCTTTAATATCCTGCCATTTCGAATTTACGGCATCATGAGCAATACAACACTCATGGCTGTACCGCTTTTTATTATGATGGGACTAATCCTAGAGAAATCCGGTATGGCAGAGAAGCTTTTACTCTCCATGAGTGCGCTTTTTAAAGGTGTTCGCGGTGGGCTTGGCGTGAGTGTTGTGTTAGTCGGTGCCATACTTGCCGCGTCAACTGGAATAGTCTCGGCAAGTGTTGTTATGATGAGTGTTATTGCACTTCCTTTGATGCTGCAAGCCGGTTATAACAAAGGGCTTGCTTCTGGAACAATCGCGGCAAGTGGCACGCTTGGACAGATCATTCCGCCTTTTATCATTCTCATTGTTTTAGGGGATGTGATGAGTGCGAGTGTGGGTGAGCTCTTTATGGGGGCTGTGCTTCCTGGACTTGTTTTGGTCGGGCTTTATATCACTTATATCTTAATTCGAGCATTTATAAACAAAGAGGATGCCCCTGCCATTGTTTCAGATGAGCGTGTCTCACTCTTTGATCTGCTACGTGCAATCATTCCTCCTCTCCTTTTAATGGTGGCGGTTCTTGGAAGTATCTTCGCCGGCATCGCTTCTCCTACTGAATCTGCTGCTTTTGGTGTTGTTGGCGGTGTGATTCTCTCTGCATTCGTAATATCTCACTTTACC
>VCAX01000034.1 GCA_013607665.1 Campylobacterota bacterium | reverse complement strand
AAAAAATTAAATTGCCTACTTTTGTGGGAATCTGCAAGTGGCTCAATAGTTTTGTATTACAGAAGCTATACAATATACCTATGTACTTATATATTAAACCTGTTTTAAAAGATGTCACAATAAGAGATGTGGATAAATATATTGAAATAATAAAACAATACAATATAAGTACTGTTGTAGGCGAGTTTTTTTCAACAGATGGAGATATACTTGCTCCAATAGCAGAAGGGAAATTATTTTACGACAATAAACAAAATGATTACAATATGTTAGTAGATATGCTTTCAGAGTATTGTGATATTTTTCAACATAGTACCGAAGCCATAATACAAGGAATAGCAGATGGATAATATTGTAAATATCATATTGATTTTTATAGGATCAATTTCAACAATTATATTAGTATTAGAGGCATCTGGATTTTTGCCCTTGTGGCTTTCACGCTTATTACATAAGAATAAATTAGGCATTACGATAGAGGTATTAAATGAGCTAGGCTGTAATATTCATGAAAAAAAGAAAAAAATTAAAGAATGTTTAATGGCAGATTCATATTCAAGAGTGGAAGATAAATTATCAAAAGTAACTATTGATAAAAAAGTGGAGATTGGGAAAAGTCAAAATGGATATATATTTCCCAATTATATTGATTTAATGGGTTCAACTACATTAAAAAGAAATGCCCAAGATTTTGCCAGAGAATTAAATACATACAAAGAATCTTTAGAAGATAATCTTGAGTTTGATTTCATTGTAACATCAAAGCTTGGAAGTCCTATTTTAGGATATGAATTTGCAAATCTTTTAGAGCTACCCTTCGTTCTTCATTCAGAAGAAGAAAAATTTAGATTAACAAATGGAAGTAAAGATCCAAGAATAAACTTTGATTTTGGTTGTATACATAATTTCAGAACATTAAAAAAAGCTTTAATTGTTGATGATAGTACAACAGGAGGAAGAAAAATCATAAAGATAATAAAAGATTTAAAGAAATATAATTTTCAAGTAACAGATTGTTTAGTTGTATTTGCTCCTCAAGGAAAACACGCAAAAGAAAAACTTGCAAATGAAGAAGTAACATTGCATTCAATTTTGAAGACACCTAGTACAATACAAAGGAAATAATACATGAATGGAAAAATAATCGTATTCGAAGGAATAGACGGAAGTGGAAAAGGCACCCAATCAAAAGAACTATATGAGTACTTGCAAAATTTAAATTACAAAGTTATTTTATTGGAATTTCCTTTTTATAATGAAACTTTTTTTGGTAAAGAAGTTGGAGAATACTTAAATGGTGTTTTTGGTCAACTTGATGAAGTGCATCCAAAGTTCTCTGCAATGCTCTATGCTGGAGATAGATTTGAAAAAAAAGAAACTATATTAAAAAAGCTGAACGATGGGTATATGATAATCTGTGATAGATATGTTCCATCAAATATTGCACATCAAACAGCTAAATATCAAAATGAAAGTGAACGGAAAAAATTAAAGCAGTGGATTGAGGAGTTGGAATACAACGTCTATGGTCTTCCTAAACCAAATATAGTTTTGTTTATGGATATGAATCCAAATCTATCTGATAAGTTAGTTTTAAAAAAGGACATAAGAAATTATACAAATAAACAAAAAGATTTGCATGAGAGCGATAATACATATCTTGTGAATGTTTATAAAATTTTTAAACAAATGACAAAAAATACAAATTGGTTTAATATTGAATGTCAAGATAGTAATAATGGTCTCAAAAGCATACAAACTATTCAATCTGAAATTATTAATAAATTAACTAAAAACAATATTTTAGAGCCAATATAATTTGTATTGTTTAATGCTTTTATTAAAAGTTTATTAGAAACAAAAAAGATAAAAAATGGTATCCTTTTACAACTAATTACTTTAAGGTACAAAATGATTAAATCACTGCGTGGAATGAATGATATTTTAACTCCCCAGGAGTCCAAAAGGTTCACTCACTTTATAGAAACTGCAACAAAAGTTGCTTCAAGATATGGTTTTTCCTATATTGAAACCCCTCTTTTAGAAGAGACTGCCCTTTTTAAACGTTCTGTCGGAGAATCGAGTGATATTGTCGGTAAAGAGATGTATCAGTTCGAAGACAAAGGCGGTAATGATGTCTGTCTGCGACCGGAGGGTACAGCCGGTGTCGTGCGCGCCTTCATTCAGAACAAACTTGACCGTGCAGGCGGAACACACCGCTTTTTTTATCATGGACCTATGTTTCGTTACGAGCGACCGCAAAAAGGTCGCCTGCGTGAGTTTCATCAGTTTGGCGTAGAGAGCTTTGGTGTAGAGAGCGTTTATGAAGATGCTGTTATGATCATGATGGTAGCCGATATTTTAGGTGAGCTCGGCATTGGTTACCGATTACAGCTTAACTCTCTTGGATGCAAAGAGTGTATGCCTCCGTATCGTGAAAATCTCGTCAGTTTTATAGAGAGTGTAGAAAATGAGATATGTGAAGATTGTCAAAGAAGAAAAGCAACGAACCCTATTCGCGTGCTTGATTGTAAAAATGAGAAGTGCCAGTCTCTTTATGAAAATGCTCCAAAACTCATAAATTCACTCTGTGAGAGCTGTGAGAGTGATTTTAGCAAACTCAAAACTATTTTGGATGTAAACAATATCGCCTACGAGATAGATACCAATCTTGTTCGTGGACTTGATTACTACTCAAAAACCGCTTTTGAATTCGTCAGTGACAATATTGGAAGTCAGAGTGCCATTGCCGGTGGTGGTCGTTATGACAGACTTGTAGAGTTTCTCGACGGTCGCCCTACTCCTGCAGTCGGTTTTGCTATGGGAACTGAGCGCCTTTTAGAGCTTATTGTTATGCCCAAGGAGACGCGTGAAGGCTATTTTCTTGGTGCGATGGATGAAGAGGCGGTGGAACTTGTTCTCTCTCTCACGCAGGCAAAAAGAAAAACTGACAAAGCCTCTTGTGAATATCGTGCAAGAAACTTAAAAAATCATCTTAAATCAGCAGACAAGATAAATGCCCGTTACTGCTGTGTAATTGGTTCAAACGAGCTTGAAAATGGTACTATCTGGGTCAAAGACCTTGAAAATAAAACTGAAGAGATTCTCAGTATAAAAGAGTTTTAATGCAAAAAGCCGATAATTATGTAGATGCTTTTTGGGAATTTTTTCTGGAATTTCTAGAGTTTTTTATTCTTGGTGTCGTTGTAGTTATCACTTTTTTATATTTTTATGATAAATACATCCAGCGAAAACATGCTCTCCTTATAAACTACCCTGTCATTGGACGCTTTCGATACCTGTTTGAA
Source organism: Campylobacterota bacterium (assembly GCA_013607665.1). GTDB lineage: Bacteria > Campylobacterota > Campylobacteria > Campylobacterales > Sulfurimonadaceae > Sulfurimonas. The sequence goes on along the minus strand of VCAX01000034.1, from coordinate 12,570 downwards.
GCCTTGCGTGAGCCGTTGCGTCAATATTTTGTAGAAGAGACATTTTTTGAGTCCAAAGATAAAGTCGACTGGGTATATAAAGCTGCAAAAGACAAACCAAACTACCAATCTTTCTCTGTAAGCCAACCATTTTCAGGCTCGCGCTTTATCATAAAACATGCTGCAAGTGTTTTAAACGAGGATGAAGTCAGTGAAGATATGAGCGTTACTTTTGGAGAAAAGAGAGAGATTCCTTTTGTTTCTCATACGCCTATCATTCGCTCAGCCATGAGTGACGGAGCACTCTCTCCTGAAGCTGTTCGTGCTTTTAGCATTGCAGGACGTGATTCAAAGCTCACAATCAATACAGGAGAGGGTTCACTCACTTCCAATCACCTCTTTACTCTCAAGCCTGATCCAAAAAACGATAAATATCTTGAGATTATCAACTCTACACCCTATGCAGAATTCATTTTTAAAATCGGTGAACTTTTTTTTAACAGAAAAATTGCCATTAAATGGTACAAAAATGCGCTTTTAAATAAAAAAACGCAAAATACGTATATCTATGATACCGATTCACATGTTCTCTTTCGTGTAAACTGGAATGCGGCTTTAGAAGATTTTCCAAAAGAAGTACCACAAGAAATTCCAAATATGATCTTTCAAATGAGCTCCGGACTCTATGGTGTCAGAGATGCTCAAGGTAACTTTGATGAAGAAAAGTACCAAAAAGTAATGCGATTTTGCCGTATGACAGAGATAAAAATTGCACAGGGAGCGAAGCAGACAGGAGGTAAACTCTCCGGCAAAAAGGTTACTGCAGATGTTGCATACTACAGAGGCGTAGAAGAGGGAAAAGATATTTTCTCTCCAAACAGATTTCCATATGCCGATACAACAGAAGATCTTCTGGAGTTTGTCTCAAAGCTCCAAAAACTCTCACGTAAGCCCGTCGGCTTTAAAATCGTCATCTCAGACGCACACTCTGTCGAAGAGCTGGCACTTGCAATACAAAAACATAAAGAAGCGGGAGGTACGCTTCCTGACTTTATCACCGTTGACAATGGTGAAGGCGGCAGTGCAACCGCACCATTGGAACTTATGGAGTCTGTAGGACTGACAACGAATAACGCACTCTACATTCTCGATACTATTTTAAAACAGTACAACTTGCGTGAGGATATAAAAATTATTGCCAGTGGGAAAATTTTAACACCTGATGACGCTATCATAACAATGTGTATGGGTGCTGATGCTGTTGGTATTGCCAGAGGATTTATGATGAGCGGCGGATGCATTCGAGCACGAATGTGTTCAGGCTTTGGGTCACATGTATGTCCTGTTGGAATGGCAACTCAGGATGAGAAAAAACGGGCTTCTTATCTTGTTATTAAAGAGGGACGAGAGATTGGAAACTACCATAAAAATCTTGTCAAAAGTATGAAAGTCGTACTTGCTGTTATGGGTATTAAACATATTAAGTCATTAAATAAAAAACATCTTACATTTAAAAATAGAAATGATGAAATCTATTTCGATATCGATCAATACTTTCATCATAAACTCCACGTATAAGGCATTTTGTGAATAATTTTGGTTTAGATATATGGGCGAATAAGAACTTTATCATAGAAGACGGTGTCGTTCGACTCAACTACCGTTGTATGCCCTCTTTACTGGAGATAACAAAAGAGATCCGACAAAATGGCACAAGAGGGCCACTCCTTTTACGTTTTCCACATCTTATAAAAAAGCAGATTCGCAGTCTCTATACCCATTTTGCCAGTGCCATAGAAGAGAACAACTACAAAGGAAACTTCAATGCTGTTTTTCCTTTAAAGGTAAATCAGTTTCCTCACGCAGTAGATGCCGTTGTGAATGAGGGCAGAGAGTATAACTATGGGCTTGAAGCCGGCAGTAAAGCAGAGTTGATTCTTGCTATAGTAAAAACACCACATGGTGCCAATATCACCGTCAATGGATTTAAAGACAAGGAGATGATAACACTTGGTTTTATCGCAGCACAAAGTGGACATAACATAACCCTTACCATTGAAGGAATCGGCGAGCTTGAGACGATCATCCAAGTCGCACAAGAGTCCAATTTAAAGGTGCCAAACATAGGTATTCGAGTACGATTACACTCTGCAGGCAGCGGTGTTTGGGCAAAAAGTGGTGGCATGGATGCAAAATTCGGTCTTACATCTACCGAAATACTCGAAGCGGTAAATCTACTCAAGGAAGCGAATCTTTTAGATAATCTCTCTATGATCCATTTTCATATTGGATCACAGATGATCGATATCGCTCCAATAAAACGAGCTTTGCGCGAAGCCGGAAACTTCTATGCAGAACTGAAAAAAATGGGGGCTTCCTCACTCAAAAATATCAATATCGGCGGGGGACTCGCTGTAGAGTATGACCAGCATTCTCACGCAAAGAGCCATAACTACTCCATAGAGGAGTTCTCAAGTTCGGTTGTTTTCTTGCTTGGTGAGATCATGGATGCAAAAGGAGTAGAACATCCAAATATCTTTACCGAATCAGGCCGTTTCATCGTTGCTTCTCACGCAGTGCTTGTCACTCCTGTTCTTGAACTTTTCACGCAGGATCATCATGAGAAACTTTTAAAGTTTAAAGAGAAAAATCCTCCCCTTATAGAGGAACTGCGTGAGCTCAATCGACTGCTCAACAATAAAAACTGTATTGAGTATCTGCATGATGCACTTGATCATATTGAATCGCTTCTGACACTCTTTGACCTTGGCTACATTGACCTGCAGGATCGCTCAAATGCTGAAATATTGGTACACAATATCATTAAAAAATCGCTCTATCTGACATCATCTTATAAAACGGATGAGCTCAAGCAACTACAGGTCAGCCTGCAAGAGCGCTATCTCATTAATGCCTCCATATTCCAAAGCCTGCCTGATTATTGGGGCTTAGAGCAGCATTTTCCTATTATGCCTATCCATCATCTCAATGCCGATCCTCTACGGGCGGCATCTCTTTGGGACATTACCTGTGACAGCGATGGAGAGATAGGTTTCAATCCTCAAAAACCACTTTACTTACATGATATCAATCTCGATGAAGAGGAGTACTTTCTCGCATTTTTTAACGTCGGTGCCTATCAGGAAACTTTGGGAATGCAGCATAATCTCTTCACACACCCTTCAGAATTTACAGTTTGTATAGATGATAACGGCTACAATATTAAAAATATACAGGAGTCAAAAAGCATACTGGAGATTCTTGCAGATATAGGCTACAGACAAGATAAAATCTTAAAAAAACTTAAAACAGACCTTATAGGCAGTGACTTTATCACAGAAAAAGAAAAAAGTGATACACTTACAAAACTAGAAACCTTTTTACATCAAAACGGATATCTAAGAACGACGAACTAAGGAATTTTATGGGAATTTTTACAGAGATTAAAGAAGATTTTTCAAATGCCTACAAAAATGACCCTGCTTTAAATTCTCGCATAGACTTCTTATTTAATTACCCTGGTGTTTGGGCCGTTGCATGGTACAGAGTCGCACATGCTCTATATGAATCAAATTTTAAACGCATAGCCAGAATCATCATGGGAATTACGCAAATTTTAACCAACATCGATATTCATCCTGCAGCAAAAATCGGCAAACGTGTCTTTATAGATCACGGTACAGGTGTGGTTATCGGCGAAACTACCATCATTGAAGATGATGTTTTGATCTATCAGGGTGTTACACTCGGTGGTGTCTCGTTAACTCACGGAAAGCGTCACCCTACGATCAAACAAGGCGCAGTTATCGGTGCCGGTGCCAAAGTACTTGGAAATATTGAAATTGGTGCAAACGCGAAGATAGGCGCGAACTCTGTTGTAGTCAAGCCTGTTCCAGAGTGCTCGACTGCTATTGGGGTTCCTGCACATGTCATCGAAAAAGGTCGCTGTAAAGATCCTTTTATGCACAACATGCTTCCTGATATCAACAAAGAGATGTTTGAATATCTCCTCAAAAGAGTTGCAGTTCTTGAGCATGTCTTAGTCAAAGATAACAAAGAAGTCCTTGAGCAAGATTTAGAACTTGAACATATTTACGAATCCTTTATTAAATCTATGAAAAACTAAAAGATTTTTTTAGTATAATTACCCAATATTTTAGCCTAAAGGGTTTTTATGCTGACAAATCGCATTAACACACTATCTGAGTCCATTACTATTGCAGTCTCTTCGCTCGCACAAGAGTTAAAAGAACAAGGCAAAGACATCCTTAGCTTCTCTGCCGGTGAACCTGATTTCGATACGCCAAGAGTCATTAAAGATGCCGCTATCACAGCTATTAACAGTGGTTTTACAAAATACACGGCCGTTGATGGTATTCCTGCACTTAAAGAGGCTATAGCAAATAAATTAGAGCGTGATAACGGTCTCAAATATGCACCAAACCAAATCATTGCAAACAATGGTGCGAAGCATTCGCTTTTCAATCTCTTTTCTGCAACAATTGAAGATGGTGATGAAGTTATTATTCCTGCTCCTTACTGGGTTACATATCCGGAACTTGTCAAATACTGCGGCGGTAAACCTGTAACAATAGCAACAGATGACTCAAGTGGATTCAAAATCACTCCCGAGCAACTCAAAAGCGCTATTACACCAAAAACAAAGATGCTCGTTCTTACAACACCTTCCAATCCTACAGGTGCAGTCTATTCCAAAGAGGAACTCACAGCACTCGCAGAAATCTTAAAAGGGACAGATATTCTTGTTGCGTCTGATGAAATGTATGAAAAGCTTACATATGAGGGTGAATTCGTCTCTACTGCATCTATCAGTGAAGATATGTTCAAGCGTACCATAACAATCAATGGCCTTTCAAAATCCGTTGCAATGACGGGATGGAGATTTGGTTATATGGCAGCATACGATACAGAGCTCATTAAAGCAACAAAAAAACTGCAATCACAAAGCACGTCAAACATCAACTCCATTACACAATATGCTGCTATTGTTGGACTTGACGGCTCTGCAGATGAAGATATTGCAATGATGAAAAAAGAGTTCATAAAGCGTCGTGATGAAGCAGTTAAACTTTTTAACGAAGTGGATGGACTGAGTGTTTTAAAACCAGATGGGGCTTTTTACCTTTTTGTCAATATAAAAGAGGTCAGTAATGACTCATTATCTTTTGCAAAAGCACTTTTAGAAAATAAAGGTGTAGCGGTTGTACCGGGTGTCGGTTTTGGAAGTGAAGGCTATTTTAGATTCTCTTTTGCAACTGGTATTGCAAGTATTCGTGAGGGTATCAAACGTATTGATGCGTTCGTTCAAGAATTGAAATAATCAAAGTAGGTTAAAAAAACCTACTTTAATGCTTCTAAAGCTTTAATAACAGCATCAAGGTTATCTAGAGGAATATGAACTTTCCATTCAGGATTATCTGCCTCACCATTTAAAGATATCCCGATGCTTGCGACAGTACCACTTCCTGCACCATAAGGTTCATTGATCTTAGTAACTGAAATAACACCGTTTTTTGTTCCGCTTAATGGAATTGTTTGTGACATTTTAAATCCTTTTTTGTTTATTATATATCAATTTATTTAATAAGTCTAGCTAATTTACCTTGAATTTTAAGCCATGCTTTGTGCTCCATAAAAGGAAAACCTGCAAAAGTCTTTCCACTCTCTTTCACACTCTTTGTTACACCGCTTCGTGCTGCAAAAGTATTAAAAGGCGCAATTGTCAAATGCCCTGCAGTACCTGACTGTGCTCCAAAAACATTATTTTGTCCTATTATAGTCGAGCCTGCAAAACCAGACTGCGCAGCAGCAACACTTCCTTTTCCAAAGACACAGTTGTGCGCTACCTGAATAAGATTATCAAGTCTTGCACCTTTTTCTATACGTGTTGTACCAAATACGGCTCTATCTATTGTGGTATTGGCTCCAATCTCTACATCATCCTCAACAACAGCATTACCGATATGGTATATCTTTTTATGCTCTCCGAGTCGATTTGATGCAAACCCAAAACCATCACTGCCTATAACCGTACCTGCGTGAATAATACAATCACTTCCAACCTTGCAATCTCTATAGATAACGACATTTGGATACAAAATAGTGTTATCCCCTATCTCTACGTTTGAGCCGATATAGACACCTGCCATAACTGTTGTATTTTTCCCAATTTTTGCACCTCGCGCAACTGTTGCCGTTGAAGCGACACTGCTTCCCTCACCTATGAGTGCCTCTGGAGCATCACTCTCTTCAAGAGGCGGTGCAAAATACTTTGAAAGCACTGCCATCTGCCAATAGGTATCTTCTACTACCAAAGCAACAGAATTGTTTGGAACATACTCTTTTGTGGCTTCTGTTACCAAAATAGCAGCGGCTTTGGAAGTAGGAATATCTTTTACATATTTTGGATTTGCCACAAAAGAAAGTTCATGCTCAGTAGCATCTTTTAGTGTATTTAAAGAGAGGATCTCTTTATCCTCTCCCGTAAACTCAGTGCCGATTATTTTTGCAATTTCACTCAGCTTCACAGTTTTATCTCTCGAGTGCTACTGCACCGCTTCGCACTATCTCTTTTGGATTATATCGTTTGATGGCACAAAGAAAGTTATCTATGCGTTTTGGCTCATCTGCAACCATTGCAATGACAATATTATCACCGACATTGACAATCTTTCCGTTATAAGCTTCACACAGCGCATTGATATCACTTAGATTCTCAGTAATAGGGAATTTTACCATTGCCATCTCTTTTTCAACCATATCTTCATGTTCATAGACACGAAGTACAGGTATAAGCTTATGCAACTGCTTTGTGATCTGCTCCATCACACGCACACTTCCAGAAGTAACTATTGTCAAACGAGAATATTTTGTATCCGGTATAGGTGCAACCGTTAAGGATGTGATGTTATAACCACGTCCAGAGAAAAGGTCGGTAACACGAGACAAAACACTCGCTTCATTTACTACGATAACCGAGATGACTCTTCTTGCGTTTTCGCTCATTATTTACTCTCCTTTTTCTCTAATAGCATCATGTTAAAGAGGCTTCCACCTGCCGGAACCATCGGCATAACATTCTCAAAGCGCTCAACAAGTACTTCTATAAAAGCAACAACGCCCTTCTCTACTGCATCTTTAAGTGCTGCATCAAATTCCTCTTTTGTACTGACTCTATACCCTATTCCACCAAAAGCTTCTGAGAGCTTTACGAAATCAGGCTGTACAGAAAGATCTGTCTCAGAGTGACGTTTGTCATAAAAGAGTGTCTGCCACTGGCGAACCATACCAAGAAAGTTATTGTTTAGAATAATATTGATGACCGGTAGTTTTTTCTCAACTGCAGTCATTAGTTCTTGACAGTTCATTAAAATAGAACCATCACCCGTAAAGTTGATCGAGACTTTATCTGGTGCTGCTGCGCGAACACCAAGTGCCGCTGGAAAACCAAAGCCCATTGTTCCAAGTCCACCGGAACTTATGAACTGACGCGGACGGGAAAATGGATAGAACTGTGCTGTCCACATCTGATGCTGTCCAACATCCGTTGAAATATTGGCATCATCTCCAAGTATCTGGCCAACTCTCTCTATAACCCATTGCGGCTTGAGTCTCTCGCTGTCTTCGTGATATGTGAGCGGATGCAGTTCATTAAAATTATGAATTGTCTCTCTCCACGATTCATATTTAGAGCTGTCTATTTTATCTGCTTGCGTGAGCATATCTAAAACAACATTTTTCACATCACCAACGATTGGAAAATCAGCATTGACAAGCTTAGAGATAGAAGCAGGATCGATATCGACATGAATCACCTTTGCATTTTTTGCAAACTCTGAGAGTTTTCCTGTTACACGATCATCAAAACGCGCACCAAGAGCGATGATCATATCTGTTTCGCTCATTGCCATATTTGCCGCGTAACTTCCATGCATACCAAGCATACCGATAAGCAACTCATCATCATGTGAGAGTGTTCCTCGAGCCATAAATGTCTCAACTGCAGGAATTCCCGTTTTGTGAACAAGATCCCTTACATCATACGCTGCATTTGCATTGATGATACCACCACCAAGATAAAAGAGCGGACGTTTTGACTCAGCGATCGCTTCTATCGCTTTTTTAATCTGACGTGGATTTCCTTTTACATGCGGTTTATATGTTTCAAGATCAAGTTCTATGTCATAATTAAACTCTGCAATTTGAGCAGTGACATCTTTTGGAATATCAACATGTACAGGTCCAGGACGGCCAGATACAGCAATATAAAATGCCTCTTTTAAAATACGTGGAAGATCTTTGGCATCCGTGACAAGATAGTTGTGTTTTGTACAAGAGCGGGAGATCCCTACTGCATCGATCTCTTGAAATGCATCTGTACCAATAAGGCTCATAGGAACCTGTCCAGAGATAACGACAAGAGGAATGGAGTCCATATAGGCATCTGCCAAACCAGTGACCGCATTTGTAAAACCAGGTCCAGATGTAATCATCGCAACACCGACTTTGCCGCTTGCTTTTGCATACCCTTCTGCTGCATGGACTGCTGCTTGTTCGTGACGGTTTAAAATGTGTTGGAATTTATCCTGTTTGTATATTTCATCATAGACATTCATTATTGCTCCGCCGGGGTAGCCAAAAACTGTATCTACACCTTCTGCAATAAGTACTTCAATGACCATCTGTGCGCCACTAATTTGCATGAAAAGTCTCCTCTATTTTGTATAATATTAAAAATTTTCTCATTATATTTAAAAATATCTATATTTGAGGTTAAAAGGGGATGTAACTTAAGAGATAGAAAGCTAATCTAAGATTGAATCAACTATCATCGATGGACGCCACATGGAAAAAGAACCTTTTTTGAGCAGTTCAAGGTTGAGCTTTGTCTCAGGGTACATATCTTTAAAGAGATTATAAAAGGCCTCTATCTGCTCTGAAAGACCAAAATTTACAATATAGTTTTTAATGCCATTTTCTATTTTTTGCCGCTCGACATCCTGTTGCAGAGCATCTTCAAGCTGTACCTTGTAAGTAAAAGCAAAAATAGTTGCAAGTGCGGCATACTTAGAACTAATTTGCATATATTTTTGCATTGCAGTTTTAACACCCTGAATGTTACCAGAAGCAGCTGCTGCATTGGCTCTTTGAAGATCAGAGTTCCACATCTGTTGCAATGAAACACCATCTTTTGTCTGCATAAGATCCTCAGAAACCGCCATCATATCAAATGCTGTAGCCATATCACCATCTCTGAGGGCATTGAAAAACTTCGCTTTTGCTTCTAAGTCGATCATAAAATTACGCGCTTCGTCTTTAAACTCTTCAAAGTCCTGCAACACCCTTAAAATCTTTATGGCAGAGTGAATATCTCCCTCCTGCATAAATTTGTGTGATTTTACATACAAAGAGTCTGCAAATTTCATTAAATTCTCATACTCTGGAAGTTCTCGTAAAAAAGCATTTTGTTTTATAAGTTCTGAACAAATTTTAAACTCTTTTTTCGCAATGGCACTGCGAAAGCGTTTATATATCTCCGCTTTACTCAATACTTCTTGAATAAATTTTGTCTTTTCACTCATGCCTCTATAGGGAGCAAGTATCTCTTTTGCAAGTGGCGCTGTTTTTGGATCAAGTACATATTTTTGTGCCTGTGCAAATGCCTTTTTCCAACGCTGCTCCAAAGCTTTGTAAGTAGCAGATTCTTTATAAATTGGAAATCTGTTTGCCAGACCATATGCAAGCGCTAGCTTCCCCTCTTTTGCGAACTGTACAAACTTTGGAAACTCTGTATAATCTTTTATGAGCTTTTGAATAACCTTGTTTTTAGAAGGCATATGTTTAAATTGTCCAAAAATAAGCATCGCTTTTGCTTTATCACCTTTTTGCAGAGCTATTTTTGCTTTTTCAAGACTCTTTTGCCAAAAATTTGTAAGGAGTGAATATATCTCCGTATATACCAAAAGTGGATTGATATCTACAATTTTTTGTACTAAAGCAAACTCTTTTTCCCGTAGCAGATCTTTAAGTGTATCGGCACCTTCATAAATATCATATTGAATTATAAAGCCATCTTCTGTGCCCAACATGAGTGTATCATCCTCACCATCAAAGACTAAACTTGTAATTGGAGAAGTAATTTTAAGGTATTTCGCAGATATCAATTCATAAGTATTGAGATCATAGACTATAACATAACCAAGTTGTGTTCCCAAAAAGAGGAACTGCTCGTCGTCATCAATGGCTATTGCAGTTACTTCATCATGAATCCCCTGAAGTCTTTGCAGAACTTTTCCATTGTAAATATTCCAAATAATCGCTGATGAGCTCTTATCTATACTCAGTAGCTTGTTTTTTGGAAAAACTCCAAATGCATAACAGGAGCGGAATGGGCTTTGAGTTTATTTTTCGGTGTCATGGTTACAAGAGAAAAAAGCGATATCTTTCTGTCATAACTCGCAACAGCAACCCAGTTTCCATTGCGTGAGAATGCAATATCATTGATAGTGTCTGCGTGAGGCGGCAGCGTGAATACAAGCTTACCACTCTCCACATCTATGGCAAACGTTTTTCCATCATCTCCGCATGAGAACATATAGCGTGTGAGTGGGTCTATACCGACACAGGATACTTCACCATGATGACGATCTACTGTAGCTATCATCTTTTTTGTTACGGCATTGAAGAGTCTTGCCTCTTTTGCATCACTTGTCAATGTCGAAAAATATTGAGCATCATTTGAAAAAGCAACTACAGATGTTTTATAGCGCTTATGCTTTATACCGACCTTAAATCCACTTTTGAGCTCTAGGTTTTCTTTGTTAAAATAGCGCACAGTAGTCTCTACATCCACAACGACAAGTTCTTTGTTGTCAAGAATTTTCATCAGAACAACTGGTTTTGCAATGCTTTTACTGCGAACTATTTCCATTGCGCCTTAATCCTTTATATAGCCTTTATTTTTAAGAGCCTGGCGAATCTCTTCTTGATGCTCTTTACCTTTGGTCTCCATATGTACAGTAACATTTGCATCACCATAGTCAAGAGAGATGGATGTTCTGTCATACGCAATATGCACAATGTTTGCATTGAGCTCTTGAAGTATTTGCGTAAAGCGCATCAAAGAGCCTGGTTTATCAACCAAAGTCACAGTGACTTTCATCTTACGATGCGATTTTAAAAGCCCTTTTTCAATAATGACAGAGAGCAGTGTGACATCCATATTCCCACCGCTTAAGACTACGGCTACATTTTTGCCTTTTAAATCATCAAGCTTATGATGCAGCAGCGCTGCAACACCAACAGCCCCTGCACCCTCGACAACAAGCTTTTGCTTCTCCAAAAGGTACAATATCGCACTCGCTATCTCTTCATCATCGACACTTAAAACTTCATCGACATTTTTCAATGCATACTCTAAAGTTATCGGCGAGGTATCACGAACAGCGATTCCATCGGCAATAGTACGTACACTTTTAGAGTCTATCGGTTTTTTCAACTCATACGACTCTCTAAATGCAGGTGCACCGCTTGCACTTATGCCGATAACCTTGATATTTGGATTTGTCTCTTTTAAAGCAGTCGCAATGCCAGCAATAAGACCACCGCCCCCCACAGGGACAATAACCGCATCAAGTTCCTGACACTTCTCTAGTATCTCAAGCCCAATGGTCCCTTGCCCGGCAATAACAGCTTCATCTTCAAAAGGATGAACAAAAGTAAGCCTATTCTTCTCTCCATACTCACAGGCATAGGCATAGGCTTCATCATAATTTGCACCTGCTAAAATAACTTCTGCCCCATAATGTTTCACACCATTTACTTTTGTAAGCGGTGTGGATTCCGGCATTATAATAACAGCTTTAATGCCCAATAGTTGCGCTGAGAGAGCAACTCCCTGTGCATGATTTCCGGCACTTGCAGCAACAACACCGCATTTAGCCTGCTCTTGCGTGAGTGATGCCATTTTATTGTAGGCACCTCGTATTTTAAAAGCACCGGTAATTTGCAGGTTCTCTTTTTTTAGATAAACATTGATATCACTTATTTCACTGAGGTATGGTGCATAGGCAAGTGGTGTCTCGACAACTACACCCTCTATTCGCTTTTTTGCTTCTTTTATCTGCTTTAGATCTAACAAGGAGATAACCTATGCGTAAAGATGGCGATGATCAACCATAGCACAGCGATTCTGTACAACCTTCATCCCTGCATTTTTTGCTTTCTCAGCCGCTTCATTGTTCACAATACCCTGCTGTGCCCAAAAAACCTTTACATCACCGCGTTTTATACAGGCATCTGCTACCGCATCAAGTGCCGCAGGTTTTCTGAAAATGTCAACCATATCCACTGCAAAAGGAATCTCGGCAAGTGATGTACAGACCTGTTCACCAAGAATAGTCTCACCTTTTGGATAGACAGGCACAATCTTGTAACCATGTTCCTGCAGATACTTTGCAACTCTGTGACTCGCTTTACTCTCATCAGGAGAAAGTCCTAAAACAGCTATAGTCTTCACACTCTCAAAAATCTCTTTAATCTCATCCATATTTGCATTTACAGTTGGAAATT
>VCAX01000033.1 GCA_013607665.1 Campylobacterota bacterium | reverse complement strand
TATATAAAAGATATCAATAAGGATTTTATAGCTGTTCTTGTACATACTCATGCCAAAGAGAGTTATCCAATAGAGCTGCTTTATACGACAACATATCCGGCACTCTTTTTTTTTAAGCTCTGAGGAGCTTTTCTTATGTGAGGCTCTTGGTGCCATAACTCCTGAAAAAATAGCAGAGAAACTCTCAGAGTGTCATTAAGAGAGCATATCGTACGCATCTTCAATAGTCGCTGCATTTTGTGTTACAAAAAGATAAACAGCAGCATTTAAGCGTGCTAGTTTTAAGAACTCATCAGATGGAGTATGTAACTGCTCATATGACTCTTTGAGTGATATTTTATCCCATGATTTTTTATAGTGTATGCCAAAATCTTCGGGGTTGACAATATACTCTTGGATATCTTCATTCTCTACCATCCATAGACGACCTTTGGAAAAGAGTTCAGGTGTTCCTTCATTCCCTTGTATAAGTGCTATTCTTTTATATCTTCCTTTGAGTATTTGGGCATATTTTTTGACATATGGTTTATGAAATACACCGGTAATGGCATAATCACTTTGGGCAACTCCTGGCAGCTTTTCTATAGTACTAAAACCTGTTCGAAGACCGAGTTTGTTTCTAATATCTGTTAATTTATGAAGTTTATAGAAAAAATCTTTTCTGTCAAAATAGTGGATGTTTGGCGTGAGTTCTATTTTTGAGACGATATCTTTGATTGTTATGCCATCTTTTGCCGGTTGTTTTTCATCTCCGACAATAACGAGATTGAGCGCTTTTTCCTGTAATGTCTTGGCAAGAAGCGGAAAGATGTAAGGATTTTTGGCTTTGCCATCAAATGGATAGCCAAGTTCGATGGAGTTTTCTACTCTCTTTGTACTGATGTTTTCATCACATGCGGCAAGTGCTCCTTGAAACTCTTCTATCGTTTCAGGTTTGAGTCTCCAGCCTAATAAAAATGCTGCAATCTGTTCACTTGGTACACTTTGGTCAAGTATCTGTGTCATCATATCTTTTGCTTCCTCGAAGCTGAGATCTCGATTGCCTTTTGGCCCTGTACCTACCGCATGTATATATTTGAAGAAATCCATAAGTTTTATTACCTTTATATGTTAATATATAAAGTGTAGCAAAACTAGATAAATAGGAGTTTATAATCCCAGTTTATCTTCGATAGCATCCTCTAAATCACCATTATGCGGCGTTATATGAAAATACTCTTTTGAAAACTCAACAGTTACTGCTTTGGTCTCACTATCTTCTGTTTTTTCTGCTATAAGCTCATTTTCTTTAAATTCTGTCATTCTCCAGCCATCATCTTCACCAGCTTCTACAATGAGCTTATGAACTTTTTGTAGTGGCATCTCTTCAAAGTATGTATAGTTTGCAGTTTTTGCATCAGTATGAGCTCCTGTCGTAGCACCACATGATACAAAAAGTAATGACGAGAGTAGAACAGTCACGCTTAAGAGGATAATTTTTTTCATTTTGTTTCCCTTTTTTATATATTTCAACCCATAAACAAGTTTAGAGGGCGTTCTTAATATGATATAATAATAATTATAAAAAAACTTTGAATTGAATGGATTTTAATGAGTTCACAAGATATAGTCATAATTTTAGTCATGACCTTTCCAATGTTTCTATTTAGTATCTATCCTGGGATAGTTGTGAGTGAATTATTAGAAAAAAAGTATGGCATTGAAGAGTCGAAAAAACGAGCTGTTATGGTCACAGTAACATTTCTTTTTGCATTGACCTTATCAATTTTATTATATTATATTTAAAAGGGGAAAGGAACTGAGATGATGAAACTGTTTTTACTTACTTCTTTACTTGTGTATTCACTCTTTGCTGAAGTAAAGGGGCTCAAAGAGTATGATTTAGCAATGAAATATCTTGCAGAGCAAAACTATAAAGCTGCACTAAAACCTTTGCAAACAGCAGCTGAGAATAATATATCCAATGCACAGTATAATCTTGCTTTAATGTACTATCGGGGTGATGGTGTGCAACAAGATGTCAAAAAAAGTGCCGAGTGGCTTGAAAAAGCGGCAAAAAACGGACATGAAAGGGCCATTGCCAATATTGGGCGTATCTATATGCAGTTATTGGATTTTAAGAAGGCGCGTCATTGGCTAGAGATCAATGTAAAGAATGGTGATAAAGAGGCAGAGCTGCTTTTAAAAGAGATAGAAGCAGCGGAACAAAGATTAGCTTTGCTCAAACCATTGAAGCTGCTCACGCAACGCAACAACATGCCCAACAATAATTAAAGCAGGTGTCGGAACACCTTTTGCCTTCTCGACGATATTCTCAAGAGTACCGACAACCACACTCTGATCTTTCGTTGTGCCGCGTGAGATGACGGCACACGGATAATCTTTTGGCTTTCCTACTTCTTGGAGTTTTAAAGAGATTTTTTCCAAATTGTGAAGACCCATTAAAAAGACGATGGTATCATCCGTTTTAAAATTTTCCCATGGTATTTGAGAGATCTCTTTGTTTGGAGATTCATGTCCTGTAACGACTCGAAAGCTTACAGCAACTCCA
Organism: Campylobacterota bacterium; assembly: GCA_013607665.1. GTDB lineage: Bacteria > Campylobacterota > Campylobacteria > Campylobacterales > Sulfurimonadaceae > Sulfurimonas. The sequence continues at coordinate 13,589 of VCAX01000033.1, read as the reverse complement.
CGATGTGTCACTGGAATACCTGCATAGGCAGACACACTTATAGCTGAGGTGATACCAGGAATGATTTCAAACTTTATACCTCTCTCATGTAGATATGCTCCCTCTTCTCCACCGCGACCAAAGACAAAGGGGTCTCCACCTTTTAAGCGAACCACAACATCGTGTTTTAAAGCATTTTGGTAGATAACTTCATTGATCTCGTCTTGTGGTAATGTGTGTCTGCCATCCTCTTTGCCAACATAGACGAATTCACAGCCATTTTTTGCCATTTCCAGCATTTGTGGATTTACCAAGCGGTCATAGATAATCACATCTGCCTGTTTGATGACACGATGTGCTTTCATTGTCAGAAGTTCGATATCTCCAGGTCCAGCTCCTGTTAAATATACTTTACCCATTATTTCTTCTCCTCATAGATGAAAATTCCTGATGGTTTCTTAATTGTAAAAATCTCTTTTTGCAGCCACCAACCTTGCGTATTAATTATCGCTATCTTATTTGTATCGTTTACAGAAACATAGAGTTTTGGCGCTTCATTTGACCATCTGACATGGAGTACTTTACCATCAAATGCAAATCTTTTGATAATTTTTAATGTTTTTGTGTCAATAATCTGAATAACCGGAAACTTTTTCCCTGAAAATGTAACAGCTAAATATTTTTTATCAGGAGAGAGTGCTGTAAATACTGGAAGTCCTTCTGTCTGGATTGCTTTTATATATTTAAAATCAGGTGTAAATACAAAGACCTTGTTGTCCCCTACGGCAGGAATGAATACTTTAGAATCACTGATGGACCAAAATCCAAAGTGAGGTACTTTAAGTACAGGTTTTCTATCTCCTAACTTGAGTTGAATTTTCTCAAACTTCATCGTATTCAAATCAATAACACCAAACCAAGGACTTTGAAAGAAACCATTGATGTACTTGTTTCCTTTTATCATCGCATCAAAAGGCATAACCCCTACATTTTTAAACTCTTTGTAGAGTTTGAAGTGTGGTTTCTCTTTACCTTCATTTACATCTCTATAAACAGCAATAGCGTCATTGTCCATTTCTGAAAAAATCAGATAATTTTTATAGATTTTTATACCTACATTACGAGAGCCGGTTTTTATCTTTTGGAGTGGTTTTAAATCACGGGAGAGAATATCTACGCTTTTATCGTCATAGTTTGCTACAGCTACATAGTTTTTCGCAATGACAAAACCGATAGCACTTTTACTTGTTTTGTATTCATTAAGTTTTTCTTCGCTGCGAGGATCAAAACGTACAACATACCCATCACGAGAGATCAGATAACCATCATTTCCATAAAACTTGATGACACCATGGTTCATATTATGCATACCTGTCATATGTGATTTTGGCAGGTCATTGACAATGACAGCAACAGAGTTGCTTTCTCGCTCTACAACAAAGATTTTCTCTTTTGCATTAAGATTATCGTTCGCTAAAAGCAGCAGTAAAATAGCAGTAAATAGTTTTTGTATCATTTTAAACAGTCTCTCTTTCTTCTTTTGTTAAATAGCATGAAGGATCTTCAGCCCATAGGTTGCCACTGATTGCATATGCACGGGCACGACTGCCTCCGTTACAGATATCGATCTGTTTGCAAGTTGCACAGATGCCACTTATCTGTTTTCTAGGATGGACTCTTAACTGGTCTAAAAGTTCTCCTTTTTGCCAGATGTCACCAAAGTCCTGGTTGATGATATTACCGACAATAAGCGGGAAGAACGGGTCAGGCCGGACATCACCTTCAGAATTTATGTTAAGCAGTTTTCGTCCTGCAGAGTTTCCACCCCATTGCAGAAGTCTCTCTCTCATTTTCTCTTTGAGTTCTGGATATTTTTCACCGAATTTCTCTAAAAGTACAATAGCATCCATCTCCATGTTTCCGGTAACTATCTCAATATCACGACCTGTTTCATAATACTCAAAAGCTTTGTTTATGATGAAGTCAACCGCTTTTCGTCTTTGTTCTTTTGTCAAGTCCATTTTGAGGTTATCAAGACCTCGTCCTGAATAGACAAGATGTGAGACATAGATTTTAGGAATATTGTATTTTTCCGCCAAATCAAAAATATACTCTAATGAGCCGATTGTATCTTTTGTCATGGTAAAGCGAATACCTACTTTCGAGCCCGTTTCATTGGCGAGTAAAACTGCTTTGAGTGTCTCTTTAAAAGCACCTTTGAGACCTCGAAAATAGTCATGTGTTGCTTCATCCCCATCGATACTGACACCAACATAGTTAAATGTGTCCGTAATCTTTTTGATATTACCTTTTGTAAAGTAAAGGCCGTTACTTGAGAGGTAGGTGATGATACCATGTTCTTTACAAAACTCTGCAATTTCAAAGAGGTCTTTACGTGTAAGCGGCTCACCACCGGAGAAGATAATAAACTTAACACCGTTTTCTTTCATCTCAAGAATTGTTTTTTTAATCTGCTCAGTTGTAAGTGTATCTACTTCATCTAGGGTGGATTTTGAGTAGCAGTGCAGACAAGAGAGATTACAGCGATTTGTAAAGTTCCAAATGGCAATGCTGCCATTAAGAATCCTCTCTTTTTTATCTTCTACAACAGAAGCTATAAGGTTGGAAAGTCGAAACATTATTTTTTTCCTTTAAAAGAGAGTATATAGTCGCTGATGAGATCTAACTCTTTAGCACTGAGATGCAGTTGTGTCATGACCGTTCTTTTATAGCCGAATGCTTCATACATAGACTTTGGTGAAGCGATGTAGGCTTCTATCTCTGCCTTTGTTCTTTTGTTCGCAATCTCATTAAATGGAGGTCCAAATGCCATTGCAGTTTGATGATGACAGCCCCAGCAATAAGTTTTGAAAACTTTTTCGCCCGTTAGTTCATTTGCAAATATAGACGTTGTAAATAAAAGTATAAAAATCAAATAGTTTCTCATTATATTTCTTTTCTTGAATTAAATAATATTCTAGCAAAATTAAGCTTGAAATATCCCTTAAAAAGGCTGTGAAATAGGAATTTTGTAAAGAGTGTGTATGGAAAATTATATTAGAAAAAGTTATAAAATTAAAAGGCGTTTTTTGATGGGAAAACTCTTCCCCAAAGAGGGGGAAGAAAAGGGTGCTTATGCACCTGGAATAGTTTGTCTATGCTCGATAGAGTAAGTAAAAGTTGGTGTTGTTAAATTTTTAATGTATTTAACGAATTTACCAGTTTTTGCTTCATAGATACCGATACGACCGGCATTCCACTCAGAGATCATAGTCCAATGACCATGGTTTGCAGGTTCAGCATGTAAGATTCTAGGAATTACAGCTTTGCCTTTTTTATCTTTAACAGTTGGTACTTTCCAGCTATAAAGTACTTTATGAGTAACCGGATCAGTTACAGTACCACGTTTTGTACCTACAGTAATGATTCTATCAACTTCTAAAGTTTGTTTGTTGATTAAGTGTACTTTATTCCAGTTAGCAGGACCACCAAGAACATTATCTGCCCAGATAAATGGAGTATGCTCACTTGTACCGACAAAGAGACCACCACCGGCAGTTCTTACATTCTTAACAACGTTCCAGTTTTTATCCCAGATAACTACATTCCCAACATTCATGCTGTCTGTAGCAAAAAGTTGACCATATTTGTCATTGTACCAAGATGAACCTTGACCTGGGTGTGGCTTAGAACCAGGACCAGTGTATACTTTAGCAACTAAAGATTTTGTTTTAAAGTCAACAACACCCATTACATCAGAACCTTGCGATGCAATAAAGAGGTAGCGACCAAACTCATCACCTTCATTTAAAAGACCATCATGGAGGATTTTACCGATATTTGGAATATCACCTACGATTGGAAAATCTGGCTTGGAGTAATCAACGATATAAACATGCCCTGCATCTTTAAGTGCAAATGCAATGTATGGACCGTATGGAGTGTCAAAAATACCGGCAACACGAGATGATCCAATGTTTCCTTCTGTATCGATTACACTTGATGTTGGATATACTTTAAGCGGCTCTAATGTCATAGCATCCATCAGTACTGCACCACCTGGAACATAGTTACCAGCCATGAGGTATTTACCATCTGGTGAAACTGCAAGACCACGTGATTCAGAACCAACTTGACATTCAGCAATTTTTTGTTGACCCGGAGTGTTAAGGTCAAACATTGTAACTAAACCTGAACGAGAGATTGAGTAAGCATAACGAGGTTGACGCTTGTTCGTTACTGTTACGTGAACAGCAAATCCTGCAGGGTGTTTTGATAATACTTTACCGCTTGTACCGTCAATAAAAACAACACGAGCAGCATCACGTTCTGTTACGAAACAGATATCTGTATTCTTCTTTACATCTGCTGCGTGAGGATATTTTTTGAGGAATTTCATTCTGTCGTTAAGTTTTTTCCATCCTTTTTTTATATTCTCTAAAGTAAGAACTTCAATTTTCTTGCCTTTAAAATGTTGTAGATAGTCAACCATTTTGTCTGCATCAGCTTTTGAGAATTTCTCTTTGAACTGAGGCATAGCTGTACCTGGACGACCGTTGAGGATAGTTTCTGCTAGCATATAAGAATTTTTCTTAGAGATAACTTTTGGACGTAAGTCAGAACCAACACCACCTTCATGGTTTGGACCGTGACATCCCTGACACTCTTTTTCAAATACTTTTTCCACATTCATATTTGATGTGCCCGCAAAAAGACCAGAACTCACAACTGCTAAAGCTGCAACTGACATAACTAATTTATTTAATCTCATTTTATTTCTCCTTCTAAAATTGAAGATTAAGCGCGGCCCCAAAGGAGCCAGCGCAACCTAGTTTTCGTTTTCTAAACGTTTTTTCTCCTGAAAGTAGATCCAAATCATTGGAAGTACAATCACAGTGTGAAGAAAAATTGTTAGTGTTAAAGGACCTTGGTTGAGCCAACCGAAAAAGCTTGGCACAACGTCTGTAAATGGTTCAAACATTTTATCTCCTTATCTTTCGTGAACTGGATTTTTACCAGTTGTAAGTAAATCTTTTGCAAGGAATAAGAAACCTAAGAATGTAACAACACCCATGATAAGTCTCCAATCCATCGCTTGTGTAAACCAAAGACCACTTTGACCGTCAAAGTATGCAGCCCATGTAGCACCCATTTGTGCACGAGATACCAATACTTGAACATACCCAGCAATTGTAAGTGCTACAGTCATACCGACAACACCACTAGTAATCATACTCACACCCCAAATAGATGCTTTTGTATGTTTCATTACTTTAATACCGTTTGTTCCTTGAACTGCAATGTACATCATACCAACAAGAATAGTCGCATATGCACCAAAGAATGACAAGTGACCGTGAGCTGAAGTAAACTGAGTACCGTGTGTATAAAGATTTACTTGTGGTAGTGTATGGAAGAATCCCCAAATACCAGCACCTAAGAAGTTACCAAATGCATTTAAAACAAACCAAGTAAATGCAGGTTTATTTTTAATAACGGATACAGATTCGCCTCTTTCATCTTGTCCACCCTGCGTTTTACCCCAGTCATAAAGAACGTGGATAAACATAGCAACAAGCGGTAATGGTTCTAGTGCTGAGAATAGTGCACCGATTTCCCACCAGTACTCAGGTGTACCGATCCAGAAGTAGTGGTGTCCAAGACCTAAGATACCTGAACCAAAGAGCATTGCAACTTCAATCCATAACCACATCTCAACAACTTTACGGTGTGCTCCAATCATAGTGATAAGACCATAAGCAGCAAACGCACCAACGAAAACTTCCCAAGTAGCCTCAACCCATAAGTGGATTACCCACCACCACCAGTATTGGTCAATTGCAATATTGTCTGTAAAGAACATACCAGCTAAATAAAGACCGGCAAATGCAATCATATCTGCCATAAGGACAGTAACGATTCCAGATTGTTTCCCTTTGATACCTGTTAAGAAAAGGTTTCCAACGAAACCTAATGCAACAACTACGATTCCCCAGTCAGCCCAGCGAGGTGCTTCAATATATTCACGCCCTTCTGTAATAAACCAGATAGTTGTAGCATCAGCAGGACCAACTTGAATTAGTAGATAAACTAAAACAACTACAACAATAGCAGCTGCAAAGATCCAAAAGAGAAGTTTTCCTATTTTAATACCAATAGTTTCTATACCTGTTTCATCCGGTAGTAACCAGTAAACAGAACCAAACATTGCAAATACCATCCAGACAACAAGTGCATTGATGTGTAAAATTCTAGCAATTGAAAAGTCTAGGATTCCATAAAGAAAACCAGGCATTACATATTGAATCGCTGCTACTAAACCAAAAAGTAATTGAGCACCAAAAAGAATTGCAGCAAAAGTAAAGTACCATGTTGCTAACTGTTTTGACTCTGATGTTAAATGATTATTTGCCATTGATTGCTCCTTGTATACGTCCGAAGTTTCTTGGGAACCCATTTGTATCTATAGATGACATATGTTTTAAAAATGCAACCAAACCTTTTGCTTCCTCAGCTGTGATTCCTAAATTAGGCATCATACGAGCATGAGTTGGGTATTGGTCTGGATGTTGTAAGAATTCGGCCATTGCTTCTTCTTTCGTGTTTTTTCCAGTTAATGCCTGCATAGCTCCATCTGGTCCCCATGCCGGATCTAACCATGCTTTTGTTAAATCTGGTGCAAAGTAAGCTCCATTTCCAAGAAGTGTATGACAATCCATACAGTTCTTAGCCTGTGAGCCTAGTTTGCCTAAGTGTAGCAGAGCTGCTGCTTCTTCTTCAGACCAGTCATCACGACCAAAAAACTTCTCTTTTTCTCCGATTACTGGAACTTCATGACCACGTTTAGCGCTCATTTCATATGTAATCTTATAGTTAATAACCGTAGGTCCTGGAACCCTCTTTGTTACACCGTTTTTAAGGTCTTGATCATTACCCATTGCAATTTGAGCTGACGTATCAAACGTTAACCAAATCAGTAGTATCGATGCAAAACCTGTAACCCACGTTGCTGAACGTTGCCAGAAACGATTGTCACTCCATACAGATTTATTAGCCACTGTATCCTCCTATAAAATATTGTCAAAGTATATAGTTATCAATGTTCATTCTCTTCATGAACTTGATTTTGCATATAATAAACTGCGTATGGAAGTAATAACAATCCAATCGCAGCGACAACTAAAGCTTTTGCAGTAAAATCACCTACATGCATCAGACTTCCCATTAAGTACAAACAATAGGCAGTCAATAGCCAAAATCCATAGGCTATACTCATAGTCCATGGTTTGAGTAGTTTAACTTTTACTGCAGTATATATACCAACATAAACTCCTCCAAAAACTAACACAAGTGCAGACGAAACAAAGATAGGTAAGAAATCATCAAGCGCTATCTCTGGTCTAACAATTGATGGATCTATCATTTTCACTTCCTTAAACTTAGGTTAGATTTTAGAATCATATGTAGTGTATAAAGTTTTAGATTAAATTAGATTGATTTAGGTCAATTATTTTACCAAAATGAGAGATTTTTATTAAATTTTATTTTAAGTGTTACTTTATAGATGATTTTTTAAAAGATTTTTTCATCAAAGAAGAAATGAAACTTAAAGCTAGAATAGGTCTAGCTTTTTGCATGAAGATATTGCTCAATCTCTTTAAGCAGATTAGAGAGGTGTTCTTTAAAATCAAAGAGGAGCCTTGATTTTTCATTGTCATTGTTTTTAAGTGATGTTTTTAAGTTCACTGCCGTATTATGCAATTTGTCAGCACCAATATTCGCGGCAACACCACTAATGTCAAGCAGTATTTGATCGGCATTGGTAAGTTTATTGTGTTTAATGAGGGTATCTATGATTTCATGTGCATCTTTATAGCTTACGATGAATTCTCGAAGTATTTCATTGTAAAAGTTACTATCATTTCCTGATATTTCCAAGCCCTCATCAACATTGAGTTCGGAGTATGAAGCACCCGCAGTTTCATCTTTTTCTACTGGAGCATAAGCGTATAAAATATCATACAGTGCATCCATCTTCAGAGGTTTCTCCAAATGCTCTTCCATTCCTGCTTCACTCATTTTGCGAATATCGTCAGATGCAGTATCCCCACTGAGTGCAACAACGACAATATGGTCATATTGAGGATTTGAACGGATTTTTCGTGTGGCTTCAAAGCCATCCATACGAGGCATATGGGCATCCATAAGAATGATGTTGAAATTATTATCTTTTTGGAGTATTTCCAAAGCTTCTACACCGTCATTGGCAATAACAACTTCAATGCCGCTGTCGGCTAAAAGTCCCTGAATAACCTTTTGGTTGATGATATTGTCTTCTGCAAGGAGAATTCTTTGCCCTGAAAATTCTTGAAAATCTTCTTTTACAATTTTTGCATGAGGAGGCACCTCTCTTTTATGTATTCCTTTTGTCTGTGCTTTTACCTCTTGTTTGTCAGGTACTGTTTCTTCTATACCAAAATTACCTTCTTCTTTGCCGTCAAGTGAAATTTCTACTGTTTCTTCTTCTTTTTTTACTTGAGCGATTAGCTCTTTTTGAGTGATTTCTTTTTCTTTTATTTCAACTGGTTCTTTCGGTTCACTTGTTTCTATTCTTTCTTGAGATTCTGAAATAGCAGTTTTTCTTTTCATTATAATATATATAAATATTACAATGAGTATTGCTACAGCGGCTAAAAGTTCAGTTTGGTAGGCAACTAAAAGGTCCATATTCCCTCTTTTTGTAAAATATTGCTCAATCGTACAGTATAAAAAATTAAACCTAAATCAAATTTGCTGTATAATCGCTTTAAATTTTAGTTTAGGGTGACATTTGCAAAATATTCCACATATTCCAGTTTTATACAGAGAAGTCATTGCAACTTTTGAAAATATACAAGAGGGGATTATCATTGATTGTACTATGGGATATGGCGGACACTCCTCAATGCTGCTTGATGCAAATCCAAATATTAAACTTATTGCAATCGATCAGGATCAAACTGCTATTGATTTCTCACGCAAGCGGCTTGAGAAGTATGGCAAAAGAGTCGAGATACGAAAAGGCCGTTTTTCTGATGTCATCAAAGATGTCTTGCATGAGTTTGATGCAAAAGAGATAAAGGGTCTGCTTGCAGACATTGGTGTATCCTCATTGCAACTTGATCAAAAAGAGAGAGGATTTTCCTATGAGAGTGAAAATCTTGATATGCGAATGGATAAAGATGCCCCGCTGAGTGCTTCTCAGGTTGTTAATGAGTATGCAAAAGCAGAGCTAGAGAAGATTTTGCTTGAGTATGGAGAGCTTAGAAACTATAAAAAAATAGCTGCAGAGATTGTAAACAATCGTCCTTTTACATCGGCAAAAGAGTTGAGTGAGACACTCAAACTGCATCTTCCTAAAGGCAAGAAAATTCATCCTGCAACACTTTTGATGCAGGCAATTCGTATTGAAGTCAATGATGAACTCGGTGAACTGAAATCTCTTCTAAAAAGCATAGAGAGTGCAAAACTGCCAAATGCAAAGATCGCGATTATCTCTTTTCACTCTCTTGAAGACAGAATAGTCAAAAAAACATTTGCAAAATGGGCAAAATCCTGCATCTGTCCGCCAGAGGCGATACGCTGTAGTTGTGGAAATAATCATCAACTTGGTAAAGTTATCACTAAGAAGCCTATAATGGTGCAGAGTGATGAACTCAAAGAAAATGCACGCAGCAGAAGTGCAAAGATGCGAGTATTTCAAATGGCTGTCGAGGAGTAAGGTGTGAGTGATAAGCATGAGCTCTTAGATGAAGTTGACGGGCTTATATCCTATAAAAGACGTCTGGATTTCAACTATTTTCTTTATATGATACTAATACTGCTCTTTATTGCAATGTTTGCCTTTCCAAAGATCTATATCACGCAGCAGATATATTTTAAAAGCAGAGAAATAGCAAAGCTTAAAGTGGAGTATGAAACGCTCAAAGAGGAAAATAAACTCATTAGTGCTTCAGTCGAGTCCATTAAATTCAAAAATCAGATATTAGATACACTTTTTTAAATCAAAGGAAAAGAGTTGATTCGTAAATTTATACAATTTGCCATAGAAAAACCACTGCTTAATCATATACTGCTCATATTTATCTTCATGCTTTCCATATTTGCATATATTAACATTCCAAAAGAGATATTTCCTCCGATGAATATGGATAAGATCACCATTAAAGGCGGGTACGCTGGAACATCAGCAGATATTTTAGACAAAATGGTTGTACAGAGCATTGAGGATGATCTGCAAAACATTGATGAACTTGAAGAGATAAAAAGCAGTATTAAAAATGGTTCGTTTATTATCTCTGCTGAGATAAAATCCGGATCGGACAATATTCTTGTGCTCAATGATGTAAAAGATGTTGTCAGTGGTGTAAAAAAAGATCTGCCAGCAGATATGAATGAACCGGTCGCTAAGATAAAAACTCATGCTTTCCCTCTTGTTCTTATAGCCCTCTCCGGAGATGTTTCAAAAGAGGAACTTTTAAAACGTGCCGATGAGCTTAAAAGTGAACTTGCAAAATTTAAAGATCTCAGTGACATTACAATTCGTGGAGATGCCGAAGAAGAGCTTGATATTTCATTGAACTATCCAAAAATAAAGGCATACGGACTCAGCACGAGTGCGGTTGTCGCAGCCATCAGTAACATCAGCTCCATTTTCCCCATTGGAACTATTAAACAAAAGGCACATCATCTTTACATTTCAACACATAATGGTGAAAAGACAAAAGAGAAAATTGCCGATACCATCATCCATGTTGGCAGTGTAAAGCTTCGTATAGGAGATATTGCAGATGTGGCGTTTAAACTCAGTGATGAGGTAGAACTTTCTCATTATAATGGCGTGAGAAATGTCTCTATTAATGTTACAAAGAGTGAACATGGGAATGCTATTGCTTTGGTCAAAGAGATTCGAAAACTTTTAAAAATGCAGAAGCAAAAATATCCACAGCTCAATTATAATATCTATACAGATACTTCTGTTTGGATAAAAAACCGTTTAAATGTTGTATTTTCAAATATAGCATTTGGTCTGATGCTTGTCTTTTTGGCTATGTTGATTTTTATCAATCGTGGTATCGCTTTTGTCGTTGCTTTGGGGATTCCTGTGAGTTTTATGATAGGGCTTATTGTAACAGAGATTTTAGGTGACAGTCTTAATATGCTCTCTCTTTTGGGTGCACTCATAGCACTGGGAATGCTTGTTGATGAAGCAATTGTCGTAGCTGAGAATATCTATAGGCATTTAGAGGAAGGAATGGATAGAAAAGAGGCTGTCATCAATGGGGCTGCAGAGATGTTTCCGGCAGTATTTACTGCAACATTGACAACCGTTTTTGCTTTTTTACCGATGCTTTTAATGACTGGTGAGATGGGAATGTTTATAAAAATTATTCCCATAATGATTACGGTTTTACTACTCTCATCTCTTTTTGAAGCTTTTTATTTTCTGCCTCTGCATGCACATGATTTTCTCAAAGTGTCGCGTGAGGGAAGTTTTACAAAACGATTTTGGAATAAAATGTATGTGTGGTACAAGAGAGCATTGCATTTCTTTTTTAGAAGAAAACTTCTCTCATTACTCTTTATTGCACTCTCTATTATTGCTTTGGAATTTGTTATGATAAAACATGCCAAATTTCAGCTCTTTCCAGATTTTGACAATACTCAGATCTACGTTTATGGCAAGGTCAATATCAATAATGAACTCAGAGATACGGAAAAAATGGTCACAAAACTTGAAAATATCATTATGAAACATATTGATAAAGAGAATGTCTCTTCTGTTACCTCTGTTATAGGCTTTAAAATGGATGCCAAAAACAGAGCAGAGTTGGGCGAAAATATGTTTCATATATTTATAGATCTGCATGAAAGAGCTCCTGAGAATTTCTTTGACAAGTACATCAGTCCCTATCTCTCTATAGAGTATGATGCAAAGGTACAGACCCGAATAAAAGATGCAAAAGAGATAGCAAAAGAGATAAAAAAATCACTTGCAACTGTGCGTGAAGAAAAAGATACAAAAGGGAAAAAACTTTTTGAAGAGCTGGTTGTTAAAGTTCCTGGTGCAGGTGCAATAGCCCATGATGTCGAGATAGGACTCAGTAGTAAAAATGCGCAAGATGTTGTGCCGTATTTAAAGCAGCTTGAGAAAAAACTCTCAGACATCAAGGGCGTATATAATATTTCAGATGATGCTGATTTGGGAGAAAAAGAGTTAAAACTTCGTGTAAACCGATATGGTCAAGAACTTGGATTTAATGAGAGCATCATTTCAAATGAGTTGCGTGCATATTATCTTAAAGGAGAGTATGGAAAACTCTTTAGAGAGTCAGGTCTTGTCCGTATCCGTTTAGAGAGTGAACTTGAGAACAGACTCGATTCACTTAATTTACTAGAGTTGCAAGTTCCTGGATCCAAACAGTATGTCAAACTGGGAGATATTTGTGATTTTATCTATAAACAGAGCTATGTCACACTGAAAAAAGAGGATGGCAAACGTATCCGAAGTCTCTATGCATCTACTGATAAAAAACTCATCACCTCTTCAGAACTGATGCAAAAGATTGAACCAATGTTACAAGAATTTAAAAAAGAGGGGCTAATCGTAGAGATCAAAGGAGAGGAAAAAGAGAACAATAAAAATAAAAAAGAGATGATGCAGTCTGCGTTGATTGCGATATTTTTAATTTTTATTACATTGGTTTGGTTGTTCGATTCTATAAAGAAATCTTTAATTGTTATCAGTACAATACCGCTTGTACTTCTTGGTGTCTTTGTGGGACATTGGCTCATGGGGCTTAATCTTACTATGCCGGGACTTATTGGTATAGTAGGACTTGCAGGTGTTGTCGTCAATGACGGTTTGATTATGGTTGACTTTATTAAAAAAGCAAAAGATACAGAAGATTTGATGCGTCGTGCTCAAACACGCCTTCGTCCAATTCTTTTGACCTCTTTGACAACTGTATTAGGACTACTGACACTGATATTTTTTGCCTCAGGTCAGGCAAAGATATTGCAGCCTATGGCGGTCTCTTTAGGGTATGGAATAGCATGGGCAACAGTGCTTAATCTTTTATATGTACCGCTGCTTTATGCTGTAGTCTATAAGATTAAAGCGCCAAAAAATAAAAATATTTAGGAATAACATGAATTTAGAGATGAGTAATGCACAGTTTGGTGTAAAGCCGCCTGTTACAAAACCGATACCGGAATTTTTACTTGAAGTTGGTGAAAAAGGTCTGCGTGAGTTGATATCAAAACATTACGATGCCATCAAAGAGAGTGATATCTATCATCTATTTCCACAAGATGATGCAGAATTTGCTCAGGCAAAGGTTAATTCTGCAGACTTTTTTATACAAATTTGTGGAGGGCCCTGCCTATTTCAATCAAAATAGAGGAGCTCCAAGAATGGTCGGTCGTCATGCCCCTTTTGCCATCGATGCAAAAGCAAGAGAGCGATGGCTTGAACTTTATAAACCATTACTTGAGGAATTAAAAGAGCAGGGCGTTACTGAGACATCATTGCAGTCGTTTTGGAACTATCTCAATATCTTTTCTCTTTG
>VCAX01000032.1 GCA_013607665.1 Campylobacterota bacterium | reverse complement strand
TATAAAAAGATTTATGGCTAAGCGTTAGAGAGAAATTCTCTAACTGCAGCAAGCGTCAATTTCGCCTAAGTCAATATTACTACCGCCGCCACTGATGACTTTTTCGTTTTCACGAATTAACTTCCCGTTATGCGTGACTGAATAAGAGATCTCCGTTGTATCACGAATAGTATTGATAGTTGAACAGTATGTCTCGATAGATGCCGCAACCCAACGAGCTGCTTGAACATCATCACCATCAGAATTAAACTTGTAATCTAAAAAGAGTTGCGTGAACTTTCTTGGATGATCTTCTGCACGCGTTGCATCCCCTTCCACGACCAAATCTGTAACAGTAAAACCTTGATTTTTCGGAAGCAGTACAATATCTGTCGCACTGCAGGTAATGATGCCTGAGAGAAAATACTCTACCGGAGAGATTGTCGGACAGTCGATTATGAAGCTTGATTTTTCAGTTTTAGCTTCAAATTTCATCGCATCTTTGTGTGTAATAGTTACTTTCATCTATTTGTCTCCTTGTAAAAAGTTTTGAAAATATGCAAGTTGCTCTTTTGTTCGCTCACTTGCTGTTCCCCCTTGAGAGGTTCTTGCATTCATAGAGTGACGTAGTCCGAGATACTCCATTACATCTTCGTTGATACGTTCATCTATAGCTTGTAATTCTTTAAAATCCATTTTAGAGAGATCCACGCCAAGTTCTTCACCTCTTGCAACAGCACGCCCTGTAATAAAGTGTGCTTCACGGAAAGGAATATCGCATTTTTCTACCAAATAATCAGCTAAATCCGTTGCGCTCAGGTGCCCAATAGCACACGCTTTTTCCATGTTATCTGCTTTGACTTGCATTGTTTTTATAGCTTCTTTTAAAATCTCTAAAGAAATTTCAGCCGTCTCAACTGCATCGAATACACCCTCTTTGTCCTCTTGCGTATCTTTATTGTATGCAAGCGGCAAGCCTTTCATAACTGTAAGCAGTCCAACAAGCGCACCATAGGCACGACCGGTTTTTCCACGTAAAAGTTCAGGAACGTCTGGATTTTTCTTTTGCGGCATAATAGAACTTCCCGTAGAGTACTCATCTGAAAGTTCTATAAAACCGAATTCATAACTGCTCCACATGACAAGCTCTTCTGAAAGACGTGAAATATGCATCATCATCGTAGAGATATTAAACAAAATTTCTAAAGCAAAATCCCTGTCACTGACCGTATCGAGGCAGTTGACACTCACACTCTCAAAGCCTAAAAGTTCTGCTGTCTGTTCTCTATTAATATCATGAGGGGTTCCTGCAAGTGCGGCACAGCCAAGCGGTGAGATATTATTACGCTCATACGAACTCTCAAAACGCTCGATATCACGCTTGAATATAGCAAGATATGCACCTAAATGAAACCCAAAGTTAATTGGCTGTGCATGCTGCAAGTGTGTCATTCCAGGAATGAGCGTATCTGTATGTTTATTTGCAACTTCAAGTATAACTTCCAAAAGTGCTTTGATTGCACTGCTTATCTCTCTGTTTTTACGCAGTACATAGCGGCGGAAGTCCACAGCAACCTGATCATTTCTACTTCTTGCCGTATGAAGTTTCTTTCCCGCATCACCAATGAGCTGCGTGAGACGTTTTTCAATTCCCATATGTAGATCTTCATCAGATATCTTCCACTCAAATTCACCTGATTCTATCTCTTTTTTTACCTGCTCTAAGCCTTCTAAGATCTTTGCAAGCTCTTCTTGCGTGAGAATATCCTGCTTTGCAAGCATTTTTGCATGTGCCTGTGAGCCTTCAATATCTTCACGATAAAGCTTTCTATCATACATAATTGAAGCATTAAATGCATCGAGAAGGTTAGAAGCACCCGCACTAAAGCGGCCTGACCACATTTTTTCCATTATTTTTCCTTAGAGTTATTTCATAAAAATTATTAAAAGTTTGCTATTTTATCTAAAAAGAGAGACTTTACAAAGATAGAAGCAAGCAAAAAACAAAGTTCTGCTTGCACTGTTTTAGTTACAGGCTGGTACGTTACCACTGTCTTTTGCATATTCAATGAGGAATTGTCTTAAATGTTTTGATTTTTTATAATATTTTTTACTTTTAAAATACTTCCAAGACCTTTTTGCTTTTGTTGATTTTAGGTGAAGTTCAGCTAATGGTTTGCCTTTTTTCTTCATTAACTTCTTCCAATATTTTTGTTTATGCTCAGCAACAAAATTTTGTCCTGCCTTATGACATTTAAGGCATTTCTTAATAAAAATTCTCTGCCCTTTATAAATTGCTGCATCTGCTGATGTCAGTGATAATACGGTAATGGAGATAAAGATGAGTAAAAATTTAACCATTAAGCCAGCCCCCTAAAAATTTAACTTCATATTACATTAGAAATTATTATATTTACCTTATATCACTTAAATTTGATTTTAAAAATCACTAAAATTCTATAATTGAAACTTATTGTAGGACTTTTCATCAAAATCCCAAATACCTCGTTGCTGTAAGCGTTTTACAACATCTTTACTGCAATCAACATCATCCGGCCACTCTCTGGTAAATCCGTCTAAAGAGTTTTTATTGGTACCATCAACACCCACCATTAGTCCAGAAACAAAAATATCACGCTGTGCATCGATATTGTTAGTTACGCGCCAGATCAACATATAGGAGTTATGAACGTCATTTTTAGCCGCATCAACAAAAACGACAATACGCAGATGTGGACTTAAACCAATAAGTGCATCAAAATACTCTTTTGCATTTCTCGTTTTATTGACTGCAATGACTGTAATAGGATTCTTTGTTCTTTGCATAAATTGATGCAGATCGACAACATCCTCTATCAACTCTTTTACTTTGACTAAAAATTCCGCATCGCCTAAAAGCTGTGGTGCTTCGACTTTGTTTGCTGCCGTTGCATCAATTCCTAGTTTCCCGCCAACAAGTGTTTCAAGAGAAGAGTGGTCAAGCGCATCCAAGATTCCCTCTGTGATAAACATAGATTTTGGCGTAAATCTATCAAGTACATACGTAGCAAAGGCCTCATAATTTTCCAGCTTCGGTGCATTTTCATCTACAAAGATGGCATGTTTTACAAAGCTCATTTGTCCTGCACCCCAAAAAGCGTGCATGAACTGTTTTGCATGTCCTTTATAGAGTGGCTGCATCTTCGCTAAGATAAGATTATGAAAACCTGCATTTTCCGGCATATGATAGTCAAGCAGATCCGGTGTTGTCGTCTTTAAAAGAGGGAAAAATATCTTTCCGGTCGCCCACCCCATATACTTGTCTTCCAAAGGAGGCTTGCCTACAACGGTGGCCAGATAGACGGGATCTTTTTTCATTGTAATGGCTGAGACCTCTAACACCGGATATGGCTCTTCGAGCGTATAGTATCCGGTATGATCTCCAAAAGGACCTTCAATTCTAAGCTCACTCGGATCAACCCAACCCTCTATGACATAATCGACATCTTTAGGAATATAAAGCGGTGTTGTGAGTGACTGTACAAGTTGCGCAGGAGTCTTTGTGATAAGCCCATACATTAAAAGCTCATTCACTCCATAAGGAAGCGGTGCAGTTGCACACCAAGTGTAGAGCGGATCACCTCCAATGGCAATAGAGACAGGCATTTTCTTCCCTGCTTTTTGGTATTGGTCAAAAAAGTGTGAAGAGTCTTTATGAATCTGCCAGTGCATTCCCAGATGATTTTTATCGTAAACCTGCAACCTGTACATACCCAGATTGACCATTGCACCATCTAAAGATTGTGTATAGACCTGCCCCATTGTAATAAATGGTCCGCCATCCTGTTCCCAAGTTGTAAGCACAGGTAGTTTATAAAGATCCACTGCATCATCAAGATATTTTACCTGCTGACACGCTCCTTCGCCTTTGAGCCGTTTTGGAAAGATATTTTTCAATGAAAAAAGCTCTTTGGCCATATCTATTTTTTCTAAAAAGCCAGAAGGTGGTTTCATATGCAAGAGTTTTGTAATCTCATCAGCTACAGACTCAATAGTTCTGCCAAAAAGAAGTTCACAACGCTTGTAAGAACCAAAAACATTCATCAGTACCGGTTCATCAAACTTTTTACCACTTTTGGAATCAACTACATTTGTAAAAAGAATTGCCTTGCCGCCACCCTCTTTTTTTACTTCTGCATAGGCAATATGTGGAATCTCTAAATAAATATCAAGTGCCTCATCTATTGTTCTGAGTTCATTATGTTGCTTTAAAAGATTGATCGTTTTTTTCACTGTTATAACCTTTGTGGCATTTCATCTTTAAAGGCTGTTTTTTCAGCCTCCGCAAGTAGTTCAAGTGCACCATTTGCTATCATTAGCTCCGCCATCTCGACACCAAGATTTGCACTCTCATCTACAGGTACAACTGCTCGCTCTTGCATGATCTTTGAAGCATCAGGAAAGCCGAGCATTGTACGAAAGACAATATTTTCACCATCTTTTACAGCATTACAAGCAACCGGTGCAGAACATCCTGCTCCAATCTTAGCGATAAAATCCCGTTCAATCTGGGTACAAAGACGTGTAATTTCATCGTTGAGCATCATAGCGATCTCACGCAGCTTCTCATTATCCTGCACTATTTCAATACCAAGTGCGGCCTGTCCCATAGGCGGTATCATCATATCAAGCGAGAGCTTCTGCACATGTGGAATATCTTTGAGCAGATCAAGACGATTCAAACCGATAAAAGCTAAAATAATCGCATCATACTGCCCCTCAGAGAGCTTTCTTAAACGTGTATTGACATTACCGCGCAGATCTTTTAACTTCAGATCAGGGCGAACCTGTAAAAGTTGCATTCTTCTGCGAAGTGACGTTGTACCGACTACTGCACCTTGTGGCAGCTCCTCTAAGCTTTTGTATTTATGAGAGAGAAACACATCACTTTGATCTTGACGCTGTGTCGCCGCTACAAGTTCCAAACCCTCAGGAATATATGTAGGCACATCTTTTAAAGAGTGTACAGCCATATCTGCTTCACCTCTTAGCATTGCATCTTCAAGCTCTTTTGTAAAGTGACCTTTCCCGCCAATGAGCGCGAGTGGTTTATCTAAGACTTTATCGCCGTTACTGACAATCTTGTTGAGTTCTACTTCTATCTCAGGATAGGCTTTTTCTACTCTTGCTTTGATATGATAAGCCTGCCAAAGGGCAAGGTCTGATACACGGGTTGCAATTCTTAGTTTTTTCATCTACTCTGCTTTCAAATATTTTTTCTTTGTATTATCCACTTTTCCATCAAAATAGATAGTAGGAGTACCGCCTACCATTACAGCATTTGCAATATCAAGATCACGATTGACCTGTTTGATGACTGCCGGAGTATTCAAATCTTTTGGCGTAAGCTTTGTTCCTACGGCCTTGTTAAAAGCTTTCAAAATCTTTTTTACATCTCTCTCTTGCGGATTGATTTGTACATGGTAGAGTTTTTCAACAACATCCTTATACCCCTGCAGTTCTGCAGCAGCGGCAGCCTTTACAAGATGTACCGATGCCGAGTGAAGGCGTTCTAATGGAAAATGATAATAATAGAGAGCAAATTTCTTCGGATGTTTTTTCATATAATCGAGTGCACCCGGGACAAAACCTTTACAAAACGGACAAAGCGGATCTGAAAAAATTGCCACTTTATGCTTTGCATCCACAGAACCAGAAATATGATTCTCTTTATGATAGAACTCTTCTTTAAAAGGTGGTTTTACAAGGTCAGTCAGGCTCCCTCCATCTTGCATATCTGTAAGCTCTTTTGTAATGATACGACCATCGCTAAACCAGATCATTCTTTGTTTGATGAGTCTTTTAGGTTTTGCTTTGAGATATGCCTCTACATCAACAATATATGCATTCCAGCCTTTGAGCTGCGTGAGAGGCACAACATCGGAGACATGCACATCAACAGACTTGAGTCTTGGATTTTCCATAAATTTATCATCTAAAAAATCTTCAACCTTGTCACTTACACTGCTTGCATAAATAAAGCTATTTAAGAGGAGCGTTATGCTCAATAATTTCAACATCAATGACATCTGAATCCTTTTGTATATTTCTATTTTCATCTTCAAAAGAGGTATTGCATTTTTCTGATTTTACATTATATCGGTTAACAATCATACTTGTAAAAGCAGAGAATTGCAGTAAAATCCCTATTATATCTGTTAAAAAACCGGGAATAATCAAAAGTATGGCACCAATTAGTGTAAAAAGGTTTAAGCGTTGAAACTCTTCAAGGTCAATACAGTTATAAGAGACCGCTGTCATATTTTCAACAAGTGTTTTTCTAAAATTTACCAAAATTGAAATGCCAACAAAAGCACTTAGGAGTATCTCAAAGAAAGTTGCAAGCCCGCCTATGGCAGAAGAGATTTGTACTGAGACCAAAACTTCCAAGAAGAGGTAGAGTATAAAATAGAGCATCTACAGAAGTTCCATAATTTTTGTGTAAATATCATCCGCTGCTACGGCAGTTTTTTCAGTTGTTTGGCGATTGTAAATCTGCACCTGCCCATTTACAAGTTCTTTACCAATGATGACAGTATATGGAAATCCAATAAGTTCAGCATCTTTCATCTTAAAACCAAAACGCTCTTTTCTATCATCGAGCATCACTTCTACACCCGATTCCTGCAGCTGTCCGTAGAGCTTCTCACCAAGTTCTACCTGTGCCTCATCTTTAATATTACTAATCATAATGTTTACCATATATGGCGCTGTAGCTTGTGTCCATTTACACCCATTGTCATCATGATGCTGCTCAATAACTGCTGCAACG
This sequence comes from Campylobacterota bacterium, assembly GCA_013607665.1. Taxonomy (GTDB): domain Bacteria; phylum Campylobacterota; class Campylobacteria; order Campylobacterales; family Sulfurimonadaceae; genus Sulfurimonas. The sequence continues at coordinate 9,352 of VCAX01000032.1, read as the reverse complement.
AGCCTTGAGACACCCATGCCATAGGTTCCCATGATAAAGGGCTGAGACTTTCCATTTTCATCTAAAAATTCTGCTTTGAGCACTGCTGAGTAGGTCGTACCAAGCTTGAAAATATGCCCTACTTCAATACCTTTTGTAAAAGAGAGTTCCCCCTCACAATAAGGGCAGACATCACCTTCATTTGCTTCTGCAATATCAGCAAAATAAGCCACATCACTCAATACTGTAAGATCCACACCGACAAAGTGATAATCCTGCTCGTTTGCCCCACAGATCAATGCCGTAGCATCTTTAAGATCAGCGTCAATGACATGTTTTGCCTTATCTTGATCAAGCGGTCCGATAAATCCAGGCTTTAACCCTATCTCACGCAGCTCCTCTTCTGTAACATCAACAATATCAAGCGCATCTGTTGCATTGGCGGCTTTTACCTCTTGAAGATTGTCACACCCTCGGACAAAGAAAAGAACTATTTCGCTTTCATCCTCATAGATAACTCTTTTTGCCACACATTTGACTGTATAATAAGGATCGACCTTGAAAAACTCTGCGAGTTCATCGATTGTTTTTACATCCGGTGTTAAAAATTTATTGAACTCTGCTTCTGGCGCTTCAGGTATAGCAGCTCGTGCACTTCTTTTTGCCGCTTCGATATTTGCACCATACTCACATTTTGAACAGACTGCAATTGTATCTTCACCGCTATCAGCTAAAACCATCAACTCTTTTGAACCAGATCCGCCAATGGCACCACTGTCAGCCTCAACCACTCTAAAATCAAGTCCCAAACGGTTTAAAATCTTTTTATAAGCCGCTTCCATAGCATCAAACTCACGATCCAAATCTTCTACACTCGCATGAAAAGAGTAGCCGTCTTTCATAATAAACTCACGCCCACGCATCAAACCAAATCTCGGTCTTGCTTCATCACGGAACTTTGTTTTTATCTGATAAAGATTTAATGGAAGATTTTTATACGATGTTACACGATTACGCACTAAGTTGACCATCATCTCTTCGTGTGTCGGCCCCAAGACAAAAAGATTCTCTTTTCTGTCTTTAAAACGTAAAAGCTCTTTGCCAAACTTCTCAATACGTCCGCTCTCTGCCCAGAGTTCAGCGGGTGTTACAAAAGAGAGTTCAACCTCTTGCGCTCCTGCTTTTTGCATCTCGTCATTGATGATATTTTCTATCTTTTTAATAACACGTTTTGCCAAAGGAAGATAGTTGTAAAGCCCTGCTGCAACCTGTGTAATAAAACCGGCACGTGATAAGAAAATATGACTTGGAAGGGTGGCGTCTGACGGCGCTTCTTTAGATGTCGGTATAAATTCTCTGCTTCTTCTCAAGTTCTAATCCTTTTTTAAATGGTGTTTATACTGGTCAGGAATGTTGTCATGCTCATCGTTTAAAATGTACTGCATAGCTCCTGTTACCGTATCGCTTTTTGCTTCATGGGATGCCTCACGCATCTTTTTCGTCATATCATGTAAAAATCTTTTTATAGCCTGCTGTGCCATCTTCTGTGCCTGTGCCTCATACTCTTTGGGAATGAAACCTTTTTTAATCGCTCTTTGTGTCTCAGTTTGCACAGCTACATCCGCTTTTTTGTATATCTCTTTAATGATAGGCTCAACATTAAGTGCATCGAGCCACTCAAAAAACTCAACAACACTACGACCGACAATGCCATGTGCCTGTCTTACATACTGTTCTCTATCTGCTTTATTGGAATTAACAATACCTTGAATATCATCAACGACAAAGAGAAAAATATCATCTCTTTGCGTGAGTTCAATATCTCTTGGAATCGCAAGGTCAAACCAAAAACGCTTAAAAGCGACATCTTCAACCAAATCATTTGTAATGATAGGATAGGTCGCGCTCGTTGCAGTAAAGATTATGTCAAACTCATTGACAGCTTTGTGCAGATCACCAAACTCATATACTTTTGCATTACACTCCTGAGCAAGTGTCTGTGCTTTTTGTTTTGTTCTGTTTGTAATGTACGTATCTACACCGTCTGAAACAAGGTGTTTTGCACAGATTTCACTCATCTCACCCACACCGATCACCAATGCTTTTTTCGACTGCAGGTCATCGATTTTTTCTTTGATTTGTCCAATAGCGACAGAGGCAACGGAAACCGGTTTCGATGAGATATCTGTATGATTTCTTACCTTTGCAGCACATTTAAAAGCATGTGAGAGTGCTCGAGACATTTTTTTAGTTGCAAAACCCCTCTCATGTGCAAAACGAAAGGCATCTTTGAGCTGTCCTGCTATCTGCGTCTCACCTACGACCATAGAATCAATGGAGCTTGCCACTGCAAAAAGATGATGAATCGCACTACTGTCATCGACTATCTCTGCAGTCTCTTTTAAATGCTCCGCTGACATCCCGCCTTTAAATATTAAAAGTGTCATGATATGATTTGTTGCATCTTCTATATCACTGCAACAGACATATATCTCCATTCTGTTACATGTCGCAAGCAGCATTGCCTCACTTATAGAGGGCGACTGAACAAGTCGTTTAAGACATCCCTCTTTTTCTTCATCTGTGTAAGTGAATTTTTCTCTGGTCTCTAAATCGCTGTTTTTATGTGACAGACTGACTGTTAAATAGTGCATTAATAACTTCTTTGAATCATAGTTTCTAAGATGCCGACAAGTTCTGCATCTTCTCGCATCGCTGCTTGTGCTTCATTGGAGAGTTTTTGTGCGAGTGCAAATGATTTCACCACTGTTTGATGCTCATCCATTTTTGCTTTTATCCATGCGCTCTCTTGTGCATCGATTTTCTTTGCGTGAGCCTGCACGAGACGCTCTTTTTCATCTGCCCTCAAGGCTTCATAGAGATAGATATACGGCAGTGTGCATTTTCCCTCTACAAAATCGTTCATCGCAGGTTTTCCAAGTGTTGCTTCATCGGCAGTAATATCTAAGATATCATCAATGATCTGAAAGGAAAGACCGAGGTTTCTTCCATAAAGTGCATGAGCCTCGGCATCTTTACCCGCAAGTAGTGCCGCTGCTTTTGCAGCTGCTTCAATAAGTGTGGCAGTTTTGAGATAGAGCATATCAAGGTATGTCGCTTCATCCGTATTGAATGTTTCGGCCATCTTCACATCCATCATCTCCCCTTTAGAGAGTGCTGTAACAGATACAGCGATGGTTTGCGCCACCTCTTTGTCAAAGTTCACAAGCTCCGTAAAGGCTTTTGAGTAGAGAATATCACCAAGCATGACTGCCGTTTTACTGCCATCCGTTGCATTCACAGAGGCAACACCACGACGCGTATCGGCTTCATCTATGACATCATCATGTAACAAAGATGCTGCGTGAATAAGCTCGACTATCGCTGCAAGCAGTGGTGCTTCTTTAACATCTTTTGCAATTTTGAGAATGAGTTTCGCACGTAGTCTTTTCCCACCGCTCAACATCTTAAAAAGACGCGTTACCTCATCATAGTCTATCTCATTTATCAGTCTCTCTAACTCTGCTTCTACTCTTTGCATCTGTCTCTTCTAATTTTTATTTTTTAAAAATTTCAACTCAATCTGCATCGCATTGTCATACAGATAAAGTTCAAATTTTGCTTCTTTTTCTTTTGCATCGAAATCTTTAAATTTAAGTAAAAAATAGGGCAGATTGTAATAATTCTGCCCATCATCTCTGAGCTTAATGCGCAAGGACTGGTTTTTATGATTTAAGTAGAGTACATTTTGTGCAACAAAATCATCATACTTATAGAGTGTCACTAAACCGTCATTGACATAAAGCGTCCATCGAAATTCAAAAAGTTTTTCTTTGTTGGCATATTTTACAAGAATTTTCTTTTGCTCATCCTTTTTTAGAGAAATTTTAAAAAGTTCTCTAAAATCGTTGGCAAAAGTTACACTCATAAGCATACTGAGTGTAAGAAAAACTTGTAAAACTGTTCTCACGCAACTATTCGCTTTGTGAAAGTACTGCGCCCATCAGTTCAACATACAAACTTTTTGCTTTTGTATCACATGCATCTTGATGTGTGACATAGTACTGCTGTATAGCTCTCTCAATATCTTCACCGACGTGTTCTTCTAACATCAACTCCATCGTTGCTACCTTTTCTATAAAGTTCGCAAGTTCCTGTCTTACAATGTCATTGTTGGCATTGAAAACAACATCCATGAATTTTGACTTTGGAGAACCTCCAAAAATATCATCTTCATCTTCAAAGAGTGCAGCGTAATTACTCATCATTTTTTCCTTTAATTATAAATTTATTCTACGATTATAGCAACGTTTACTTAACTATTTGTGTGCCTACACCCTCTGATGTAAAAAGTTCAAGTAACATTGAGTGTTCTACACGTCCGTCAATGATGTGTGCTTTTGCAACACCACCGTCTATAGCTTCCAAACAGGCATCAACCTTAGGTACCATACCCCCGTGAATAGTGCCATTATCTTTGAGTCTATCAACCTCTTCTTTTGTTAAAGAGGAGAGGAGGTTTTTCTCATTATCCAGCACACCCGGAGTATCTGTTAAAAAGATAATCTTATTTGCTCCTATCGATTTTGCCACATATGAAGCGCACAGGTCAGCATTGATGTTAAAACCGGGATGTCCCATCTCTTCACCCGCTGCAATCGGTGCAATAACAGGAATAAAACCATCTTTAACAAGATTGAGCACGACATCTGACTTTACATTGTTGATATTTCCGGTAAGTCCCCACTTCTCAAAGTCTTTAGCATGTGCTGTAATGAAATGAGCATCTTTTCCGCTGATCCCTATCGCTTTTGCATCGTGAGAATTTAGCAGTGAAACAATCTCTTTGTTTATTTCACCACTGAGTATCATCTCCACAATACGCATCGTCTCTTTTGTAGTGACACGCTGTCCATCGATGAACTTTGTATCAATTTTGAGTGCATCGAGCATATCTGTGATCTTTTTCCCACCGCCATGCACGATAACAGGTTTAATACCTACAAGGTGCATCAACAGGATATCTTCAGCAAATTTCTCTTTTAACTGCGGTGAAGTCTGTGCCGAACCACCATACTTAATAACCACAATCTCTTTTCTAAATTCACGAATGAACGGAAGGGCATCAAGCAGTGTTTTTACTGTTTCTATTTTAGCTTTCAATTTATAGTCCTTGAAATAAGTATGCAATTTTAGCTAAAAATTGATTATTTAAAGATTATTCAGAGTCAGTGTGAGTTACAATAGCGCATTATGAACCTTTACAACTTTTTATATGAACATTTTTCTTATACTGTCTTATTTATCTGGAGCTTTTTTGAAGGTGAGATCGGTCTTTCACTCGCAGGTATGCTCTCACATGAAAAAGTCTTACTCTTTGAGTATGTTGTAGCTATTGCTATAGTCGGTGCACTCTTAGGAGATATCACCATTTTTCTCATAGGTTATCTTTTCCGCCATAAAAGTAAAAAGCTTTTAAAAACATATGAAAAAAAAGTACAAAACATTGAAAAGTGGCTTAAAAAATATGGAAGTTTTGTTATTATATTTGAGCGTTTTATCTACGGCACGCATATCCCCGTTCTCTTGATGCTCGCTACATCAAAATACAGTTTTGTAAAGTTTTTTTTCTTAGATATCATTGGCGTGAGCTTATGGGCCATCACATTTACTACACTTGGTTTTTATTTTGGAGAAAAAGCCATAAACATACTCTTTTTTATACAACACCACCTTTCTGTTGTAATGATGCTTACTCTTTTCTTTTTTCTTATCTATAAACTCAAAAACTAAACAAATGTACCTTTAGTTGCATTTGTGTTGTCTAAACATCAGCTATAATTTTTCTAGCTTAAAAAAATATACAATAAAGGAAAAAAAATGTGGAAATATCCAATAGATGAGGATTTGTTTGAGAAGTTCAACAAATACTCAAAAATAGCAGGTATTATTTTTATTATTTTAGGTGTAGTCGGGATTGTCTATCCTGTCTTTATGACAATGGCAACAGTTACGTTCTTCGCATGGCTGATGATGTTTGCAGGATTTATGGCAGGCTACTTCACTTACATTAGTGATAAAAGTGATTATTTAGGATGGCTGAAAAGCTTCATTCTCATTGCTATCGCACTTTTTATGATTTTTTATCCAATGAGCGGTGTTGGAACAGTTGGGCTTTTGCTCGCAATCTATTTCTTTATGGATTCATTTGCGAGTTTTTCTTTAGCATTTACAATGCGTCCTGCAAGCGGATGGGTATGGTGGCTTATCAATACCATTTTCTCAATGCTCATCGGTGTTTTATTTGTCATAGGCTGGCCATTGACATCGCTCTATCTCATAGGACTTTTAGTCGGTTTTAGCCTCTTTTTTGATGGAATAGTCCTACTCATAGCAGGTTCTATCTTTAAAAAAATGACTAAATAATCCCTTCTTTCACTTTCACTTCCAAATCAAGAAGTGAAAGTGGCAATCCAAACGCTTCCATTTTCACATAATCTTTATAGGTCACAAGCAGTGATGTGGCTTTATCTTCTTGTAAAATCTTCTCAAGTTCCTCTTTTGTATAGCTGTGATGATCTTCAAAGTAGTGCTTTGCGACAAGTCCATCAGGGAGATATTTATCGAGTCGTTGTGGTCTGGCGATAGCTGTGACAAGTGCCATTTTTGCTGTTGCATTGTGCAAGGTTACTTCACGGAAGAAATCCACATCCTCACGCAGTACCTTTGCATCTTTGCCACTCCATAATCGCTCTCTGTAAGGGCCGCTTGGCAGACAAAAGCTGTTTTTCGTTTTGACATCGATGAGAATGTCCTCTTTTTTGATGCCATGCTTTGAGTAGGCATCATCAAGAAAGATGATCTCGCAGCCGAGTTCTTTTGCCTTTTGTATTGCTATTTTTCTCTCTTCACTGACAATAACCGTTGCGTGAGGGAGTTTTTTAGCATAAATCATCGCTTCATCACCGCTCACACTCACATCGCAAAGAATCTCATTTTTATCTTTGACAACTATCATCCCTTTTGATGCGCGTCCATAGCCACGCAGTATAATTGCAGGATGTTTCTCTTTTTTTGCCAACGCCGTCACCAAAGGCGTCTTGCCGCTGCCACCGACTGTTAAGTTGCCGACACTAATGATTTTTACACCAAAATCCTGCGGTATTTTGAGTTTAAAACGTACATACATCACAAAACAGTAGAGCCAAGAGAGTGGTAAAAGAAGATAAGAGAGCAGCTTTTGCAGTAATGAAGGGTTGTAGAAATACTTCTCAACCCAAAAAACAAGAGAAGATTTCAATGTCTTTTTATACTCTTGTTTTTGCTATTTTTTTAATGCTTGCTATAACAGTTTCCACATCTTCATCGCTCATACTCGCGTAAATCGGTAAAGAGAGCACCTGCTGAAAAGAGCGAAGTGCCACTGGAAAATCATTGACACGCAGCGCATATTTTGTTTTATAGTAAGAGAGAAGATGTAGCGGAATATAGTGTAATCCCGTTCCTATCCCTTCCTCACGCAAGGCAACAGCAAAAGAATCACGGTTTTTATCTATTTTAATAATGTAAAGAGAGAAAGGATTCTCCTCATTGCTCATATCTGGAATAGTAACATGGTCTACACCGGTAAGCCCCTCAGAGTACATTCTTGCAATCTCCTGCTGTCTTTGAATGTTCTCATCCTGCTGCATAATCTGTGCACGAATATAAGCGGCATTGAGCTGACTTAAAGAGTAATCATTACCGATATCGACAACATCATAAATATACTCTAAGGCATCTTCATCACGCACCATAGCATGATTTGCAAGCAGACGTGCACGCTCCATGATCTCATCATCATCCGTTACAAGCATACCGCCGTTGCAGATGTTCTTTTTGAAATGTGGAGAAAAATTAAAACAGACAATGTCCGCACCCGTAGAGCCAATTTTTTGTCCCTTATAAGTAGTGCCAAGTGCATCACTTACATCTTCTACTATCTTGACATCATAACTTCTTCCCATTGAGTAAACACGTTCAAGGTCAACCGTTACGCCGCCAAGATGGGAAACGATGACTGCTTTGAGTTTTTTAGAGCTGTGCTCCTGCAAATAAGCTTCGAGTTTGCCAAGGTTAATGTTGTAAGTCTGCTCTTGGATATCTATAAAAACAGGCTCCGCATCAAAATGGCGTACAACTTCGGGAATACTTGGATGTGCATTGACAGAGCAAACTACTTTATCACCACGCTTTAAATCAAGTGCCAACATTGCTAAATGCAGTGCAGCAGTTCCGTGGGATGTTGCAAGTGCATACGAAGCGCCTACATAGGAAGAAAATTCATCTTCAAGCTCTGCTACCTGATTCACATCCTCACCATCAAGTGCATCACTGACATTTGAGTGTGCCTCACGCGAGCTTTCATACTTGCTAAATGGTATTTTTAGTTCTTTTTTCATTTTTCTTCCTTTATAGTCTGATATCTCTTGGATAATTAAAATCATGTCCAAGTGTTCTTGATGTCAATTTTGCAATCACCGGCATCTTTCGCTTAAAATGGTTTCTAAAGATACGCCCAATAATCATATCGAGCATCTTTTCATCTATGCCTTTTGCAATGACCTCCTCGCGTGAGAGTCTCTCATCAACATAGAGTTTCATTGCAGCATCGAGCTGCGCATAGGTATAGCCCAGATCCGCTTCATCACTCTGTCCATCCCACAAGTCGGCAGAAGGCGGTTTTTTGATAATGCATTCACTCACGCCAAGGTACTCTGCAAGCTCAAAAACCTCACTCTTATACAAATCGCCTATAGGATTTACAGCTGATGCCAGATCACCATAGAGTGTCCCATAGCCCAGCATCAACTCACTTTTGTTACTAGTACCCAACACCAAAGCATTTTCACGGGCTGATATGTCAAACAGTGTCGCCATACGCATGCGCGCTGAGAAATTTCCCTTGCGAAGATTATCCAAATCAGGATGCATCGCTTCATACTCACGCAGCATCGGCTCAATTGAGCAGGTGATATTACGCAGACCAAAATCTCGGCATAATTCATCGGCATCATCAAGCGAACTTTGTGACGAATATTGCGACGGCATCTTCACACAAAGCAGATCATCACCAAAAGTTTTTTGTGCAAGCACTGCAACAACAGCAGAATCAAGCCCGCCGCTAAGCCCTACAACGACTTTAGAGATTCCCGTTTTTCGCACTTCATCATCTAAAAAAAGCTGTAAATACTCAGCTATCTCTCCATACTTATTCATGCTGTTATCACAAACCTTTAAAAAATTTTAACAAAATAAATTATATCGAAGTTTTGTAACAAAACTCTATGAATATAGCTTTTATTTCTGTCCATTTTAACATTAACGTAACATA
>VCAX01000031.1 GCA_013607665.1 Campylobacterota bacterium | reverse complement strand
TATTTACCTAAGCGACGTTTCGCTTCTTTTGCCTCTTGGGACTTTGGATACTTTGCAATAATTGCTTTGTAAAATGTATTTGCATGCGCTTTGTCACCTGTTTTTTCCATAGATATTGCAGTATGTAACATCAGTTTAGGCATATAAGAGGCTTTTGCATAGAGTTGTGAACTTTTTTTAAAGTAAGAGATGGCTTTCGCATAGTTCTTTCTTTTATAGTTCATCTCACCTATCATATAGTGTGCATAAGCCGGTTTATATTTCCGTCTGATAAGCTCTTCATAGTTTGCAATTGCTTTTGTATAATACTTTTTATCAAAGTTTTTCTTTGCAAGATTATATAAAGCAGCACTGCTCATTTTTGAACTCTTTGATTTTGTCTTCTTTGGAGACTGCAATTCTTTTGCAACCAAGGCTTTAAAATCATTGAGACTTTTGACAAGTGTGTTATACTCCTCTTTTGTTACATACTCAGTATTGATAGTATCTACAAGCTTTGAAAGTTCTAAGAGCGATGCTTTTAACTCTGTGATTTGCTGTGTGTTTTGCTGAATTGATTCACTTAGTCGTGTTTGATACTCTGTTGCATTGGCAAAACCTGTATCTTCTTCTTCTTTAAGCTTTTCTAAGTTAATTTGATTATTATGTGTTTTTCTGCTTATGCTCTCAACAATACTCTGCAGTCCATCTATTCTTTCACGCAGGGAATCAAGTTGACTTGCTTGCGAGTTGCTTTTAAGTGCAACTTTTTTCAGCTTATCTTTTGTTTCTAATATGACTTTTTCGCTAGAAGTAAGCCCGTAAGGTTCAGGACTTGAAAGATCTCCCGCACCAAACGCAGAGGGTTCGGCACTTAGGAGTAGAGTTGGAACAGCAGCAACAATAAGCAGACTTACTATTGCATTTCGTTTCATAGGTGTACTTAAAAAACTATGGTAAAAGTTTGAAATTTACACGACGATTTTTAGCCCAGCACTCTTTTGTATGATCAGTACAAACAGGGTTAGATTCGCCATAGCTCACCATTGAAATACGAGAAGCATCGATTCCGTCTGCAACCAAAGCATTTTTAACTGCTTGTGCACGTTTTAGACCAAGTGCGAAGTTATACTCATCGCTTCCCCACTCATCACAGTTACCTTCTAGTTTTACACTTAAAGATTTTGCAGCATTTGTTTTTCCTAGTTCTGCAGCTGCATCTATACGCTCTTGCATTTCAGGAGTGATATTGTACTTATCAAAAGCAAAATAAATTGTCGGTAATTTGCTTTCTATTGCAGCCATTGTCGTTTCAGTAGAATTTGCAGCATTCTCTGTACTTGAATTTACAACACTCTCTTCACTTGACACTGTCTCAGTTGCCGGTGCTTGAACCTCTTGAGCTGCTGGAGCAGAAACCTCTTCTGTTTTGCTATCTACTGCAGGTTCTTTTGAAGAACAACCACTAAAAACTAAAAGTGCTGTAACAACACTAGAAAGTACTATACTTTTCATATCTATTTCCTTGAATATTTAATCTAAAATTATTATACCAAAAATTGGTAACAAATACCTCTTACCAGTCCATGGACTGTATTCTTCCATGTTTGAGCGGGAAAAGATAATTTTTATTGTAATTTAAACGAATGATTCCAATTGCACTCTGCCCCTTATAGTTCTTGATAAAGATAATTGCGTCTCCATCTTTTGAAAATCTTGGAAATTGGTTGATACCTGTTGCTGTCAAACGTCTGATAAAATCTGTTTTTGTTGAGATTAGATGCAGATTAAAGGTATTTTTACTAAAAGCGTTGGAGCTCTCTCTGGCTGCATAGACCACATAGTTTCCATGTGCACTACATGAAACGTTACTTCTTCCGTAATAGACCATCTGCTCTACTTCATTAGTATCTAAATGCTTTGTAAAGACGTTTGGATATCCCAGACGTGAAGAGATAAAAACAATCTGATTTTTATTCATGAATTGCCCATTGACATCAATACCACTGTAGCGTGTTAAACGCTTGTATTTTTTTGTCAGGGTATTAAAACTGTAAATATCCGGCTGCCCTGTACGCGCCATAGTAAGCAGTAGTGTTTTGCCATCAACACTCACATCTGAACAGATCATCATGCCATCAGAGGAGATAACATTTTCAAGCTTTCCTGTTTTGATATTAACATATTTTAGTGTTGGTTTAGGCATATCCAGTGCTGTATAGTAAAATGCAGTCTGTGCTTTATTGGCCCACTTAGGAAAAATATTGAAACCACCTTTTAAAATAGTGTGTTGATAAGCAAGTGTATAATCAACGATCACTATCTCACTCTTCTTTGGTGCGATTATACGTGAAAAAATGACTTTTCTTTTCATCCATGTAACAGGTGCCTGCCCCATAAATTCATTTATATCATAAGCTATTGCGTGAGAAACGAACATGAAAATATCTCTCTTGGCAACGCGATAGTTTTTTACAAAGACTTCATCATTTTTTTCTAAAAGTTTCACTTGGACATTTAACGCAGCATTCTCATCTTCAAACATTTTATATCGTAGAACATAGTTCATATCTTTGTTCTCAACAAGAACATCCACATCATTAAAATTTGCAATTCTGTGATGTCTGTCAACATTAAAGATAGAAATTACATTCAAATCTGCAACGAGTGTTTTAAAAAAACGCAATCGAAAAGTGTCATCATAAGAGATAGAGGCATCTTCAACCACTATAGAAGGTAAAGTGTTTGCTTTTTTTATGACTTCAATGGTTGCATCATTTGCAAATACAACGCTGATAAAGATAAATAATGAAAAAAGAATTTTCAAATGTTACTCCTTGGAAATTAATACTACAACAGCCCTGCTGGACCTGTTTTGTGGATTTTTAGGGAAAATGACATTTCTCAGTCTCTCTTTAATCCTGTCTGCCTCCGCATTCAATGCCTCATTTGCCGAATAAGTCAAGATCCTAAAATCTTTCATGTGACCAAGCGGATCGAGTTCAATAACACTCTTGACGCTATTGCCTGCACTATTTGGCGGAACATTAAAATATTGATAAACAATTGCTTGAATTTTAGCCAAATATTCATTAACCTCATTAGCACTCGAAACCTGTTCTTCATTTTTTTGTGACTGGGATATATCCAAATTCTCAATTTTTTCAGCAATTGAATTTGCTTTATTCTTTTGCAGAGTTTTCACTTTTTTCGCAATATCCTGAATTCTTTTTGCATTGACTTTTTTGGGTTTCTTTTGATGAGTTATCTTTTGTGTCCATACATTTAAAAAAAGGTCATTGACATCAATATCTTGACTGAGGCTTTTGGATATTGTTTGCGATCTAGAAGCAGAGGAAGTTGCTTTAGCAATATTTTTGGGTATGACAACAGATACGGCAATGAACTTTTTTTTCGTCAATCCATAACTTGTATCTTTGACAGCAACAAACATCATATAGATAAAAAGTCCCAGAAAAACAAAAAAGAGAGAGAAGGCTAAAAAGCCGCTTATAATGAAATAATTATTGTGTCTATCCATTTGTCGCTAAAGAAACCTCTGAAAAACCGGCTTGTTTCACTGCTGCAAGCACAGACATGACAACACCGTAATCAAGACGCTTATCTGCACTGATAAGAACCGTTGCCTTTTTATCAAGTTTTTTAGCATATAAAAAGAAATTATCACTAAATGCATTTAAAAGAAAGTTTTCTTTATTTACTTTTATATTGCCCTCTTTATCCACTGTAATATGCACCGGTGGTATTTTAGAGACTTCCTGTGTCGTTGAGCCTTGCGGCAACTTGATATTTTCTTCAAACATAATATTTGGCGCAATAACCATCAGAACAACGAGTAAAACCAGCATTACATCTACAAGCGGTGTAATGTTTAACTCTGGTTTTTCTTCCCAATCATAGATCATGTTTATGCCTTACGAGCTAAGAGTGCATCACTTTGCATTTGAAGGTAGGAGATCAGTTCATAAGATTTTCTCTTGAGCATCTGATGATAGGTATAGGCAAAAATAGCTACAAAAATACCCGATGCGGTTGCAACAAGAGCATCAGAAACACCGGCAGAGATAATCGCCATGCTCCCACTGGTCTGTCCAATATGCGCAAAGGTATCTAAAATGGAAACAACTGTACCAAAGAGTCCTATAAAAGGAGAGGTAGAAGCAAATACAGAAAGGATAGAGAGCCCCTTCGTTGCTTCTTTTGTAGCGGCCAGCATAGCTAGGTCTAAAACTTCTTTTGAAACAATATTACTCGTTTTGATAAAATTATTTAAAAAAGAGTTTTCGTTAACAGTCACAGCTCCAAGCAGGAGTGATTCCAAAGAAGCACTCTCACTTTTAAGCCAGCTGTTAAGAGAAAAATAGCGGTAAAAAAACACCCAGTTCAATATTATAAAGTATACTGACAAGAGAATCAGTACACCTATTGTGACTAGATGACTTTTAAGATAGAAATCGATTAAATTATTAATCATATATTATATCAATCTTTGAGCTGCTGACTCTATTTTAGCAGAAACAGAAGCGATAGCAGAAGATGAATCTGCCACATCATTAATGAGTTTCTTCGCCTCTTCTAAGGCTTGCGCGATTTCAGCTTCATTTGCACCACGAATAGCAGTGGCACCTTCAATTAAAACAACGACCTTCTCTTCACTAACTTGAGCAACACCCCAATCAATAACAATAGATTCGACTGATTTATCTTCTTTTTCAACGTCCACTACACCAGCTTCTAACAAAGTTGTCAGTGAAGCATGACCAGCTAGAACGCCAAATTCTCCCTCTTTACCAGGAAGAACAACACTAACGGCTTTATCATTATAGATTTCGCCGTTTGGTGTTAGGATTTCAAGTTTAAACGTATCCATTACAGTCCTTTACTAAGCATATTGCTTATTTGTTTTTCTCGTGTTTAGCAATAGCTTCGTCCATGCTACCAACCATATAGAATGAGTTTTCAGACATATGATCGTATTCACCATCAAGAATGCCTTTGAAACCTTTGATAGTATCTTCAAGAGAAACATATTTACCAGGAGCACCTGTAAATACCTCTGCAACGAAGAATGGTTGAGAAAGGAATTTCTCAATTTTACGAGCACGTTCAACAACGTTTTTGTCATCTTCAGAAAGCTCATCCATACCAAGAATCGCAATGATATCTTGAAGATCTTTATATTTCTGAAGTGTTTGCTGAACACCACGAGCCACATTATAGTGCTCTTCACCAAGAATTTGTGGATCAAGGAGTCTTGAAGTTGAATCAAGTGGATCAACTGCAGGATAGATACCTTTTTCCGCAATTTTACGGTTAAGTACTGTTGTTGCATCTAAGTGAGCAAATACAGACGCAGGAGCCGGGTCAGTCAAGTCATCTGCTGGTACATATACCGCTTGAACAGATGTAATTGAACCATTTTTCGTAGATGTAATACGATCTTGAAGTGCACCCATTTCACGAGCAAGTGTCGGTTGGTAACCAACTGCAGATGGAATACGTCCGAGAAGTGCTGACATCTCTGAACCAGACTGTGCAAAACGGAAGATATTATCGATGAACATAAGAACATCGAGTTTCTTCTCATCACGGAAATACTCAGCCATTGTAAGACCAGTAAGTGCAATACGGTTACGTGCTCCAGGAGGCTCACTCATTTGACCGTAGCACAGTGCAACTTTGTCAAGAACGTTTGATTCTTTCATTTCATAGTAAAGGTCATTTCCTTCACGTGTTCTCTCACCAACACCGGCAAAAACAGAAAGACCGTCATGTCCATGCGCAACATTGTGAATAAGTTCCATGATGATAACTGTTTTACCAACACCAGCACCACCGAATAGTCCAACTTTACCACCTTTTGCATATGGTGCAAGAAGGTCAACAACTTTAATACCAGTTTCAAACATCTCTGTAGTCGTTGATTGATCAACAAGTGGTGGTGGAGCACGGTGGATTGACCACTCTGGAGCACCTTCAACTTGTTCACCACCATCAATAGTCTCACCGATTACATTGAAAATACGACCAAGTACTTTCTCTCCAACAGGAACTTTGATAGGTGCACCAGTAGCAGTAGCTTCCATACCACGTACAAGACCTTCACTCATATCCATTGCAATCGTTCTAACACGACCGTCACCTAAGTGCGCAGCAACTTCTAAAACTAAACGATGTTCATTTCCATCTAAATTAACTTTAACTTCGATAGCTTCGTTAATTACTGGAAGATAACCATCAAAATCAACATCAACAACAGGACCCATTACCTGGCTAATTTTTCCAATCATATTTTTCTCCATTATTTCATAGACTCCACACCACTGATAATTTCTATCAGCTCTGTAGTAATAGCAGCTTGACGTGCTTTATTAAATTCAACATTTAAGTTTTTCACCATCTCTTTTGCATTATTCGTTGCTGTGTCCATCGCCTGCATACGTGCAGAGTGTTCAGCAGCAATTGAATCGATCAAAGAGTAGTACATATTGTAATTAATATATTTTTCTACTAAAGAATCAAGCATTTTCTCTTCATCTTCTGCTTCTATCTCTAACATAGAACTTGACTCTGCTTCTTTACAGTCAAATTTATCTGCATCTATCGGTAGAACTTGATTCACATGTAATTCTTGTGTAATCATGTTCTTGTATCCGTTATATACAATATGTAGAGCATCAATTTTTCCATCTCTAAAGTCAGAGATAGATGTCATGATGAAATCATCAGATTTTTCTTTATCAGGTTTAGAACTCAACCCAACTACACTGTCAAGCATTTCTACTTCATTGTAGTTAAAGTACTCTATACCTTTTTTACCGATACCACGTAAACGCACTTTGACATTTTTTGCTTTATACTCTTTTAAAAGCTTGTTAACAGCTTTTATAGTTTGAATATTAAAACCACCACAAAGACCTTTATCTGCAGTTACAAAAACGATGTCAACCATTTTTGGATCTTCGATAGATTCAAACATACGGTTTTCAGAATTTCCAACAGACTCAAGCACTTTTTTGCTTAATCCGCCAACTTTATTACACTGAATGCGTCCCGCTATTTCGGCAATAACCTGATTCATTTTTTGGGCATAAAGACGAGAACGTTTTGCAAGTTCCTCTGCACGACGAAGCTTAGCAGTTGAAACAAGTTTCATTGCACGCGTCGTCTTTTGAGTGTTACTTACACTTTTAATCTGTCTTTGAATATCTTTCAAGTTTGCCATAAAATATCCCTTAGTTCGCTACAAAGCTAGCTTTGAACTCTTCTAATGCTTTCATTAATAATGCTTTTGTGTCATCATCAATTTTTTGGCTACTTCTAATGTTCTCAAAGATTTGAGGATAAGAAGCTTCAATAAACGGATAAAGCTCTGCTTCAAAACGTACTACATTTGACGGATCGAAATCATCTAAGAAACCTTCATTACCAGCAAAGATAATAACAACTTGTTTCTCAGCAGAAAGTGGAGAATATGGAGGCTGTTTAAGAACCTCTACCATTCTTTGACCACGCTCTAGTTGCTTACGAGAAACTTCATCAAGATCAGATGCGAACTGCGCAAATGCTTGAAGTTCACGATACTGTGCAAGATCAAGACGTAAAGTACCAGCAACTTGCTTCGTAGCTTTGATCTGAGCAGCACCACCAACACGAGATACAGAAAGACCAACGTTGATCGCCGGACGTACACCAGAGTTGAAAAGGTCAGTCTCAAGGAAAATCTGTCCATCTGTAATAGAGATAACGTTTGTCGGTACGTATGCCGCAACATCTCCCGCTTGTGTTTCAATGATTGGAAGTGCAGTTAAAGAACCGGCACCATTTTCATCAGAAAGTTTTGCAGCACGCTCAAGAAGTCTTGAGTGGATATAGAAAACATCACCTGGATATGCTTCACGACCCGGAGGACGACGAAGAATAAGAGACATTTCACGATATGCTACCGCATGCTTAGAAAGATCATCATACACAATAAGACCATGACGTGCATTGTCACGGAAGTATTCACCCATTGTAACACCAGTATATGGTGCAAGGAATTGAAGTGCAGCAGCTTCAGAAGCAGTAGCTGAAACGATGATTGTGTTCTCCATTGCTCCATGCTCTTCTAAACGACGAACAACCTGTGCAATAGTTGACTCTTTTTGTCCAACTGCTACATAGATAGATACAACACCGTTACCTTTTTGGTTAATGATCGCATCAAGAGCAACTGTAGTCTTACCAGTTTGTCTGTCACCAATGATAAGCTCACGCTGACCACGACCGATTGGTACAAGTGCATCAATCGCTTTAATACCGGTTGCAAGTGGCTCATGAACAGATTTTCTTGCCATGATGCCAGGTGCTTTTTCTTCAACAAAACGGAATTCTGTTGCTTCGATTGGTCCTTTACCGTCAATTGGCTCACCAAGAGCATTAACAACACGACCAAGAAGTGCATCACCTACAGGAACTTTTAAAAGTGTTCCAAGACGTTTCACACTCATTCCCTCTTTTAACTCAGTTCCAGAACCAAGAATAACAACACCTACGCTGCTCTCCTCAAGGTTCATTACTAAACCTTTTGTTCCCTCTTCGAACTCTACCATTTCTCCTGCCATAACATTGCTTAGTCCGTAAACCTGTGCAACACCATCAGCATAAGAAACAATTTTACCTGTTTCATTAATATCGACACTTAGTTCAAAGTTGTCGATACGCTCTTTAATTATTGAGCTGATTTCATCAGCTTGAATTTTTGCTATCACTATTGTTCTCCTCTCTTGAAGTTAAATTGCTTTAATTATATGATCTATAATTTGACTGTCGATTCTATCTTTAGAGAAATTAATCTCAATACCTAAACCTTCTACTTCCACTTTGATTCCATTGAAATCATTTTTAACAAAAGTAAAAGATATAGTAGAATCAAATTTCTTACTTAAACCCTTACCAAGTTCTTCTATAACTTTTGCGTCGATATCACTGTCGCTATAGATAACCCCTTCATAAGTTTTAGTCGTGTTTGCTATATCTTTTTGCAGTTCCTTGGCCATTGCAGGAATAATATTGACTCTTTTGTTTTCCACTAACAGTTTGATTAAGTTATCAACTTTATCTGATTTTGCAGGTTTAACAGCTTCAAGCAAAATTTCTGACTTCGTTGCAGCATTCACTTCAGGATTCTCAATGATGCTGACAAACTTATCATCTTGAAATGATTCTGCCAAAGCATTGAAAACAGATGAAATATTTTGAACTGTCTGTGTGTCAAATTCACTCTTGAGTGCTTTTATATATCTTTTTGCAATCAGTTCTTCCATCTATGCCACCTTCTTTAAAATAACATTTGCCATAGCTTCTCTGTCAAAGATATCAGAACTTTGATCCAATGTTTCAGCAACAATAGTCTCAACTACTTCGCGAACTATATTTCTTTGTTCAAACTCTTTTTTGGCAGCATGTTGTTTTACCAAAGTTTCCAATTCAGCTTCACACTGTTGCATGATACTGTCATTAAGAATCTTATTCTCTTTTTTAGCGTTCGTTGCCAACTCTTCAGCGAATTTCTCTGCTTCTGAAATTTTTGCAAGCGCCTCTTTTTTAAGAGTAACAGACTCATCAAGCTTGGCTTGAACTTTTTTCAATTCATCAGCTATAGCCTGACTTCTTCCAGCAAAAAAGTTCTTTACCGGTTCCGCTACCAGATACCAAATAAGCCCGGCAAAAAGAAGAAAGTTTACAGTTCTTTGAACGATATCTGTTCCTCCCTCATGCGCAGCTTCAGATGCTAATGCATACGTTGATATCATCAGTAATAATACTAAAATTCTACTCACATTGCATCCTTTATATCTGACTTATTTTAGCTTTTAAAGCTTCTTTGAACATTGGAACCTGACTCATTAAGTCATTTGTCAACTCTTCTTTAGATTTTGCAAGTGATTGCTCAAACTCTAAATATTCTGACGCGAGCTCAGCACGCTTTGCTTCTAATTTACTGTCTGCTAATTCCTTAGCATCCGCGATAACTTTTTCTCTTAGGGCCGCAGCTTTTAGTTTAGCATTCATAATTATTGATTCTGCTTTTGCATGAAGTTCGTTGATTTCCGCATCATTATTACCGACTTTTTCAAGGTCTTTTTTAATGTCGTCATCACGTTTTTTCATAAAACTGATCAGTGGATTATAAAGCCAACTATTTAGAACGGCTATAAGCGAAACAAATACAACAAATGTAGCCAAGAGTAGTATTGGATTTATATCTAACATAGCACCTCCTAAAAGTTGCGAGATTATACTATGATTAAATTGAAAGGATAGTTAAATGAGTGGGAAAAAGTGAAATTTTTCACTCTTAATGTGTAAGGTGTGAAAAAAACTCTTCTAGTTCTTCTTGAGAATCAAATTCTATTGTCAATCCGTTTTTCGCACTTCTAACATAAAAGCCCAAATCATTGAGTTTTTCTTTGAGTTTTGAAAAATCGAGTAAAATTTCATCATTCTCTTTTTGCGGGAGCTCTTTTTCCTCTTTTTTCATACTTTTTATCATCGATTCTACATCACGAACACTCAACTTTTGTCCGATAATAGAGTTGACCATAAGCTGCTGTTCTTTATCATCCAAGCCAACAAGAACCCGAGCGTGGCCTGCTGATATCTTTTTTTCAACCAGTGCTTTTTGTGTTTTCGCAGACAATTGTAAAAGACGGAGCGTATTTGTAATATGTGCCCTGCTTTTATGAATCATTGTAGCAAGTTCTTCATGTGTGATATCGTGGAGCTTAATAAGTTCATTGTATGCTTCTGCCAATTCAATGGAGTTGAGCTCTTCTCTTTGAATATTTTCAATCAGTGCAAATTGACGCATTTTTTGTTCATCAGAGTTTAGAACAATTGCGCGAATCTCTTTGAGCTTTGCAAGTTTTGAAGCACGAAAGCGTCTCTCTCCTGCTATAAGTACATATCCATCTATATCTTCCGTTACAACAATAGGCTGCAGTAGTCCGTCGTTTTTAATGGATTCTGCAAGCTCTGCCAGTGCTGTTTCATCAAAAGATTTTCTCGGCTGAAAAGGGTTTGGGCGGATATCTTTTAAAGGAATCTCAATAATGGCATCTCTTTGTGTGCCTTCATTTTCGTACGCCTCATCTATTTCACCTAAAAGCGCGTCTAAACCACGTCCAAGTTTCTGTGTCTTCATTATCGTATAATCGCCTGTGCTAGATTTTGATAGGCTATAGAGCCTGCTGATTTTACATCATAAAGAATTGCAGGTTTTCCAAATGATGGAGACTCTGCCAATTTTACATTTCTTGGTACGACAATATATCTGTCTTTATCATCAGTAAAAAGTTTTCCCTTGAAATGCTGTCGTAAATCTGCAAAAACCTGCTTTGAAAGATTGTTTTGCGCAGAGAACATTGTCGGGATAAAACCTTTAATCGTCAATTTTGGATTAATCGATTTTCTCACAAGTTTAACCGTATTGAGTAGCTGTGCAAGTCCTTCAAGTGCAAAGAATTCACACTGAATAGGAATAATAACAGAGTTAGATGCCGAAAGCGCATTGATTGTCATTGGGCCAAGTGCTGGTGGAGAGTCGATAATGATATAGTCATAATCCTTCTTCACATTTGCAATGGCTTTTTTAAGCACAAGCTCGCGACCTTTTGCTTTATCTGCATCATAATACTCTTTTTCAATCCCTACAAGACCAATGTTTGAAGGAGCGAGATGCAGTGTCGGAAGGTCTGATTTTAAGATGATATCTTTGAGTTTTTTTGTGCCAATGAGTACATGATAGATGTTAAACTCATAATCATTTCTGTGGAATCCAAGCGAAGTTGTGGCATTTGCCTGTGGATCTGAATCGATAAGCAAAACCTTCTTCTCTGCAACTGCAAGGGAAGCCGCTAGGTTGACAGCTGTCGTAGTCTTACCCACGCCACCTTTTTGATTTGCTATTACAATTACTTCGCTCATCTTAAACTGTATATCCTCTCACCATTAATATTCAAACTGCCATCAGTATTGAGTGTAGCATCACCTAAAGAAACCTTAACACCGTTACTATGTGTGAAAAAATTTTGGTTTCTGTAAAATTCTAACTTATATTTGCTAAAAACTTGCTTCCATAAAACTTTTTTTTCAATATTTTTGAAATAATTTTCCAGCAACACTTTTTTTTCAATAGCAATATCAAGCTTTGCAAACTCTTTTGGTGCATCTGTAATGTTCAAGCCAAAACCACAGACAATATTTTCATCGACGATGTTTGTTATCATACCACCTATCTTTTTCTCACCAAAATAAAAATCATTCGGCCATTTTATCCAAACTTTGGATCCAAATGCCACTAAAGTTTCTTGTAAAAGATAAGAAAAATAGATAGATGCAGATGCAAGCTGCAGATCACAAGGTAATTGCTTTAAAGGGAGAGCAAAAGAGAGAAAAAGGTTACCTTTTGCAGATTCCCATGCATTGTCTCTACTGCCGATACCACTAGTTTGTACTTCAGCCGAGATGGCTATAGGAGCATTGAGTTCTTTTTTAAGGAGTTTCTCTTTTAGATATATTTGCGTTGAATCAAGCGTCTCAAAATAGAGTATCTGCAAGACCCAACCTCTTACCGTTGATATATGCTAGAACATCCATCTCTTTTTTCGATTCCGGTTGCACACGAAAAACACGAATTGACCCCTTTGTGCATCCAACAACAATACTCTCTTTATCAATAGAAAGAATCTCTCCGGCTCTGTTTGATGAGTTACTGTCTTGCAGTGCTATCTTTTTTAGTTTGAGTTTACTTGCAAGATAGATGCCCGGCCAAGGAGTGAAAGCTCTATACTTATTATAGAGCGTCTGTGCATCATCAAAAGTGACTTCTCCATCTGCTTTTGTGATTTTTTTACAATGTGTTGCTTGTGTATCATCCTGTGGAACAGGTGTGTAAAGCTCGAAATTTTTCAATACATCAAGCGTCAATGAAGCTGCTAGCTGCGTGAGTCTCTCAAAGAGTGATGCAAGCATCTCATCATCACCGACTTGAATCTTTTCAATCTTTAAAATATCACCGGTATCAAGCCCCTCTTCCATAAGCATAGCTGTTACACCCGTTTCTTTATCACCATTGAGCAGCGTCTGTTGGATTGGAGATGCTCCACGATACTGCGGCAAAATAGAAGCATGTAGGTTAATACATGGGGCATGATCCAAAATAGCACGCGGCAATATCTGCCCATAGGCTGCTACAACAATATAATCGCATTCGATTTGTAAAAGTTCTGCAATTACGCTCTCTTCACGCAGCTTTTGAGGCTGATAGAGAGCAATATTATGCTCAAGTGCAGTCGTTTTCACGACAGGAGGTGTTAAAGTTTTCTTGCGCCCTACCGGTTTATCCGGCTGGGTATAGACAGCTTTTACATTAATGTCAGCGTCTGCAATGAGCGCTTTTAAAATTACATCGGCATAGTCCGGTGTTCCCATAAATATCACATCTATCATTATTGCAACCTCTTGGTAAAGAGTGTACCACCTTCATGCACACCATCAAGCATAAAACGCTTTACATCATGCAAATCAAAGCCACTTGCTAAAAATGTCTCTTTGTTATTTTCAAGCAGGTATGCAGCAGCCTTGAGTTTTGTAACTATGCCGCCCGTTGCAAAGATATTGTTTGGTGTCACCTCTTGCATGAGCATCTCTTTATCAATAGAATGAACGATTTTACGGACTTTTGCATCTTTGTTTTTACGAGGATCACTATCATAAAAAGCATCTATATCTGAAAGGATAATGAGCATATCTGCATCTGTATGCTTTGTTATATAGGCTGAAAGTTGATCATTGTCTCCAACTTCAAGCTCATCTGTAGCCGTTGCATCATTCTCATTGACAATAGGAATGACTCCATTTTTCAAAAGTGTCTCAACGGTATTTCTCACTCTTTGAATATCATCAGCTTTATTGAGATTTGCTGCAGTAACAAGTACCTGTGCCGTAATAACATCGTGTTTCTCAAATTTTTTGGCGTATCTGCCCATTAAAACAGGCTGACCAATGGCAGCAAGTGCTTGTTTATTTGCGATTATAGTTCTGTCTAGTTTGAGTTTTGTATAGCCGCCCGCAACAGCACCTGAAGAGACCAAAACAACTTCATATTTTTCACGGAGTGCAACCAAAAAATTCACAAGTGCCTGCATGCGTGAAAGTGCAATCTCACCATCTTGCGTGAGTACTGCACTGCCTACTTTGACAACAACACGTTTCATTATCTCTACTTTCTGTCAGACTGTACTAAATTAAAGAGTGCATATTTGAGCGGCTCTATATTTTTATGTGTAGCTGAAGAGATAGGTGCTATAAAGTATGGTTTTTCTCTCTCAAACCCGAGTGTTTCATCTGCACTTTCTTGAATAAAATATGGCAGTTCATTGTCAAATTCAAATTCACTCTGTTTACTTGGAGTAAGTCCCAACATCTCAATGAAGTTCGTCACTAAATTTGTAAGATCTTCTGGCGGCACGATATCAACACGAGTCAATGCTATTGCATACTTTGAAGTGCCGAGTTTTTCGGAAAAAGAGGCAACTTCATCTTTGAGTACCTCTATCTGCTCTTTTAAATCACGGTATGAAGCTAAATCAATCATAAACAGCAGTGTCTTTGTGCGCTCTATATGGCGTAGAAATTTGATTCCAAGCCCTTTGCCTTCATGTGCTCCGCCGATAATTCCCGGAATATCTGCCATAACAAATGACTCATAATCTCCAATATTTACCTGACCGAGCTTTGGCGTGAGTGTCGTAAACTCATAATTTGCAATCTCAGGACGTGCATTTGATACTGTTGAGATAAGTGTTGATTTACCAACATTTGGAAAGCCGACAAGCCCAACATCGGCAATAAGTTTCAAATCTAGCTTGATTTTACGCGTTTCACCTTTTTCACCCGGCTGTGCATATGTAGGTCTTTGATTTGTAGGAGATTTGAAGTGCGTGTTTCCAAGTCCGCCTTTTCCACCCTCTAAAAACTTCACTTCTTGTCCATCTTCAACCATGTCAAGTAAAACTTCACCACTCTCAACATCCACAATCTGTGTCCCAGGTGGCACAATGATAACTTTTTTTGCACCTGATTTTCCTGTACAGTTTGAACCCTCACCAGGACGACCGTTTTCTGCTTTTATATGCATCTTTCTTTGAAAATGAGAGAGTGTGTGCGTATTGTTATCGCACTTAAACCAAACATCTCCGCCTTTACCGCCATCACCGCCATTTGGACCACCATTGAGTACAAATTTTTCACGACGAAATGCTACACATCCCTGCCCACCTTTTCCTGATGAGACTGTTAATTCGACACTATCTGTAAACATTGTCTGATCCTTTTTTTAACTCTATATTGAAATACTTAAGAAAAAACTATTATAAAGTAAATTATTAAATATTTTAAGTTTTGTATTGTTGGAAATAAATTCCGAAGTGTAAGAAAAAATGTTTGAGCCGAAGCTCAAACCATTGTAGAATTATGCAGCAGGGATAATTGAAACTTGTTTACGTTTTTTATCTTTTCTTTCAAACGCAACAACACCGTCAACTAAAGCAAAAATTGTATGGTCTTTTCCCATACCAACATTTTTACCTGGGTGAACTTTTGTTCCTCTTTGACGAATAATGATGTTACCAGCCACAACAGCTTCTCCACCAAATTTCTTTACACCAAGTCTTCTACCAGCTGAATCACGATTATTCTGTGTACTACCCTGACCTTTCTTATGTGCCATACTATTCTCCTTAAGTTATTTTAGCTTATGCAGCGATTTTCGTGATTTTCACACGAGTGTAATCTCTTCTGAAACCACGTTTGACTTTACTGTCTTTACGACGACGTTTTTTGAAAATAGTAACTTTCTTGTCACGTCCTTCGCTGATAACTTCAGCAGTTACAACAGCACCATCTACATATGGAGCTCCAACTTTAAGCTCTCCTGCATTTACTGCGAGAACTTCTTTGATTTCGATAGTAGCTTCTGGCTCTAATGACATTTTATCTAATGAAAGAACGTCACCCTCTTGAACTTTATACTGCTTACCACCATTTTTAATAATTGCGTACATCTATGGTCCTTAAATATTTTTAGGTTGTATTTCTACAAAAAGTGCGGAATTATACCCATTCAAGCTTTAAGTTATGTTTAATTT
>VCAX01000030.1 GCA_013607665.1 Campylobacterota bacterium | reverse complement strand
ATGTTGATAAAAACTGACAAATTTAAGATATTTTGATTTTTTTAAGATTGCTTGGAAGTACGTAATTTAGGGGGATTTTTGGTTGCGGAAGCTGGATTTGAACCAGCGACCTTCGGGTTATGAGCCCGACGAGCTACCGAACTGCTCTATTCCGCGGTATTTAAACACTTTTACTCTGTGTTTGTGAGCGAAATTATAGACAAAAATATGCTGAATGTCAAGAGTTTTTTGAGAAAAAATCACTATTTTTTTAATTGGCTTCAAATTGACAAGGATTTAATCCAATTCGGTGTATAATTACACAGAAAAAACACAAAGAGAATATTTATGACACCGATTGAGAGAGTATTAAAAGCGATAGAAGAGATCAAAAAGGGCAATATGGTCATTATGTGTGATGACGAAGACAGAGAGAATGAGGGGGACCTCGTCTATGCTGCCGCATTTTCAACACCCCAACATGTAAACTTTATGGCAACGCATGCGAGAGGGCTTATCTGTGTGGCGCTCTCGCGTGAGATAGCGAACCGACTTGATCTTAATCCTATGGTAAGTTCAAATACATCTTCGTATGAGACCGCTTTTACAGTCTCTGTCGATGCCAAAGATGCGCTGACTGGTATCTCTGCAAAAGAGCGCGATGATACCATCAAGATCCTTGCAAATCCTATCTCAAAACCGGATGAGCTTGTTAAACCGGGGCATATCTTCCCGCTTATCGCAAAAGAGGGTGGTACTCTCGTTCGCACAGGACATACGGAAGGCTCTGTCGATCTTTGTCGTCTGGCAGGGCTCAGTGAAGCGGGTGTCATCTGTGAGATCATCAAAGACAACGGTGAAATGGCGCGTCGTGATGATTTGGATATCTTTGCAAAAGAGCATGATCTGCATACGGTCTTTATTTCTGACATTGTAGAGTACAGACTTGCAAACGAACGACTTGTTCAAGAGGTGGCCGTTGAAGAGATAGAGTTCTTTGGTGTGAAAGTGACACGCCATACTTTTGAGGATCATGACGGTATCAAGCACAATGCGATTCTTTTTTACAGTGCAGGAGAGGTTGCGAATGTACGCGTGCACAATGTCATTCCTGATGATGAACTCTTGCTCAATCAGGAAAAATACAACAATCTTATAAAGTCGATAGAGTATCTGAAACAAAACAGTGGTCTTTTGGTCTTTATCAACAAAACGCACCATCAGGACAACTCGGCGCCAAAAGAGTTCGGTATCGGAGCACAGATCATCAAATCTTTTGGGATCTCAAAAATGAACCTTATCACTTCGATGAAAGCGACAGATTTCGTAGGTCTCAGTGGATTTGGTCTGGAAGTGAACGAGGTCATCGACATCTAATGTCTCGGCTTTTTGCCTTACTCGTTCTTTTTATGGCTCTGCAGCTGCAAGCAGAGCTTGCTACGCGACAAAAAGTAGCAATGGGTACCTTTGTATCCATTTCGGTAGATAAAGAGCATAGAAAGCTCGTCTTACCTGCATTTAAGCTGCTTAAAGAGATAGAGTCCTCCATCTCTTCATACGACGAGAATTCACCCATATACAAACTCAATCAAAACAAAAGTGTAAAATTCGATGCATACAGCTATGAGGCTTTGAGGCTCTCGGAAGATTACTATCAAAACACGGACGGTTATTTTGACATTGCTGTTGGAAGCATTACAAAAGATCTGTACCGTTTTGGCGAAGATGAGCGGATTGCTTCTGAGGCATCGTTGCAAAAAGCCTCGACATCTCTTAGTGGATTGCTGTTTGATGATAAAGAAGCGATCATTACGGACACGATAAAGATAGACCTCGGTGGTATGGGAAAGGGCTACGGTGTTGATAAGATAAGCCATTTCTTTGTAAAGCAGGGTGTGAAGAGTGCTGTTATAGCGCTCAGTGGAGATATTCGCTGCATCGGTGTCTGTAAAATAGCTGTCAATGATCCTTTAGAGGAGCAGAGTGTACTGGCAACATTTACAATGCGCAAGAGCGCTGTGAGTACAAGTGGGAACTATAATCGCTATGTGGGAGATGTGAGTCATAACCATCTCATTGATCCGAAGAAGAAGGTATCCGAGAGAAACTTCATCTCTGTGACACTGATCTCGAAGCTGCCTTCAGCCACACTCGATGCCTATGCAACGGCTGTGAGTGTTATGCCAAAGAAAAAGGCCTATGCTTTTTTAGCAAAACAAAAACTGGCATATATCATCTTAGAGTCACACAAGAAGCTCATTGTCAGTGAAAATATAGGCGACTATGTACAAGATTTAAAATTAGACTTCTTGCAGAACTCCTATAAGTTTCAGATGAGTAAAACAGAGTGAGATTGTGCAAAATAAATTTACTGAAGCCTATAGGAGTTTTGCAAGAAGTCTATTAAAATGATTCTGTTTTTAAAACTTTTATCTGCGTGAGTGTGTCACTGTTTTGCAGGTTTAGAGTTTTTGCTGCCTCTTTTGAGATAAGACGATATCCGAGTGTTACAGTGACTCTGTCACCTTTTTGCAACTTTGCGTTATAGTCAATACTCTTTTTGGCATATATCAGTGTGTCTTTTATGACCTCATTTGCTTCAAAAGGCATGCTTGCTTTGCCGTTTTTACCAAAAGTTCGTCTAAAGAGAAATGGTTTCAGCTCTTTTGTTTTTCCATCTCTCTCAATACTCACTAGCAACACTCCCTCTCTATAGGCTTGCCCAAAGAGTGCGTGATTTGCCTGATTTTTAAGAGTAACAGTGAAGCCGTCTTTCCTTTTTGCTAGAGAAATATCTACATATTTTCCTAAGCTCTCACTCATGTTATGCACACCTGCAATACCATGATAGGCATGTGTTTTCGTATCGCGAAGTGTTGTTTTTGAGCCCATTACCTGTGGCATATGGCATGAAATACAGGTGTCTTTATCTTTTTTATCGATGTAGGCATCGAGCATGATGATGTCAAAATCATGGGCATTGTTAACGTGTGAGTGGCATCCCATACAGACATTGCCGGTGTAATAGTTTTCATTGTTGTACTCTATCTGATGATAAGGAGAGTTTTTCGCGCGTTTGATAAGACCGAAAAAGGAACTTGTTGTTTCGTATGTAACCTTTGCTTCATTGCGTTTTGAAGATTCGGCGGAGAAGAAGTCTCGTTTCTTATCACTGAGTATGTTTTTGTTTGCGGTGTCATGCTCTTTTATATCTTTGATTGTATGGCAGTAAACACATGATATAGGTGCTTCTTTTGCGTCCTGCGCTGTTTTTGCACTAGGAGAGTGACAGGATGAGCATTGCTGTTGTGTTGTTGCATTGTGCTCTTTGTCATAGAGTGCTTTATATATTGCATCATTTGGCAGTGATGATTTTCTGTGAATGGAATTGTAGTACTCTTTATAAATGAGCGGGTGGCATTTTTGGCAAACTTTGTTTTCGTTCGCAAAGAGGGATGTGAAACTGAGTATAAAAAGTGCGAGTAATAATGTTTTCATAACAATGATTGTAGCGAATTAATTATAAAGAATACTTTTAAGTAATATAAAGAGAGTATATAGAATGCTTCCTTCAAAAAGGAAAAAAGAGATAATTTTGATATATGCAAAGAAGTGAAATCCCCACAGGATTATAAATGGAGAAAAAAGCTCAAAAAAAGCGGTGGTAAAAGCAAGATAGATAAGAAATTGAAACTCTTTTGTATTGCGTTTTGCTGTGAAGATGACAAAGTGCAAAACGACCATGACAAAAAGCCCAAAAGCAAAGATGTGCGGCAGTATTGTTTTTAACATGCCTTCATAGGTTTTAGGTGCCTCAAAAGCAGCTGCATCGCCTGTGTAATAGTGTAAAACGCTCTCATAGGAAAAGCCGATTTTGTGTGCAAATATCCATATTCCACTGCCAAGTAGCAAGAGAGAAAAGAGGATGAAGTATGTGATGGCTACTCTGTAGGCGTTATTTGGCAATATTGAGCTCCCAAAGTGAAGCTGTTGCCATATACAAAGCGAGAATATGCCAAGTGAAAAATCCAAAGAGATAGATAGTTATAAACTCTGCAGAGTAAAAGTATGCACTCACGAGAGCAAGTGGTGTCAGCAGTGCTGAGAGTAAAAGTGCATTGAGCATAACAACTGTTTTTCTTTTTTTATGTAGCAGCCGTGCATAGACAGCTGAGAGGGAGAGGAGAATCATCATAAGAAAAAATATCTGCATATGGATAAACTCTAAAAATACGGACTTGTTCATAGGGTTTAAAAATTCATCGGCATTGCCAAAAAGTGTCGTTGTTACAGCATTTACAGAGAGCCCCATCGTGTGTGCTTTGACAAAAACATCAAACATGGTGTAAAGCAGTATAAAGAGTAAAAGGCCATTGAGCAGTGGCTTCATCGCCTTGTCCTGCTTTACATTTTTAATGAGAGTAAAACGCAATTATTTCTCCTTGAGGAGTTCGTTGTAAAGGGCAAAAGCGATGCGTGAGCCGTCTGTAACATTGCGTGCACTGAGCGTTGCTCCCGTAATAGTCGGAATTTCGCGTGAGAGGTGCAGCATTGTATTTGTAGAAAGATTTTTAAATTGCTCTGTCCATCTTTTTGTAGGAATATACTCCTGCGGTTCGTTAAAGGCAATGATCTCAATGCCTAGGAGTTTGTTATGGGAGATAAGGTACATTACCACAGCATTTTTTGATCGTACTTTTCTGTTGATGAGTATGCCGTAACCCAGAATTTTTCCTGCCTCTTTAGCAATGTAGATACGGTAGATTTTTGTAGTAAGTTTTGTTTTTGCCGCTTGCTGTACTTTTTTAAACTGCTCAGATGTGAGAAGAATGTTTTTCTTACTGATAAGGGCAGTTTTGGAGTAGTTCTCTTGTATAGCATCTATCGGCGAAAGCAGAACTTTTGCCGATAGAATGTTTGGCAGAGCCAGCAGCGGTGTGAGTGCAATAAAAAAGTGTTTCATCATAAAACTCTCTTGCGTGAAGATTTTTCTGCCATTATATCAAAACTCTAAAAAATAAAGCCCATAGAGACACTAAAAGTATCTGAGTTTGTGCCTGTATTTGCAAGATCGTTATCTGTCATCGCGTAATCCATTTTTAAAACGACCTGCTCATGCGGGAAAAAGTTTATACCGACTGTTGTTGTATTGACTGCACTGTTCGTTGTTCCATCAGCTAATTTTTTCAAAGGATTTATACTCTCATACTGTACGAAAACCGGCATTTTCTTCTCGATGGAAGTAAGAGAAAGAACATCAAAGCTCGCATTGATGTAGCCGCCGCTCATCTCTTTAACCTGTGTACCTGTAGTGCCTGAACGTTTTGTTTGTGTGTATGTGCCATAGAGTCTTGCTCCGCTGTTTTCATAGTTCAGGTGGGCATCCAACATTGTGATCTTACTGTCGTTGTAAAGTGATGCACCGACTAAAAGACCATTAATACCTGTGTAATCAAGACGTGTACTCCTGCAAAACTTAAATTCCTTTTATTTTTTAATCTTGATATTTACTATCAAAATCGTTTTATCTTGAAATAGTACAAAATTTCTTAGACAATGTCAATAGTTATGATAATTATTATCAATAAATTACGGTTTATTGATAAATTTTCTAAAATTTTTCCAGAAACTCTTGTAAAAAAAAATTATAATTGCTATAATTAACCAGTTAGTTATTTATGCTGAAATTAAATTACAGAAGGAAAGAAAAATGAAAACACCAACTCCGGAACAAGTAGAAGCAATGATGATAGAGAAAATGGGAGCACTTCCACAATTTCTTAATGCGGCAAAAGCAATAGATCCAAGATTCTTAATAGAGCAGGCGATGAGTTCAAAATTTAGCGTGCAAGATGAAGCAAACCCATTTGATCCAAAAACATCTATGATGCTTATGTTGGCAACTTCCATTACACTTGGAAGTGAAGAGTGCATAATGGAACAGACAAGAATGCTCAAAAAGATGGGCATTACAAAAGAAGAGATGGCATTTTTGGTCAAAATTGTCAAACATGCACACTCAAGTGCAGTGATGGGCAGTGCAAAAACTGCTTTTGAGACATTTGAAAGCTAGAGGCAGAGCAAAATCATGGCAAAACAGACAAGAGATGCTGAAGCGACAAAAGCAAAGATAATACAAAATGCGATGCTGCTTTTTGCAAAGAACGGCTACGATGCAACAACGGCAGATGAGATAGCGCAGGCGTGCGGTGTCAATAAAGCGATGCTTTTTTACTATTATAAGAATAAAGCGGGACTCTATGCGGCCGTTATGACGCATGTTCTTGACGCAATCCATGAAGAGATCATCACGAAAGATAAATGCTGCGTCTCTCCGATTGCAGACCTTGAGGCCTTCATTAAGACCTATGCAGCCTATTGTGATAATAACCCATATGTCTCTTCTTTGATACTGCGTGAGCTCAGTGACAGTGGCGCACACTTGCCTGAGATGATGTTTGCAAGTCTTCGCAAACTTTTCGGACTTTTAAGTGAGATACTGCGTGAGGGTGAAAAACAGGGACTGTTTCATAACATTGAGCCTATGATCATTCATTTTATGATCGTTGGAACAATCAATCTGCTTGTGACGACAAAGCCTATGCGAAAAAAAGCAGCAGAATTAGAAACTGAGCTCAATACCTGCAGTGACTGTGATATTGATGAAATATCACACTATATATTTACAAAAGTAAAACTAATGTTGGAGATGAAACAATGAAAAAGATACTGCTCGCACTGAGCCTTCCTTATCTGCTGAGTGCCCATACCATACCGGAGCTCTTCGATGCGCTCAAGAGTCATGCGCAGACAAAATCTGACGAGATGGCAATCAAGCAAGCAGAAGTAGCAAAAGAGATGGCAAATGCCAAGCTTTACCCTACTATAAATTTGTTTACAAAGTATGATTACACAAGTGAACCCGTTGGAATGATACCAGTTCCACCAGATACTCTTGTCAAACTTGTTGTTGATCCATCAAAGCCAGCACAACCTTTTAGTCAAAATACATTTAGAGAAGGCGCAAACTTTACTATGCCACTCTTTGTGAAGTCTATTTATACAATGTCAGCAAAAGCGCAAAAAATGCAAAAGAGTGCAGAAGCGAAGAAGAAGATAAATCTCCTTAAAAATGAAGCAGTTATTGTCGGAGCAAATGCAAACTATCTCTATTTGGTAGAGTTAGATAAATCTCTTGATCTAAAGAAAAAATCTTTGCTTGAGACACAAAAAACCATAAAGATAAAAGTGGACAATGGTCGTGCTCCAGCATCAGCACTTTATAAAATAGATGACAGCATCAACCAAATTGATATAACGAAGAACTCGATTGCTCTACAAAAAGAACAACTTATAAACAGCATCCGCTCACTTACAGGTATCACTCTTGAAGCACCGATACCAATGCAAGAAGTAAGTACAGTACAGACATCAGATGACATAAAGTCTCTTGCTCCACTCAAGCTAAAAATAGAAGCAAACCGCCTTGATGTTGATGCGCAAAAAGAGAAACTCTACCCAAGTATCGTTGCTTATGGTAGTTACTCTTTTTCTCAAGCCAAAGCTTATAACAACAACGAAAATGTTAATGAAACATATGGCAATCTAGGTGTTGTTCTTAATATACCACTTCTTGCAATGGAAGATTATCAAGGAATTAAAAAATCTAAAATTCAAATGCACCAGGATGAAGTAGAGTATGAAAAACTCGAAGAGGAGCTCAGTTCAAAAGCAAAAATGCTACAAAATTCTCTGCCTCTTTTAGAAAATTCTATCAAACTTTCACAAAAAAGTATAAAGAACAAAGAGAAGCTTTTAGATATTGCAAAGGTTAATTATATGAGTGGAAGACTCTCTACAGAGGAGTATCTACGTTATGAAGATGATGTAGTCGCTGCATCTGCAGAGCTTTACAAAACAGAGGCACAAAAATGGCAAACCCTTATGGAGTTGGCTGTAATCTATGCAAATAATATTGAGGAGATAGTAAAATGAATAAATATATAAAGTTAACAATAGGGTTAGTAGTCGTTGCAGGTCTTGGCGTAGCAGGCGTAAAAAAGGTTAAAGAGGCACGTGCACATGATGCAAATCTGCCAAAGGCGAAGATCTACCCGATTGTCGTATCAGTGATGACACCAAAGGTTACGGATGTGAAACTCACTTTGCCATATTTGGCAGAAGTGGCGAATGACAAAGATGTCAAACTCGCTTCACGCATCGCAGCAAGAATCCAGATGATAAAACCAAGTGGTGCGAGAGTGACAAAAGGAGAAATAGTTGTAAAACTCGATACCACTACCATTAAAAGTGCGCTTGCAAGCGTGCAAGAACAGCTTCAAGCAACAAAAATCACTCTTGAGAACTTAGAAGCAACTCATAAAAGAACGTTAGAACTTTTAAAAGTACATGGTGCTTCCATAGAAGAGTCTCAAAAAGAGACAACAATGATAGCAAATACACAAGCCCAGCTCAATGCACTCAAACAAAAAGAGATTGAACTGAAAAACAATCTCTCCTATGCAACGATTGTTGCCCCTGTAAATGGTGTTATCGCCAAAACATTTGCAAGTCAGGGCGGCATCAGTGCTCCAGGTAAACCACTTGTTGCTATCAGTTCTAAAAACGGATTTTACCTTATGGTGCGTGTACCGACGGAGACACCTATTCGCGGTGTGAAATTTAATGGTAAATTTTATGCTGCTACACCGCTCAACACTACCTTTCACGGGCTTGCTGAGTATAAAGTCTATACAGGGGATGCAAATCTTGTCAGTGGTGACAGAGTACAGGTAGATGTTGTCACTTTTGATCAAAAAGCGACACTCCTTCCATTTGATGCATTTTTAAATAAAAACGGTAAAAGTTATGTGCTTGTCGTAAATGGTGCTCACGCAACAGCAAAAGAGGTGCATATTGTCCAAAGTGCCGAGCAGGGCGTTGTCGTTTCTGATAATCTTCAAGGTGAAAAAATCGTTGTTGCAAAGCCGGATATTTTGCTTAAACTTACTAGTGGTTATGCTTTAAAAGTAAAGGAATAGAAGATGTTTGATTTTTTCTATAAACGACCCTATCTTTTATATTCGCTTATAACTGCGTTTTTTATTATGGGGATCATTGCGCTTGTCACTTTGCCAAAAAACCTCTTTCCCGATGCGAATCCTCCTCAAGTTATAGTTATCACACAAGTGCCGGGGGCTACGGCACAGGTGGCAGCGTCAACGGTTTCAAAGCCAATTGAGCAGGAGATTTCACGTCTTGGGCTTGTTACAGATGTAAGCAGTGTTAATGTTGCAGGTTTTTCCATTGTAAAAGCGGACTTTGGTTACAAAAAAGGCTTAAATGCAGCGGCAGTTGATGTTGCCAATGCGCTAAGTATTGCCAAAGCAAAACTGCCGCAGGGAACAAATCCGGCAATTTACACAGCAGGAGATTTCACACTTCCTGTCGATGTGATAGCACTAAGTCCAAAAAATAAGAACATAGATCTAGCTGGTATTCGTAAGATTGCAGATTCATTCATTAAACCGGCTTTGCTTGCAAATAAAGCCATCGGAAATGTTGAGGTCTTTGGAGGGTACGAGAGTGCTATCAACATAGAAGTCGATCCATTCAAGGCTAAACGCTACAATGTAAACTTTGAGACGATTGCAAAGGCGATACAAACACTTAACCGTGATATGCCTATTGGTTTTGTCAAAGGTGATAACAGCTTCTATACCATCACTTTTTATGGTGAAAAAGACAATATTCAAAAACTCAAACAACTCCAAATTATGCCAAATGTGCGTCTTGAAGATATTGCAGATGTAAAATGGTCTTACAAAAAGCGTACATCTGGATATATCGGCAACGGTAAAGATGCTGTTGCTCTCGCAGTGCAACGTGCGCCGGGTGGCAGTGTTCTTGATGTAAGTAAAGCAGCGCGTGCGCAGATGAAAATTTTAGAGCAGCAGTATCCAAATATCAAATTTGAGATTTCCGATACGCAAAGAGATCTGATCGAGCAGGCAAATGATAATATGCTTGAGGCTCTACGTGATGCGATCATTTATACACTTTTGGTAATTATGATTTTCCTAGGAAATTTCCGTGCTATTGTAGCAGCGGGGCTTTCCATTCCTATGGTTTTCTTCTCAACGATGGCTATTATCTGGCTTACAGGTGGGGAGCTTAACATCGTTATCTATACAGCGATCATTCTTGCGCTTGGTATGCTTACCGATGATGCAGTCGTTGTGCTTGAAAATATTGAGAGACACCTCAATGAGGGGCATGAAAAACTTGAAGATGCCATTACGCATGGTACAAAAGAGGTGCTGAGTCCTGTATTTGCCGGAACAATTGCAACGATAGCAATTTTGTTTCCGCTGATGTTTATTGGTGGATTTCCGGAGAAAATCTTTAAGCCGCTGATTGAGACACTTATCATCGCGCTTTTGGTTTCATGGTTTTTATCCATTACTTTTATACCGTCACTCTCTAAGTGGCTCTATAAAAATGGGACAGGCAAAACAAAGGTAGAGAACCTTTTTGAAAAGTTCTATCAAAATACCATAGGACGCCTTGTTGCTCCGTATGTGGGAATCATTAAATTTTCAAACGGCAAGTTTTGGTTTTTACGTCGCATGATGCTTACTATGGGTGTTATTGCTATTTTGGTTCTTAGTCTGAAAAACATTATGCCGACTATTGGCAAAGATGCAATGCCTCCGATGGATACGGGAATTATCAAGGCACAAATTGCGTTTAGCTCCAATGAGAATGTAGAGAGTGCCGAGAAAAAGATAGAACCGATCTTAAAATGGCTGGATGCGCAAAAATGGGTAAAAATGAGTTCTGTTGCCTTTGGTACTGAACCGGGAGTGCTGAGCCTTGGAAGTGGGAACTTGCCATCTGAAGCGACAATTACCATCAATGCAGTCAATCGTTTTGAGAGAAAACAGACAATGTGGCAGCTTGAAGATATCATCAGAGAAAAACTCTCACATTTAGAAGGCATTAAACGCAATGATGTTTTTGACTTTGGTGCGACAGCACTCTCAAGCATTAAAGCGACAGTAGATACACGTCTGAGCTCTCCTTATGTGGATGGTTTGGCAGATAAAGCACATTTGGTTGAAAAAGCGATGCAAGAGGTGCATGGATTAACTTCGGTTTCAACAAGCTGGGATAAAGACTTTACTGAAATAGAACTTGACATAGATAAAAACAAAGCACTCAGCTATGGTGTCACACCATATCAGATAGCGATGCAGATTCCTCTCAAAGGACAGATTGTCGGACTTAATGCTGACCTTGAGTCTATGAATACACAGTTTGTAAGACTTTACCTAAAAGGGAAATTCTCTAAAAATATCGAGACACTCAAACTCTTGCCAATTGCTACACCAAGCGGTGAAATTCCGCTTGCAAGTATTGCAAAACTCAAACGTCATCTCACATTTGCAAAAATTGAGCGAGATAAAATGCTTTATTCTGTTGATGTCAACGGGTACCGTGCGAAACGTCCTGTTACTCACTTGACAGATGATACTTTAGCAGCGCTTAAAAAGACGGATATTAAAGATATCCAAATGGATCAAACGGGTGATATTGCACAGATTAATGACAGTTTTAAGAGAATGCTTAAAGCCATTGGTCTTGGTGTTATTATTTTGATAATGGCGCTCATTGCTATCTATAAATCTGTTAGAATGGCGTTTATTATGATCGTTGTGCTTCCACTCTCTCTTATTGGGGCTGCGTGGGGAATGCTGCTCTTTGGAAAACCTAGCTGTATGCCGTCATTGTTGGGTATTTTACTTCTCTTTGGTATTATTATCAAAAATGCAGTACTGCTCATCGACTTTTATCAGGGTTACAGAGAACAGGGTGAGTCTCCGTTTGAGAGTGCACAAGAGGCTGTTCGCGTGAGATTTCGTCCTGTTATGATGACTGCGTTTGGTACGATTGCGGGAATGATTCCTATTGCACTTGAACAAGCGGTTGGACTTGAACGTTTAAGCCCACTTGCAGATGTTGCCATCGGTGGGCTTTTAGTCGGTACACTTTTAACACTGGTCTATGTTCCGATGTATGCGTACATTTTTGACAGAAATAATAAAAAAACAAATCCTATTGAGAAAATAGAAGAAGCATTGGTATAAAGAGGAGAATAAATGAATGAATTTTTTGCATACGGGGAGAAAGTTCCCGGATATGAAGTCCGGGTTTTAAATGAGCGTGAGGCAAGAGCAGCAGCGGCAATTTTATTTGTCGGTGCTTTTTTGGGCCTTGTCAATGGTGTGATGCTTGGAACTGCTGTCTTTTCGAAGTATTTTGTGACATTTTTTGCCATTGATTTTACCATTAGAATCATTCAGCCTCGTTATGCACCAAGTCTGCTTCTGGGGCGATTCTTTGTGCGTAATCAAACACCGGAATATGTAGGAGCCGCACAGAAACGCTTTGCGTGGGCACTTGGTATGATTTTAGCGTGGCCGATGTTTTATTACCTTGTTATAGATTTTCAGCCTAACCCTTTAAAAGTGTTAGTTTGTTTGATCTGTATGGCACTGCTTTTCTTTGAAGCGGCGTTCTCTATCTGTTTGGGATGCAAAATATTTGGCTGGATCAAAAGAAAAGATCCAAAATATTGTCCGGGTGGTGTATGTGAGATGAACATCAAAGAACCGGTGCAAAAATTTACACCTGCACAGGCTGCTATAACAATACTGACGGCCTTTATTATGTTTTATGGAATATATGCCTACTTTACAAAACTGCCGGATAGAACAGCCTTTACAAAAAAGATGAAAGTGTTGATGATGAGTGATGAAGAGTTGCAACGACATGAAGATGCCAAAGCCGATGCCGAGTTTGATAATGAAGATTTTTAGGAGTTAGTTATGAAAAAAGTAATAATTTTAGGTGCAGGTTTTGCTGGGTTACATATCTTTTACAAAATCCGCCACCAAATTGGTAAAAAAGCGATAGATAAAGGCATAACAAAAGATCCTACTCTTGTTCTTGACGGTGCTATATTTTTAGAAGGGCTCACACAGGCTGAGGATATTACAAAAGCATTTGAAAAGTTGCTATAAAATTATAAAATAGATTACTATATCAATATATCTTGATTTATTAGTAAATGTAGGCTATAATATCTATTATTTTAAATAAAGAGGGGATGCTATTATGTGGAAAGAACTTGTTGATTATTTTACGCTCGATATACTTGGACTTACCGGGCGGATGAATGATACGATCAACTTTTTTATCTATGATACAGTAAAGATACTTTTTTTACTTATTGTCATTATCTTTGTAGTCTCATATCTTCGAACACATTTCAATACCGAATATGTCCGTGCGCACTTGCAGGGTAAATCGGAACTCTACGGTAATGTGCTAGCGGCATTTTTTGGCATCATTACCCCGTTTTGCTCCTGCTCTGCTATTCCTCTCTTTTTAGGGTTTATTCAAGCGCGTATTCCACTTGGTGTGACCTTTTCGTTTCTTATCAGCTCGCCTATGAACAATGAAGTGGCGATTGCCTTGCTCTTTACGCTTTTTGGTTGGAAGATCACCGCTATTTATATTGGTTTTGGTCTGCTTGTTGCCATTGTCGGCGGTTTTGTTATAGGCAAAATGAATTTGGAAAAATATATTTTACTTGATGTAAAACCGATGGAGGGCGAGCTAGAGGATGTCGGCGAAGTGAAGATGACACAGAAACAACGTGCTAAAGAAGCATGGAACTATACTTACGATATTTTCAAACAGATTTGGCTCTATGTGCTCATTGGTGTTGGCGTGGGTGCGTTGATTCATGGCTATGTACCGGCTGACTTTATTGCAAAATATGCAGGTGGAGACAACTGGTACGGTGTTTCTTTAGCAGTTATTCTTGGAATTCCGATGTACTCCAATGCAGCGGGTGTTATGCCGTTAGTAGAGGTGCTCACGCAAAAAGGAATGTTGCTTGGAACGGCTCTGAGTTTTATGATGGCTATTACGGCACTCAGCCTGCCAGAAGCGATGATACTCAAAAAAATCTTGCATGTAAGACTTATTGGTATCTTTTTTGGCATTGTAGGGCTTGGGATTATCTGTATCGGGTATCTTTTTAATTACATACTGAACTAAATCAAGGAAAAAATATGAAACGAGAGACAATTATATTGAGTCTATTGCTGTCTTTGCAGACAATGGTATCAGCACAGGAAATAAAGCCCATATCTTTTGATGATTATCTGAGTAGTTTTGACTATCAGGCACGTAAGGATATGAAGATAAGCAGTAAAGAGATGCTGACGCTTGTGTCACAAAACAAAGCACAGTTGATTGATATTCGTTTTAAAGAAGAATATGCAGCATGGCATATGCCCGTCTCAAAAAATATTCCGCTAAATGAGCTTCCAAGGCGCTTGAATGAATTAGATAAAGACAAGCTGATAATAACTGCCTGTCCTCACAATGACAGGGCCAATCTAGCTAGAATCTATCTGATGTTGAAGGGATATCATGTCAAATATCTTAGTGATGGACTGCTTAAAACAATGGAGTCACTCAGAGGTGATAATGCATACAAATTTATAAAGGAATCAAATGAGTACAAATAGAATAGTAAGAATTGTAGTAGGCCTGGCGCTTATTGGGTATGGAGTTTACAGCGCTAACGCATGGTTTTATCTTGGAGTTTTACCACTGATAACAGGCATTATCAACTGGTGTCCGCTTGAGACGAAAATGGGGACTTGTGATCCTACTTCAGGATGCTGTGCGACACCTGCGGCAAATGAAAATACAGACAGCGCTTGTTGTGCTACACCTGCAGCTGCACAAGCAGCACCAAAACAGGCAGTAAATTTCTCTTTTACAGTTAAAAAAGGGAAAATAGAAGTGCTGGGAACTGGGTGTAAAAAATGTAAAGATCTTGAGATGGCTGCAGCAGAAGCGGTTAAAGAGCTTGGAAGTGATTATGAAGTCATCAAGGTCGAAGATATTGCTGAGATTGCAAAATATGGTGTCACATCAACACCGGCACTTGTTGTCGATGGTGTGGTTAAAAGTACGGGCAGAGTTCTGAGTGTAGATGAAATCAAAGAGCTTATAAAATCATAAGTCATTAAAAAAGGGGACAGCATGGCAGAAACACATAAATCACATAGAACAGGTTGGCTGCGCGCTGCGGTTCTTGGAGCAAATGACGGTATAGTCTCAACGGCTAGTCTAATTGTTGGTATTGCCGCGGCAAATACATCAAAAGAACAGATACTTCTTGCCGGTGTAGCAGGATTGGTTGCAGGTGGGATGTCTATGGCAGCGGGAGAATATGTCTCTGTAAGTTCGCAATCAGATACTCAAAATGCTGAAAAAGAATAATCAAAATGGTAATCATGAAAGTGAACTTGGTCAGGAATACGATGCAGAGTATAAATGGAAATATACGAAAAAGTTAGAATTTCAGGCCATCTATGCCTATTTTAACGCCGGTGCCTTTGTCAAAAAGAATGTCTCTGATAATAATGCTCAGAGAGTTTTCTTGCAGCTGCAGTACCATTTTTAAGAAGAGAAAAAGAAAAAGAGGAACTTGTTGCCTTTATATTTATTTATTTATTGAACAATCCATTAAATGTTCTAAGTAAATAATAGATTGTATCAATATATCTTGATATATGTAGTTTAATCTGTTATACTTTTAAATCTCAAAAGAAAAGAGAATGATTATGGAAGATTTTTTAAGAGCAGTTGCTGCATTGAATGATGAGACAAGAGTACTTTTGTTGCGTTTTTTGGATGAGAATGGAGAGTGTTGTGTGTGTGATCTGCAAAACTCACTTGATATGATCCAGTCACGCCTCTCACGCCATTTGAAAATCCTTAAAGATGCAGGGTTTTTGCGCGTTGAGAGAAAAGGAACGTGGGCATACTACTCACTGCGCAGCCCAATAGACAGATTTAGAAGTGAAGCAATAGAGGAGATACGTCATCTTAATATTGAGCTTCCAAAATTAAAAAAATCATTACAAAATGAAGGATGTAAAATATGAAAAAAAATGTACTTATTCTCTGTACGGGAAACAGCTGCCGTTCTATCATGGCTGAGGCTATGATCAATGCAAAACTTGGAGATTGTGTTCATGCACAAAGCTCTGGCGTCAAAGCGAGTGGAAAAGTGAATCCTCACGCAAAGGCTCTGCTTGAGTCAAAAGGGGAGTGGAGAAATGAATACCACTCGAAAGTGATTGAAACAGTGCTCAATACTCCTTTTGATCTGGTTGTGACCGTATGTGATGCTGCCAAAGAGACCTGCCCGATGTTTCCAAAAGCCGTCAAAACAATTCATGTCGGTTTTGAAGATCCAAGCGGTAAAGCAGAAGAGGAGTATGCCAAGACATATGACCTTATAGAAAAAGAGCTATTACCTATTAT
>VCAX01000002.1 GCA_013607665.1 Campylobacterota bacterium | reverse complement strand
CTATGTGAGTTTGAATTTGCAAGTGGCTCTATCAAAAACAATAATTTCATCAACATCACTATTGTTCTCTAAAACAGCCTTGCCTATTGAATCTACAAATGCAACTATTTTTGCATTGGGATATATCTCTTTGAGCGCATGCAAAACAGGTGTTCGTAAAATCACATCTCCCAAAAGGCCAAACATGAGTACACCGATTTT
Source organism: Campylobacterota bacterium (assembly GCA_013607665.1). GTDB lineage: Bacteria > Campylobacterota > Campylobacteria > Campylobacterales > Sulfurimonadaceae > Sulfurimonas. The sequence continues at coordinate 55,101 of VCAX01000002.1, read as the reverse complement.
CTCTATGTTTTTTAAATCTTCTTTTTTATATTTTTTCAAAAACATCATATATCTTTGCGAGTTGTTTCTCTTGATTAAATTTTTGCACTACTTTTTTTAATGCATTGATTGCAATTTTATTTTTTACATTTTCATCATTATGGAGCATATAGATTTTTTTTCTCAAATCATCCACACTTCCATCAAACAAAATTCCATCTAGCCCATTTTCGATGATTTCCAACGGTCCACCCTTGTTGTTTGTGGCAATTACAGGTATTTTATTAATCATCGCTTCAATAATCACCAGTCCAAATGTTTCATTTTCTGTCGCCAAAATCAAAACATCAAAGAGTTTCATATGTTCATTCACATCTTTTGTAAAACCGGTGAATATAACTTTATTTTCCATGTTTAAAGAGGAAACTCTCTCTTTGAGAACTTCTAAATATTCTTCATCCATTGCAGAACCAACAATCATTGCTTTTATATTGAGCTCACGCAAACCTGCTATTGCTTCTATAACTTTATACTGCCCTTTTCCCTCTTCGATTCTTCCTACTATGCCAACGACAAAGTCATCATGCAAAGCATATTTTTCTTTTAAAGAGGCAACTTTTTGTTCATCTATTTTCGGTTCTTCGACACCAAGATAAATCATCTCAATCTTTGGCCGCACTTCCTGTGGTATGTATTTTTCTAACTGCTCTTTTACCTGCTGTGTTACAGCATGCATCATATCTATATTTTTATAGAGCCATTTATGATAAACATCATCTTTAAAACGTGTCATTCCCATGTGACGGCTCTGCACAAGTTTTGGCTTCTTTTTACTCAATACTTTAGCCAAAACAGCCGTTATCATATCTCGTGTCCAGTGAAAATGAATAATATCTATATCATTATTATCAATATAATGTGCGAGTTTTTTTGCAGGTAAGAAAGGGAAAAACTTATTTCTCTGAAGGTGAAATTTTTCTATATTTCCCAAGTAATTGTCAAGCTTTGAGTTTGGTGCGACAACAACGCTACATTCCCCCTCTTTGCTAAAATATTTGTAACAATGTGCTACAAACATCTCTAAACCACCAAGCCCTGGCGCTAAACACAGTTCAAGTATCTTTTTATTTTTCATACAACTTATCTATCATATGGCTTGTTGCATTAAAAACATCATCAACTGCGGGACTCTCGTACTCGATGGTAAAAACACAATCATGCTTCTCTTCACGCGGCCAGTAACGAAACGGTGGTATCTCAAAAAATATCCCTATCGTAGGAATTTCCAATGCTATACCCATATTACGTACACCCGTATCATTAGAAACAAGACATCTGCTGTTTTTTAAAAACTGCATTACCTCCTCTATGGGCATCACCTCTTGTAGTTTCACATTCTCTTTTGCTTGTAATGGGTCATATATATCATAAAACTTTTCATCCTTCCCAATCCCCTGCAAAATAATATGATTGTACATAGGATAAGCTTCTGACATCTTATCTATAAGTGCTGTAAACTTGGATGCTTCCCAACACTTGCTTTTTACAGAAGCACCTGCAAAATAGACTATCTGTTTGCTATCTTCTTTTTTGGGGTAGAATACATCCAAGCCATAACGCAGAGGAAAATCTGTTTTGGCTCCTAAAATATTCAGCATATGCTCAACAGAAACCGCTTCTACTACAAAATCACTTCTTAACGTGGCTATATCAAAAAAAGTTCGTCGCACGGCTCTATAGGGGTACCCAATTTTTAATTTTGCTTTGTTTAAAAAAACCACAAGCAGGCTCAAAGTACTATCTGTCAAATCAAAAATAATATCCTGTGCCGGTAAAGTCTTTGCTTCACTTACTCGTTGTAACAATCCTGTCTTGGAACCATCTTCTTTATATCGGCTTACAACATGAACATCATCAATCAAATCATGCGGTATGCCGTACATATAGTGTTTCACTACACTTAAAGTCACATGAGCATTTGGAAAAAACTTTCTAAGTTCTATCAAAAAAGGTCGTATATTCATAAAATCACCAATGGCAGCATGCCGGATAACTGTGATCTTTTGAATATCTTGAGGGTCTTTGCCTTTTAAATATTCTCGTGCTCTTTTTGATGCATATGCACTGCCTCTTCGAAAATTTAACTTCAAGCTAATACCTTTTTTTGTATAATTATTTTATTATACAAAATTATTTATGAGATATCTATGAAACAGAGCCTAAATCCATCGTTTGAAAATATATTTAAAGATTTTTTACTCAATATTCAAGACTACTTTAATAAAAACGATACTTCTATTCATAAAGCACGTAATGAACTAAAGATTATCCCTTATAAGGGTATTTCTACCGTTGTAAAAGCTTTTAAAGTTCCAAATATCATTAATAAAATTGCCTATACCTTTTTTAAAGATTCCAAAGCAAAGAAATCCTTTGACTACTCACTAAAACTTGGTAACTTTACACCTACTCCCATAGGTTATATTGAATTTTTCAAAAATGGTCTTTTAGATGAGAGTTACTTTGTCAGTGAAGAATTTGCCTATGACTTTACTATTCGTGAGCCTCTCTTAGAAAAAGAGTTTCCCGACAGAGAGGGTGTTTTTAAAGCCTTTGCCAGTTTTACTCTTGCTCTGCATAATGCAGGAATCTTTCATGAAGACTACTCCCCAGGAAATATTCTCATTAAAAAGGAAAATGATAACTATTCCTTTAAAATCGTTGATGTCAATCGTATGCGCTTTTTTACACTCTCTTGTGATGAAAGAGCCAAAAATTTCTCAAAACTCTGGGCAAGCGAAGAGGCACTCACCAGTATCGCGACTGAATATGCAAAAGAGCATGATGTGTGTGAAGATTTTGTACAAAAAGCACTTTACTACTCTCTACAGAACAAAAAAGTAAAAAACTTCAAAAAAAGACTCAAAGGAAAAGAGATTGATTGGTAATATCTCCGCCGTAGTTCTAGCCAAGAACAACGAAGCCACCATCAAAAAAACGCTTGAAGCCTTGCGTGAGTTTGAAGAGGTCATTGTTTATGACAACGGATCTACAGACAAAACGATGGATATCGCAAAAGAATTTTCCAATGTGACCTTGATAGAGGGTGCATTTAAAGGTTTTGGCTGGACAAAGAACAAGGCAGCAAGTTATGCAAAAAATGAATGGATTCTAATCGTTGACAGTGATGAAGTTGTCGATAAAGAGCTGCGAGAGGTACTTGCCACAAAACAACTCGATGCAAATACTGTTTACATTCTCAATTCTCGTGCCTTTTACAAAGAGAGAGAAGTAAAACACTGCGGCTGGAACAATCAAAAGATAAAACGTCTCTACAACAAGAGTGTGACAAGGTATAATGACAATGATGTCCATGAAGATATCATCACAGATGGCTTAAAAACAGAAGTTTTGCAAGGAAACATGGAGCATTACAGCTACCAAAGCATTGAGCAGTTTGTAACGAAGGCAAATACCTACTCCACTCTTTTTGCAAAAAACAATGCAGGCAAAAAATCTTCATCTCCTGCAAAAGCTTTTTTTAACGGAGCATACTCCTTCATTAAAACATACTTTTTCAAGCAAGGGTTTCGTGATGGTTATATCGGTTTAGTTATTGCCTACTCACATATGGTGACGAATTTTTACAAATACATCAAACTCTATGAGCTGAACAAAGAGCTAAAAGGCAAGTAGTTCTTGCTTTACTTCCTCAAAAATTACTCTTCTTTTACTCTCATCCATCGGCAGCATATAGTGCTTTTGCAGTTTTTCATCCCCTATGCTTTTCCAACGTGCGGCACTTGCAAATTTGCTGTCACCAAAAAAGGTCATTGTAGGACATCCGACTAAAGAAGCCAGATGATATGTACCCGTTGAAGTAGAGACAAAAAGTTTAAATTGACTCAGTAACTTTGCAAAGGTAACAATGCCCTCAAGTGAGAGGTAAAATACAATATCCTCGCCCATAAGACGGTTTTGCATCTCCTCATAAAGCTCTTTTTCATCAGGGCCGAACGTAAGCACGATCTGGTACTTTTTATCTGTAAGTTTTGCCCGAATAAGCTCTTTATACTCATCGAGATTCCAATTTGCATCGGATGATCCACCAAAACCGACATGAAAAGCGATAACATCACGTGATATGTCATAGTTCGCACAAAAAACCTCATAGACCTTTTTCGCATCATCAAAATGTAAAAGCGATTTTGGGAAATCGAATGAAATGTCTGAAAACAGTGCCTGTGTGAGCGCGAGATTGTACTCAAACTCAGCCATTTTTACTTCACTGCGACGTTGCACTACTCTTTTGTTGTAAAAGATCTGTGCTATTTTCGTAGCAGGAGCGATGCGTTTTGCAATACCTGCTAAAAACTGAGCCAGAGCCACACGTGTATTTGAAAAGAGTGTAACAGAAGCATCTATCTTAGCAGCTCGCAGTTTGCGTGAGAGTGCAAAAAGAGAACTTTTACCATCATCAACAATCACCTCATCGATAAAATCACACGCTTGGGCAAGTGCTCTGTTTAGCGGTGCAACGAGTGCAATAATTCTATTTTGTGGATTTTGCTTTTTTAAAACATACATACTCGGCAGTGCCGTTATGAAGTCCCCAAGCTTGTCTGTTCGTACAACTAATATTCGCATATGGAGATTTTACCTTAAAAAGGATATAATCCGCCTTATGAAAAAACCTTTTACATGGGATGACTATTCCGACCAACCGGCACTGCTTAAAGATAAAGAGTACAAAAAAACAATGCGTAAAAAAGAGCGTGCTTCTTTACTCTATATGTTTTTTGCTTCACTTGTTTTTCTGCCGCTCTCACTCCTTGCGATGCCTTTTGTCAAAAGAAAAGAGATAGACACGACATACTTCTTTGCTTTGGGTGTTGATTTTGAAAGAGAACCGGCACTCACGCAAGAGCTTTTAGAAGAACTCTCTGTAGAGACTATTGTAGTGCGGTTAAAGCTTTGGGAGATGGAAAAACTACCCCAGCTCGCCGCTTTTATCAAAGCAAACAAACAAAGAAAAATCATTCTAAAAATCATGCAAGACAGAGAACACATAGAAGATTTGAACCTTTTACAAAAAGATTTAGAAACTATCTTTTCTCTCTTGCGTGAAGATGTTGCTCTTTTTGAAATTGGGTCAACGATCAACCGTAGTAAATGGGGATTTTTCTCTGCAGGCGAATATTTACGATTTTACAAGATCGCCTATGATTTGAAAGTTTCAAAATTCCAAGATATCGAACTTATTGGCAGCGGTGTCATTGATTTTGAACTTTACTATACTGTGCATACGCTCTTTAACTTCTGTAAATGCAAATATGACGGCATTGCCTCACTGCTCTATGTTGACAGACGCGGTGCTCCTGAAAACACGCAACTAGGCTTCTCTCTTACAGATAAGATCGCACTGCTAAGCACCATGGTTTGGCTCTCTCCAAAAACGAAACAAAAGCTCTATATCACAGAGACAAACTGGCCTATAAGCGGCACTGCACCCTATGCACCAACGAGTGAGTATGAGTGTGTCAGCGAAGAGACTTACAGTGACTATATGCTGCGCTACTATCTTTTAGCCTTTGCAAGCCAACAGGTTGATGCAGTATCGTGGCACCAGCTTATCGCCCCTGGGTGTGGACTCATTGACAATCGAGAAGGCATCAGAAAACGAGAAGCCTATGCAGTCTATAAATACATGCTGCACACACTTAAAAATGCCCAGTTCCTGCGTCTCGATATTAAAAGAGGCTACTACATCATCCAATTCTGGGTCAATGAGCAGCTTTTACAGGTGCATTGGTCACTTAAAGAAACAACACTCAAAAATGAAGAGTTTTTTGAAGTTTACTCAAAAACAGGACAAAAAGTAGAAGATGAAATACTTACGATTGGCTCTGCACCACTTTATATATTCATTACCAAAGAGGTCGGTCAAAAAGTCAATGCAAGTGAGAGGATAGGATGAAAATACTCATAATTTTACCAAACTGGCTCGGTGATGCCATTATGGCAACACCTGCCATTGAGCTCTTGGCACAACACTATCCTCACGCAAAATTTACGTTCATAGGCTCCTACGTCAGCATTGAAGCACTCAAACACCATCCACTCTGTGAAAAAGCAATAGTGGATGAGACGAAAAAAGCCCCATCACGTCTGCTTGCCACCTATAATCTCGCTCGCGAACTCGGCCCTTTCAACATGGCAATCACATTTCGCAACCAGCTCCACTCCTCACTACTGCTTCGCTTTACAGGTACAGTGCTTACCATTGCCAAACGTTCCTGGCACTCGATGTTTCTACTCTCCCATACGCCAAAGATAAAAGCAAATAAACACCTTGTTAAACAGTATGCAGAGTTGGCAATGGTCAATATCAATGAATTTAGAGAGGAAGAAATTCCACCACTCAAACTCTACATCAAACCAAAGCAGTTTGAGAGACCGACTCTCGGCATCAATGCCGGAGCAACCTACGGCAGTGCGAAGCGATGGTATCCGGATCGTTTTGCACAAGTTGCCGCTGAGTATGCAGATAAATACGACATCATCATCTTTGGCGGACCAAATGAAGTGGCAATGGCACAAGAGATTGAAGAAAATCTTAAAAAGCTTGGTGTATCAAACTATATAAATCTTGCAGGAAAAACAACTATAGAAGAGCTCTGTGCCAATATAGGCGGCTGTTCACTTTTTATTACAAATGACAGTGGACCGATGCATGTAGCCGCTGCCTATCAGGTCCCAACCATCTCTATCTTTGGACCGACAAAATACAAAGAGACTTCGCAATGGATGAACGAAAGAAGTAAATTAGTACGCCATGAGATGGAGTGCAGTCCATGTATGAAACGAGAGTGCCCACTTGGACATCATGAGTGCATGAAAAGCATTACAGCTTCAGAGGTAAGTGAAGCTGTAAAAGAAGTGCTCTAAAGTATTAGAAGCCTATTTTAAAGCCTACATACCAGTAGGAGTTATAAGCAAAATCTCCACCCGTTGCAGAATAACCTTTATTTGCTTTATAGTTTGTATCCATACTTCTATATCCCATAGTAATGCTTCCATTATCTATGATTTCAATATCATAAGAGATGCGATATTCTAAATAACTGTCAGCATCACCAAATGAAAGCACAGATGGTGCATAATAAAGCTCACCATTGAGATACATTGGTACAAAATCATTGGCAGGAATCTTATAAGCGAACTGAAGTCCTAAAGGAACGGCCATATAGTCCTTGGTAAAAGCAACTTTAGCTCCCATCCCTATTCGCATACCTCTCTCACTGATAGGACGCATCATAAGAAAGTTCCCTTCAAAATATGGTTTAAGGTCAACTTTTTCATTATCAGAATGTTCTTCATCTGCATTTAAAAACTTCGCACCTACAAACATTGTATTGGGCTCTACAGCATCATTAAACTGACCCATATCGAACTGTGCACTAACTTCCAGATCTTTATTGTTTATGTTAATCTCACCTGTATGCATCGCAAATGCCGTTAAAGCACTTGCACTCAGTAGTGTTATTTTTTTTAGCATGTCTGTCCTTGTATCTTTTCTATAGTTTTTGTTGTGCTTTTGCCATCGACAAAGTCCACAAGTTTTAATTCATTAGCAAATTCTGTACCTACTACAGCTTTTCCTTCGTAGTCTCCGCCCTTCACAAGTACATCCGGTGCTATCATTTTAATGAGCTCATAAGGCGTATCTTCTTCAAAAGGAACGACAAAATCCACTGCTTCAAGTGCAGCAAGCAGATAGGCTCTATCCTCTGCAGCATTGACAGGGCGTGTTGGACCTTTAAGACGAGAGACAGAAGCATCAGAATTAAGCCCTACTATCAAGATATCTCCAAAACTCTTTGCCTCTTGGAGATATTTGACATGCCCCACATGCAAAATATCAAAGCAGCCATTGGTAAAAACGACCCGCTTACCTTGTGACTTGTAACGTTTTACAATCACATCTATCTCTGCAAATGTTTTAATATGCGCATCCGAAGAGCTCTTATGCAGACTCGCTTCATACTCCTCTATCTCATCTATCGTGACCGTTGCAGAACCTATTTTTCCTACAACTACACCGGCAGCGAGATTAGCGAACTGTGCCGCTTCATCGATGCTTTTTATTGCACTCAAAGCATAGGCAATGGAAGCGATGACAGTATCCCCCGCCCCTGTTACATCAAAGACCTCTTTGGCTACTGTTGGAAATCGTTTCAGTTTTTCATCAAAAATGGCAATCCCATCTTCAGAGAGTGTAATAAGGGAAATATCTAAATTACACTCACTTTTGAGTTTGAGCAGAGCTTCTTTAAGTGTTACTTCATCCTCTATTTCTATGCCGGTAGCAAGCTGTGCCTCTTTTTTGTTGGGTGTAAGCAGATAAGCACCTCTGTATTTGCTAAAATCACTCCCCTTTGGATCGACCAAAACTTTTACACCATTTGCATTTGCGAGGGCTATGACTGCCTGACAAAGCCCTTCTGTCAAGACACCTTTGCCATAATCAGACAAAATCAGCGTATCATACGCAGCGATATCTGCTGCAATAGCGTCCAATATTTTCTTTTCTGATACTTGCGTAATGGCATCCTTACTCTCTTTATCATAGCGAAGTATCTGCTGACTCACAGCGATTACACGGCTCTTTTTTGATGTTTTTCTTCCCGCTTGCGTGACAAGGTTGTGTGTATCTACATCTATCTCACGCAGCATCTCACGCAACTCTTCCCCGTTTGCATCATCACCGATAACACCGGCAACACTTACACTTGCCCCTAAAGCCTTGAGGTTATTTATGACATTCCCTGCACCACCAAGGACTGTCGTCTCTTTTGCTACATCCACAACCTGCACAGGTGCCTCGGGACTTATGCGCTCACAACTTCCCCAGAGATAATGATCTATCATTAAATCCCCAAGGACTAATATTTTAGGGTTTGCCTCTTTTAAAATATGCATTGCTATTTTTTCACTTCCGTCTCATAAATTCGTTTTATCTCAGGAACATAAGCTTTAATGCCCTCTTCCATCTCATATGCCGGTGCATAGCCAAGATACTCTTTTGTATCTTCAATATCTGCTTGCGTGAAGAACTGATACGAACCGACATAAGGATTTGGTATATATTCACATGTCGCAGATGTACCCAGTTCCTTTTGTAAAATATCTACAATATCTTGAAAACTTCTTGCTTTTCCTGTTCCTACATTATAGACACCGCTCTTTTTCGGTGCCATAGCTTTGATATTTGCCTGAATGATATCCTCTATATAGATAAAGTCACGCAAAATTTTGTCGCTGCCTTCAAATAGACGCGGATTTTTCCCTGCTAAGAGTTGATGTCCAAACTGCAGCACCATGGAAGCCGTTGTATTTTTAAAGTACTCTCTTGCACCATAAACATTGAAGTAGCGAAGCCCGACAATGCTGATATCGGAGCTTTTCATGTAATCATAAGCGATGTTGTCCATCATCACTTTTGAAAAACCATAGACATTGTTAGGCTCTTCATGGCCTACTTTAAAGGTGTCACTGCCGCCATATGTCGCTGCTGAAGAGGCATAAATCATATTTGCATCGTGTGCTACTGCAAGATCAAGCAGATCTTTAAAAGCGTTGACATTTGTTTTTATCATCAAATCCTGCTCTAACGCTGTCGTATCACTAATGGCCGCCTCATGAAAGATATAATCAAATTTATAATTCACTTCCAAGTCTAAAAGCAGATCTTTATCATTAATGTCACCACTGATAACCTCGCCTTTAAAGCCCAAAAGATTTTTAAAGTGCCCAAAACTTTTCAAGTTGCCATTGCTTAAAGTCTCACCGCTTCGAAAGCTGTCAAGCACGACAACAGTAGCGTCAGGATGATTTTCTTGAAAATAAAAGGCCAAATTTGAGCCAATAAATCCAGCTCCGCCCGTAATAAGTACTGTTTTATCTTTTAAATCTTCTTCAATGTATCGCATATGCACATCCATAATAAATTAATTTTAATAAAATGATACCTTTAAATTGATTAACAACTATTTAAGACTTAAATCATTATAATGTAATCGAAACTTTATATTAAGGAAATAAAATGAAAAAAATCGTAATCGCTTCAATCGCTACTTTAGCATTGGTAACAGCTGCATCTGCTGCAGTAAACGGAAAAGCATGTGCTGCATGTCATGGTGCAGACTGGTCTAAAAAAGCTATGGGTAAATCTAAAGTTGTATCTGAAATGACTCACGCTGACATTGCTGCTGCTCTTAAAGGTTACAAAGCTGGAACTTACGGCGGACCAATGAAAGGTGTTATGAAAGGTCAAGTAGCACGTTACTCTGATGCTGATTTAGAAGCTTTCGCACAAACTATCGGAAAATAATTATCTGATATCTGAGTTGCCTTTTGGCAGCTCATCTTTTATTCGGGTGTATACCCTTTTTTCTTCACACTCTCTTTTCTTTTTAATTCACGCTGATATGCATCGTTTAATTCATCTGTATCATCAAACAAAGCACCATTTAAGAACTTCTCTTGATCATCAAACTGCCCTTTTTTAATTGCCCACATCAGTGCGACAACGGCAATACTTCCTAAAAATACCGACACACCAAGCATCATCGCAACAACCCATGTACTCATCTTTTATCCTTATAGCCTAATTTTATTCGCATCGAATTTCCAACAACCAGCAGTGAACTCACACTCATCGATATCGCGGCAATAAGCGGAATAATATAGCCTGCCATTGCAAGAGGAATTGTGATGGCATTATAGACAAGAGAGAGCCATAGGTTCTCTTTTATCATCACAAAAGTTCGTTTTGCAATGCCAAAACTATCGCCTAAAGCACCAAATCTGTCATTTAAAAGTACCACATCACTCACTTCAATTGCAATATCACTTCCATTACCCATAGCGATGGCAATATCACTACTTGCCAGAGCCAAAATATCATTCACACCATCGCCTGCCATAACAACTATTTTGCCAGCTTGATGCAGTTTTTCAATATAATCCGCTTTTGTTTCTGGAGAGAGGTCTGTCTCGTAGTGTTCTATCCCAACAAGAGCAGCCACTTTTGCCGCACTCTTTGGATGATCACCTGTGAGCATAAGAATCTCTATGCCCATTTTTTTAATCTTTTCTATTGTCTCTTTAACATCCTCACGCGGCATATCAAAAAGCTCATACGAAGCAAGCAGCACGCCATCATAAGCAAAGTAAAACTCACTATTCTCACTACTGCTTACAACATCGATGCCGATACTTTGCATCAGTTTTGCATTGCCGCCTGCAAGCATCTTGCCATCATACATAGCACTCATACCTTGCGCAGGAATACTTTGAAAGCTTTGTAGCTCTACACACGTTAGCGATCCATCATCAATAAAATTGACTACCCCTTTGGCTACAGGATGCTTTGAGTGTAACAGTAAAGAGTAAAGAAGTGATTTATCAAAAGAGGCATGAAGTTTCTCTTGGATAACTTCAGGACGTCCCTGTGTAATGGTTCCCGTCTTATCAAGCGCTAAAACATCTGCTTTTGCCATTGTCTCAAGCTGTGCTGCCTCTTTAAATAAAATACCCCGCTTCGAAGCGATAGATAATCCCACTAAGGTCGCAACAGGTGTTGCCAATGCAAGTGCACACGGACATGCAATGACAATAACAGCGATAGCTATCATAAAAGAGTGCTCAAAATTCGATGAGTAGATGTACCAAGCAACAAAAGTCAAAAAGGAGAGGGCTAAAATAATTGTGGAGAAATATTCACTCAACTTGTTTGCTAACTGCTGAATACGCGGCTTGTTATTCATTGCATTTTCAAGCAGGGAGACAATATTGCTCATAGTAGAGTGTGCATAATCTTTTGTTGTCACATACTTAATGTCGGCATCAATGCTTACCGTCCCGCTAATAACACTATCACCTTTACTCTTTAATATCGGTTCACTCTCACCTGTTAGGCTTGACTCATCAAAACTGCCGCTTCCCTCAATCACTTCACCATCTATGGCAACGCGCTCACCACTGTTAAGCACTACCATCTCACCAATGACGACATCATTGACATTTTTCGTCACTATTTTTCCATCTTGCACGACCTGCACATCACTCACAAGATGCTGACTCATAATATCAAGCGTATCGGCAATACTTTTTTTACTTAAAACCTCTAAGAACTTTCCAATAAGTACAAAAGTAACAATCATCGTGACTGAGTCAAAATAGGCTTCCCCACTCTGCGTGAGTGTGATATAGATAGAGTAAAGATAGGTCAGCAGTGCACCTGTTGCAACAAGCGTGTCCATATTGACCGTTTTTGTCTTCATTCCATAGTACATCCCTCTAAAAAAAGGCCAGCCACTGTAAAAAAGCACCGGAGTAGCAAGCACCCACTCTCCAATATTAAGGACATTTTTTATATCTGCGGAGATACCTGTAAAATAGCCGGCATATTGCGCGACCATTATCGTCATCATATTCATCGTGGCAAAAATGGCAACAGCAATGCGAAGATAGTAATCTTTTCTCTCTTTGTTCGCTTTTTCTTCCTGCAGTGAAGCATCATAAGGGTAGGCATTGTAGCCGATTGCACGAATCATATCGATGATTTTTGAGAGTTTGACAACATCATCGTCCCAGACGATTTTTGCCTTATTGTTTGTATAGTTTATGTTTGTAGCAATGACGCCATCCATATTGATAAGTGCTTTTTCATTCAGCCAGACACAGGCTGCACAGTGTATCCCCTCTATAATGAGTGAAACTTCAGAGAAACCATCTTCACTCTCTTTGACAAAACGTTCATAAAATGCAGGGGTATCAAAGTTTGAGGAGTCTTCATACTGCTGAGAAGGTGGAGCGAGTTTTTCAGAACCAAGCTTACTATAAAAGCCATCAAGTCCCTGCTCACTTAAAAGATGAAAGACCCCTTGACAGCCATTACAGCAGAAGTAGTGCCCATCATCTTCTATCATTACATCTTTGGAGAACTCTAAATGGCAATGATCACAAGCAACTTTTTCAGACAACTTGAAACTTCCCTATTGCACGATTTTTTTTGAGCTCCTGCCATGGACGTACATACCCGTTCATACAGATATAGACACCTGCAATCTCCTGAGTCTCGGCAAAACCTATCGCCATACCAAGATTGAAACTTGCCTCAGATTTCTCAATGCTGTAGGGTTTCATAGCACCTGTGAGTACGATAACTCTGTCATCAAAAATAGCATCTAAGAACTCCGCTGTCTCATCCATTGTGTCTGTTCCGTGCACCAGCACGAATTCAGCCTCATCAGATTCGGCAATGATGCTTGCAATGCGTTTTCTATCTTCAATATCCATATCCAGTGAATCTTTATAGACAACACCCGCGATCATATAGTGATGCTTAATTGAAGCCATTATCTCATCGATCGCATCATTATCATAAGGTACTTCAAGCACCCCGCTCTCCTCATTATATCTTTTATTAAATGTTCCGCCACTGTTAAGTATTAACATCGCTTATTTCCAAATCTCATCTAATTTTTTTACTTTTTTTGTTGCTTTTGTAGTTTTGATCTTTTCAAATTCATCAAAAAGATAGGTCTCACGCAAACCGGCATTTAATCCTGCTTCTATATCTCGCTCTTTGTCCCCGATCATAATAGAGTTCTTTAAATCGACATCAAAGGTTTCGGATGCCTCACGCAGCATTCCCGGCTTGGGTTTTCTGCAATCACATTCGCCGGAAATCTCAGGATGATGAGGACAATGATAGACATTTTGTATGTGAACACCCTCTTTTTCAAACTCTTTGAGCATCCACTGCGTGAGCTTAGAAAAATCTGCTTCACTGTAGAATTTGCGTGCAATACCCGATTGATTCGTTACCACAAAAATCAAATATCCCAACGCTTGATAGTGACGACAAAGCTCAAAGATCCCCTCAATAAACTCAAAATCTTCTTTTTCATAGAGATACTCTTTTTCGACATTGATAACACCGTCACGGTCTAAAAAAAGTGCTTTTTTCAAGAGCTACACACCTACACCATCACCAAAGATCTCTTTTTCAATAATGTCACAAATTATATGCCCGATAAGAATATGCGACTCTTGAATACGTGGCGTAGAGTTTGACGGCACGACCAAAGCGACATCCGCCATTTTTGCCATTGCACCACCATCACGACCTGTAAGTGCCACAGTCGTAATGCCTTTTTTCTTGGCACTCTCAAATGCTTTGATGATATTGACCGAGTTGCCTGAAGTTGAAATACCGATGAAAATATCACCTGCTTGTCCCATTCCCTCCAACTGGCGTGAGAAGACTTGATCATACCCATAATCATTCCCAATTGCAGTCAGGTTCGATGTATCAGTAGTAAGTGCAAGTGATGGAATTGATGGTCTGTCAAAGCCATAACGACCGACAAGCTCTGCCGCAATATGCTGTGCATCTGCAGCACTCCCGCCATTACCGGCCAAAATGGTCTTTTTATCACCTTTATAGAGATCAACACACATCTGTGCGACTTCTTCTATTTTGTTTAAAAGTGCTTCATTTTCATAAATTGCCTGTTTTGTTTCATACGATTTTTTTATCTGGTCTTTAATGTAGTTTTTCATAGAAATTTCCATAATTATAGTATGTAAAATAATAGCATAGAATTGGTTATAAAATGGTAATTCGTAAAAAGGAGAAAGAAAATTTTTAAAGAAGTGAGCCAAAGAGAAAAACTCTTTGACTCAAAGATGTCATGAAAAGAAAATTAGTCGATTTTCTCAGCTTTTTTAACATCATAAAGGATATCATCCATTGGGTGACGATACATTGGCATTGCAAGGCGTTTTTCATCAAGTACGTGACCGATGAAACCGATTGAACGACCAACGATGAAGAATGCATTGAGTGTACCTGATTCGATAAACTCATTAATCTCTTCTTCAGAGTATCCAAGCGCTCTCCACATATCAACCATTAAGATACCGATAGTACCATCAACGTTAAGGATTAGGTTCTCTTTTTTACTTGTTGTCAATGCTTCTACAGTTTTTGCATAGTCAAGAAGTGGTGTAGCAGGGAAATGCTCTGCTGCATAGTTCATAAGACCGGTTACACGCAAATCTGGGTTTTTCAAAGATTTAATACGGTGACCGATACCTGGAATTGGCACACCCTCTTTTTTCATGTATGATAAGAACTCTTTTGGAGAGAGATTGTTATCGTCTGCATATTTGAAATATTTCGCTGCACCATCGATTGCACCACCAAAACGTGGACCGATTGTTAAAAGACCGGTTACGAGTGATTCAACAACAGATTTTCCAGCACGAGCAGTTACTTTTGCATTATGCGCACCTGAAACCGCCGGACCATGATCAGCAACAGTTTTGATTACTGTTTCAATGAAGTCTGTAGCCCATTTCGGATACTGTTTTTTGAACCAAAGAAGGGAAATAACATCACCGATACCTTTATCAGTGTCTGGAGTAGCAACGCTAGAGATTGGGAAACCTGCATATGTTGCCTCTTCACCACGGTCATCAGAGATAGTACAGATGAACTGTTTAGGACGGCGTACTTTTGGTACGATGTTAATCTCTGGCTCTTCAATCTCACCGATAACACCTTTTGCTTTAAGGTCTTCATATACTTCTCTGATTTTCGCTGGAAGATCATTAAATGTTGCAGGAACATGAATACCAGCTTCTGCCATTGCTTTGTTTTTCGCTTCAGCAGTCTCTCTCTCAGCATTTGCAGATGCACCTGCGTGACCGAACTGAACACCAGAATCATAGTATTTAGCAATAGTACCGATACACCACGCGATGATTGGTTTTGTGATCTTTCCAGATTTTACTGCTTCGATCACTTTATACTCTTCAGTACCACCAACTTCACCTAGTAAAATCATATATTTTACATCTGGATTCTCTTGCATACGAAGTAAATTGTCAATGAAAACAGAGCCAACAAATCTATCTCCACCGATAGCAACACCCTCAGCAATACCATCAGCATTGATAGCGATGATGTTTGAAAGTTCATTAAAAAGTCCACCTGAACGTGTTACAAGTCCACAAGAACCTGCACGGTGCAGTTTAGAGTTGATGATGTTCTCAATAGTACCACCAATGTTTGCAATTTTGAATGCACCCGGAGCGATAGCACCAACAGTAGCAGGCCCGATAACAACAACACCAAGCTCACGAGCATATGCATTCATACCACGTGCAAGTCTCTCAGGAATTCCCTCAGCAGTGATCATGATAGTTTTGAAACCACCAAGATTCAATGCTTCCATAGTCACATCATAAGCAGTTCTAAATGATGCAAAGTTTAAAAGTACATCAGCTTGTGGCTGTGCAGCTTTTGCTTCAGCAGTACTTTTGTAAAGTGGGATCATAATCTCATCACCACCCCAAAAGAACTTCTCAAACTTGTTTCCACTTGTAGGTGCTACGATAGCTGCAACAGATGGTGTCTCTCTTTTAATTGTATAGTCATAGTCAAGCATTCTCTGAATAGCAGTTTTGTTGTTATTCCAGAAAATCGCCTGTGTGTCTCTTGTAAATAATTTGCCCATCTTTTCTCCTTACTTCTCTTCTAATGCCATACGTACAATATCTGTAACGTGTGTTTCTGGCCCATAAACGTGAATCTCAAGACCTAATCTGTCAGCTGCTTCTTTGATATCTTTCAAACCTTTTTCATAGTTTGGTCCACCACGACGAACATAGATTTTGATACCAACCTCTTTCATCTTATCTGCATACTCTTCAAACGCTTGGATGATACCTGTAAATGTTTTTGCAACATCTGTAAAGTTTGCAATAGCTCCACCGATGATTAAGATCTTATCACGACCTTTTGGATCTTTTTCTCTTGTCATAAGATCTAAAATAGTCTCAGCGTAGAATTTTGTCTCACCTGTAGTTGGACCACCAGAGTACTCACCATAGTTCGCAAGATCTTCAATACCTGCAAAGTCAGCGATTGTATCAGCATATACAACTGAAGCACCACCACCGGCAACCATCGTCCAGATTCTCGCTTCCGGTTTAAGCAGTGTAAGCTTGAGTGAAGCACCAGTTTTTGCATCAGCCTCTTCAATAGCTTCAACTTCAGGAGATTTTGATTCCATACCAAATGCAGTAGGATACTCAACATCACCCCACTCTTCTACCATCATGAAACCTGCTGTATCATCAAGCTTAGCAACCATATCTAAAAGCTCGATTTTTGTTCCTTGCATAACAAACGGATTGATTTCAAGGTAAGCGAAGTTAAGTTCACGATACGCTCTAAAGAAACCGATAGCGAATTTCGCAAAGTTTTCTTTATCTTCTTCTTTTACATCTGCAGGAATGTTCGCCTTGATTTTCTCAGCGATCTCTTCTTCTGTTGCAGTAATCGGGAACGCTACTTCAGTAACTTTTTCATCCCAACCCTCTTCAACTTCCATACCACCTTCAGCTGACATATAAAGAACATCTTCATCACCGACACAAGTAGCAGAGATATAGTACTCTTCTGATTGATCATGCGGAGTGAATGGCTCAACAATGAAGTGAGTTAATCTATCTACTTTTGGCTCACCTGTTGGAGTATCACCATCAAAAGAAAAATATACTTCAACATTTTCTTTTGCTTTTTCATCGATCCAAGCTGCAGCTTTTTCTAAAGTTACATCACCCGGTTTTTGATCTTTAAAAAGTACAAGACCATTTTTACCACGCTTACCAAATAGCATATCTGGTTTTGCTACTAGTGGTTTCTCTTTTAACCACGGCTTTTCTTTTGCAGCTTCAAGTAGTTCAGCACCTGAAGTTACTAAAACTGTTTCATATGAATAAGTAAAATCTGGAAAGTATTTGTTCCAGTGTTTTGCTAAAATTGACTTTGCGTCGTATTCTCGTATCGCTTTTTGAGCCATAGAAACTCCCTATTTTAATATTTGTGGGTAATTTTAGCATAAACTCATTTAATAAATATCTTTGCTTTATCTTAACTATCTAATTGCTCTGTTTATTGTTTAATTTAGTAACAGTGGCTTTATAGAGAATTTTATTTTTGTAACGTATGGTTACATCTTCCTCTGTTTTACTTTGGAGAGGCAGTTCTTTTAAATTATTTTTTGTGCATTCATTTATGCCGTAAAAGCGCAATCTTCTTTGCATCTTTGCATCTGTCTTCGCGCAATGCACACCCTTGTTTTCTAGCTGCTGTGCAAGTTCTTTAGCGATGCCTACATTATAAGCGAAGTTCTTTTTAGGATTATTTAGAACAAGATAGAGCTCTTTGTTGAAAAAAACAACCAAACTATTGAGTATCAACAGAACAAAAGCCAGTATAAAAATGGCTCTATATCCTCGCCTGTGCTCTTTTAGACGTACTTTATAAGAGCTTGCAAAAGTTTGTGCTGCCAGAGGCAAAGCGACAATCAAGTAGGGAGCGAAATGTTCTATGTCCACTTTTTGCCTAAATGAGATAAGCAGAGAAAAAAGCAGTGCAGTCGAAGCGATGTACCAAAGTTTGTCTTTTTTGTCTGCAAGATAACGTCTGTAGAGCACATAAAAAAGGTAAATGAAGATAATAGGCGTAAAAATGGCACTGTACACACCGATAGTATCTAGAAAGTGCCCGCGAGGAAAACCATAGATATCAAAGCCATAAAGATAAGAAGAGAGAAAAAAGAGCGCAATATTGTAAACGAATTCTTTTGTTTGTTTGTTAAACAAATAATAAAATGCAAGTCCTAAAAAGAGATAGACAAAACCTATATCAATAAGTGCATAGATAAACAGCAGAAGGTTTATAAAGAGTTTGGAGCATTTATCTTCAAGATAGAGATACAAAAGCAGACCGAAGATGATAAGCCCTGCATGATTGACCATCACTGCAGAACTGATAACGCCAGGCAGTAAAACGAATGTTAGCAGCAGCCAGAGTCTGTTTCTCTCCTCTTTTAAATAACGCCCGGATATAAGGTAGATGAGCACAGCACTCAACAGGTGCATACATATAAAGATAAAACGCAGCCCAAAGTCATTATGGCCAAAGAAAGCTAGAGAACTTTTTACAAGAAGCTGTAAGAAAGAAGTAGGCCCATACAGGATGCTCGCTCCACTTGAAGAAATAGAAAGATGGGAAGCCTCAAAGAAAAGAACAAGTGCATCTATTCCTAAAATCAGAAATAAGATGATTCTATATTTCATAATTTTAAGAAGTTTCCTATCATCTCATGACCATATTCACTCATGATAGACTCTGGGTGAAACTGTACACCATAGATATCTTTATCTTTAATTTTCAGTGCCATAATCTCTTCGTCATCTGTTGAGTAAGCTTTTGGCTCAATTACATCCGGCAGTGTATTTTTATCGACGATCAAAGAGTGGTAGCGTGTCGCAACAAACTCACGCGGAAGATCTTTAAAGATCGCACACTCAGAACTTTGACGCATAGTCGATGTCTTTCCGTGCATCATATTTTTTGCACGCACAACATCTCCGCCAAAAACCTGTGCGATACTCTGATGCCCAAGACAGATACCTAAAATCGGCACCTTGTCTTTGAAGTGCTTAATCACATCGAGCGTGATACCTGCTTCATCAGGAGAGGCAGGTCCCGGAGAGATGATGATCTTTTCAGGATGCAGCGCTTCAATCTCCTCCACACTCATCTCATCATTTCTGATGATCTTGAGATCCGTACCAAGCTCACGGCAATACTGCACAATATTATATGTAAAACTATCATAATTATCTATCATTAAAATCATAGTTTATTTTTTCCTCATCAACCCCTAAATAAGGGACTTTTAAATTTTATAAATTTTCTAAAATAGTAGATTTCTACCCTAAATCTACCCTTATGGATAAACTAGGGCATATTATACCCTTTCTTGAATATTTTTTGAATTAAATCTACCCTACATATTCAACATTCAACAATTTTCATTAAGCAAGTAATTAGGGAAGCTAAGGTGTTGAAAGATAGTAGTCAACACTCTTCAACACTAAGTTTTGTTGAAAATGTTGAAACCACATAAAACAACACTCAAAAGCCAAAATATAAGGCTTTTAGGTGTTTGTTGACTGTTGATTTAAAGGGTGTAAAATTCACCCTCTTTTTTAATCTTCTCAATAGAAACAAGGTCATCAAGTATCTGTAAAAGTCCATCTTTTTGAGTTACTTTTGAAGATTGTGTAATTTCACGCACAACACAATGTTTATTTTTTTCACACAATCGATGAATTGCTTCAAATACTTTTTGGGAAGCTGATTTTCTACTGTTTTGATTTGCAACATCTAAAATTTTAAATGTATGCTCTTTTTTTACATAATCAAAAAAATCGATAGCACTTAGTATCGTCTCTTTTGATTAGTAACACCATCTCTCTGTCAAAACTCACTTTTTTATCAAGCAATTCTTCAATGTTTTTATAAGACTCTTTCCTACAATTTTCAGCAATATGAAAGATCATGGCAATCCTATAAAGCATCGTAATACTTCTTGATGTAAATCCAGATGTTTCATCACCAATAGAATATTTTGTTCTAAATTCTTTACTAATTTTTGCATTAAATTTTATAGCTTCAATTTTTGCTTCTTCACTAAGAAGCAAGTTATATTTTGAAGCATAAACATAAAACTTTTTTGCAAAGACTACAAATTCTTTTAACTCCTCTTTACTGAGATATTTTTCAAACGGTATATTTTTCTCAATCTCTTGTTGAAATATAATCAAGAATCGATTTAATAAACCATCTTCTAAACCTTCATATATCATCTTTGATGAAAGTCCAGAGTTACCTAATGTAGATGCAGCATAAAGCCCTAGTCCACCAATCTTTATATTTTGAGTTCTTCCTTGAGATAAAGTTCTATTTGTTGAAAAATTTGCACTATCAAAAATTTCATCAACCATCTTTAAAAGTTGTCCTATATGCTCATTTCTCTTAGCAATACCAATTAGCTTACCAAGATTATCTAAAGTTATTAAGGGAGTAGAACCATTTTTCAAACTCTCTTTAAGACCCGCTTCTGTGGCATTGGGGATAAAAACATCTACTCCATTTTTTAAAGTATTTAGTTTTTTGATCAAAAGTTTTTTTTCTTGAACATCTTTACAAACTTCTAACTCTTTTTCAAGCTCTTCTTTTACTTTCTCACTTTCCTGGTACTTGATAGCATAATATTCATCTAACCATCCCAAAAAAGCATCTTTTAAAAGATTAACAGCACTTGTTTTCCCTCCACCACTTCTAAAAAATGAAGCTACATACACTACTACCCTATCACCATCTACATCATCAAGATTTCTAAACAATTTAATACCATTACATAGTGGTGCAAGCACACTCAATGATGTAATAGTAAGAACATCTATGGAAACAAAGGTTTTTTTATCTGCAATTTTTATCAATTTCACTAAATTAGGTGGAGTTTTTGATAAAATAGCATCAGATTTATTTTGAATTGGCTCATTTAACATGAGCCAGTTTTGTAACTGACTCACAATACCTTCCTTCTATAATATGGATTGTTGTATATAAACTCCACAACCTTTTCAACTGGAAAACGATATTGCCGCCCTACTTTATAATAATATGGACACAGAATAGACTCATCATTCTTTTTTAACTTATCTTCACTACTGTCCTGGCTTCTTCTAATAGCATCCTTTTTTTTTAATCTATCCAATGTAGAAATACTTATCAGTAAAGCCTCAGCAGCTTGTTCTCTAGAGAGAGCTTCACCATATTTTTCTTTTAATGCATGCAGTTTTTCTTGCATACTTATCTCCTTAAAATATATTTAAGAAGCAAAAGGCATGTTTTTCCATTTAAGCATTTTAATTTGTTGATTTTATAAAAAAGTCACTAGTAAACCTCGGGTAGGTTGTTTGCTACCACTCATTGCGTCCATTTTAAAAGAGATAAACCAAACTAGTATTTTTTGATTTATTCTATGCAGTTATTTTCCATTATTATATACATTTTTTTACTCATAATTACAAAACCGTTTGCCTCCACCATCGGCTTTGAAGATTGTTTTCATTTTATCCATTATCATCATTTTACAAAACAATCTTTTGCTTCGATGCAGTCGCTAGTCATCATAAACTTGCAACATACATCAAAATCTTATATTATATTTTTTTAAATAAAGCTTAATAAAATATTCATAACTTTTTCTTCTGCTCATTTAAAACTTTTTGAAGATCTTCAATAACTTCAAAAGATAAATCATTTGGTATATTTGTAAACCCCACACTTACATTATTCTCTCTGCAAAAAGTTGCATAACGAAATCCTAAAATATTTTTAACTTTTTCAAGGTTCTTTCCAGTTACATTTTTATTATCATTTAGATGAGGAATCCATCTTTGAAAATATATTTTTTCTTCATCTGGGATAGCTTTTTTAGTTGTTGTAAAATATTCTGTTTTGGTTGTTTTTTTAAATTTAACATTTTCTTTTAAGTGATTATCTAATGCCAATAAAAAATCAAATGGATTATATGGCTTTTGAGGTTCAAATGGCAGGTCTTTACAAATCTTTAATTGGTCGTATGCATCTTTCTTTATTCTATCTGTAATTTTATACCAATCTAAAAATAAAACAAATACTGTTTGCATACCTCGTTTAGCAATATAAAAAGCATTTTGTTCTATAGAATATATGATTTTAAACTCACATTTTTCATACACAAAATCAAAAGTTGCTATCTTAATGTTTTGTGACTTCAACTGTTCTCTAAAAGCTTTCCAATTTTTAAATTGAAAGTTCATTTCTCACTATCTCCTTTGTCAATAATCCAAAATCACAAAAACACTTTTAGCTGTGTCATGCAGAATTCTCAATGCATATACAAAACATCCAATAATAGATACATTTAAAAAGCTTGCATATTCTATATGTGACTTTATAAAATCAGAATCTTGAACTATTAACAACAACATAGCTACAACAATAAGTATAACTTGCTCGTTAACCGACAAAATCATCTGACTTTTTGTATTTTCAAACACTCCCTGCTGTCCACTTTTATCTATAAGTTCTCTCACTTTTGTCAATACAATACTCAATGTAGCAGAATTTATAGCTATCAAAGCGACTAGCAGAGTAATAAGATTTTGTTTTAAAAAGCTTGTTAAATATATTGTACCCAACAATGACTGTAACTCCGTGAGTAAATAGCCAGCACCTATTGAAAGAAAAATATTGAAAATGATATTATTTTTCATTCTAATACTCTTTTTAATATCTCTGCAATTCTCTCAACATTATTACCTGAAATTTCGATCTCCCCTATCTCTACTGATTTTACAGCATTTGCAGTTTGGATTCTTTTTTTAATACCTTGAGCTTTTAAAGAGATATTACCCCCTCCTTCACTAGCATAATCAACTAAATCCCCTACTTGTTTATTTTGCTTATCTATATGAAGAGTTGAGTCATCATCGGCATCTATTTCTAACAATGTTTTGGCAGTATTTGTCCCTTTTGCTAAGTTTTTAAGATCATCACTTAAAACTCCAGATATATTTGCCATATTTGGAGTAATAAGTTCAAACTTTATATTTTTTATCTTTCTATCATACTGTTCTATAATATTCCAAAAAGCTTCTTTATGGAAAATTGGTTCGCCATAAAGTTTTAGCTGCTTTGATTCTAAAGCGTTGTTTATTGATTCTATTAAAATTTTCAAAACTGCTTTCGTATCTGAAAATGCTTTTTTCCTATCTTGTATCATAATCATTTGTTTTTGTGGGTGATTCCAAATAGCAACTAAAATAGATGGCCAATTTTCAAACTCTTCTTCCTCAAAATTTTCATTTTCTATTTTTGTAGTTCTTTTGGGAGCAAATCGAAAAAGTAAAAAATTATCTTTGTCATACTCAAGCTGTCCCTTGAGAGAACTTTTCTTACCTTTCCAATTAGTTATAGTTTTAATAGAGCTATAAAACAAATCATTTTTCTTATCGATCAAATCTTCTACACTTTTAATCTCGCCAAATAGATCACCTTGAAAATATCTATCTTTTGGCAAAATCTGATACCGATATAGATTAAAATTAATGTTTTTCATCTTTAACCACCTTTTGGAATTTTAGAAATCACATTTACAATCCCATCAATAACCGTTTTATAGGCATGTTCATCTATAATCTTACTATCTTTAACATTATTATGCTCATTCTGACCAAACAACCTTTCACTTAACTGTTTCTTCAGTTCATGCCGTTGTTCTTCTTGTAAGGAACTAATAAATGGATCAAATGCCTTAATCTCAAGAGCAAACCATCTGGCTCGTTTTTCATTGTTCCTATGTTTTGTTGATTGTTGAGAAGAATAAGCTGCACCATATAACATTACACCTGTTAATGAGAAAGCAGTAATAATTTTTGCCCAGAAATCTTCTACTCCAATTTTACAAAATTCAAATGCTCCTGCATTGCAAAAATAGACAAAGCCCAACCATACAACAGTTAAAGAAATAAATCCTATAGATATCCGTCTCCATATATTTGCTTGCTTCATTTCATTATCAGCATTTTTGATATATCCCGCCCCTACACTATCACCAGCAGTAAGTTCATAAAGCTCTAGTATTGCCTGATGTTTTTCATTTCCATCGTCAATAATCTCTTTGATTTTTTCTTCAAACAATTTTTGATGACTTGCTAATTCACTGTCACTTTTTTTCAGAATAAGTTCCAACTCCTCTTGAGCTTGCTCATCAAGTTTTTTAGACCAGTTAGCATATTCAGTATTTCGTCTTTCTTGAGATTCTGAAAACTGGCTTTGCCACTGAGACATTAGCCTATCGGCTTCATTTTTTCTTGTTTCTATAAGTTGCTCAAGCTTCACTAATTCTTGTTTATTTGTATTTAGTGAATCAGTTAATTCTTTTAGTTCTAATTGAAGTTTGGTTTTTTGAGATGAGATAGTTTGTGAAAAATCATCTACAAGAGTTTCAACCTTTTTCAAAGGCTTTATAAATTTTGTTTTTTTTGCAATTGCCAAGAGTAATGATAATTGAGTTAATTGATTTGATAAATGATCGTTGGCATGTACAAGATGTCCGCTATTTTGATTTCCAGAATATGATGCAACCTGATTCCAAATATTTTGATGTCTTAGCCCAGCATTTAATGTATCTAATTGATTTATTGGAACCAGTTCAGGGTCGAGCTCAGATAATAACTCTTGATATGTAGAAATGATTTTTAGAAATCTTCTTCTTTCTTGGGTCTCATCTTCTTTTATATCATCAAATTGTTTTGATACATAACTCTCTAACTGTTTTAAAGTTTCATGTATTGGATGTTCATCAAATTTTTGTTGCCAACGATTCATGCTTTAACTCCTCTTTATTTAAACGCTTCTTTAAGTACACGCTGCATTAGTTTTTCTGTCTCTATTTTACTTTTTTTTACTTCAATTTCCAATGCATCACATCTAGCCATTAGCTTTTCTACTTTTTTAACTATTCGTTTTTGTTCTTCAAGAGATGCTAAAGGGAATAAAAACTGATTTATAGATGTTAAATATAAACAAGGCTGTGCTCCACCTCTTTTAGTTAAATTTATCATATCTTGCAAAAGTTTTGAATTTAAAACAACTCTCAAGTATTCAGAAGAAATTAGTAATGGCTTAATTAATGCAACACTTCTAACTAAAGCAAAGTCACTGTTTTTTGTGACTAAGCTTGCTCTACCGATAGTACCACCAACAGATACAATAAGTAAATCACCTATTTCAGGTAAACATCTATTTCTAGCTTTTTCATAATGTTCCTCAGAAATGTAATCACAATTATCATAATCTAAAAAGCCATCACGAACATTTTTGGCTGATAATAGTTTTTTACCAAAACTTATTCTAGGTGGTGTTTGATGTTCTCCGTCCGTAATATGTTTACAAACATCTCTTAATCTACACCACACCCAGCCATCTGGGAGTTCATAAGGTACTTCATCTTCACTAATTGGTGGTAGAGGTTTTTGTTTTTTTATTTTTCCTTCTTTTATGCGCTTCTCTTTTTCGGCTTTTATCTTCTGTAGCAAGACTTCTGCACTTTCATTATTTGGATCTTGTGGAACTAGTTTCCCACTTACTGCATCACTTAAAATTGAACTTTTAAGTTTTAATATTAAATCTGATTGAGTTTTAAGTTCTTCTGATAGTTGATTATACTTTTCTTCAATTTTATTAAGGTGCAGTTCAATATTTTTTTGCTCAGCTAATGTAGGAACATATATCTTTAAAGATAAAAACTTTTTAGCTTTAATCTCAGTTTTTATTCCTCCACCTGTTTGTGCTTCAAGAGCATCTATAAAAGCTGGACTTTTTAAAAACCATTTTAAAAAATTTATATCTATTTTTTCTTTATTAAAACTATAAGCAGAATAATGAATAGTTGCAATCACATCTTCATCATCTTCATAAACCGCCAATGCTCCCTTGGCTACATTTATACCAGAGATTACTAAATCCCTTTTTTTGACAATTATCATATTTGTTTTTGTAGGTTTATTTTCTACTAAGTGAATTTGTCCACTAAAGTCTATTTTTCCAATTCGTTTTAAGTTGAGCTTATTGGCTTCTTCTGGTTTAAGGCGTTCTTTTCGCTCTGTTAAAAATGAGCTTATTGCTTGTATATTCAAACTCATTAATTTAGAACCTCTTTTTTAACTTGTTCTAACAACTCCGCACTTTTGCTCATCGAAGTTTCTATTTTCTCTATAATTTCACTTGTAGTTAGTTCCTCCTCTACTTCATCTTTATGCGGATTTTTAACATCAAGGTTGAAGTTATTCGCTTTTATAGTATCGATGCTTACTTTCCAAGCCTGTTCATTTTCGCTTCTTTTATTCCACCATTTTTTCAATTCATCAAAGTCTTGTAATTTTACAGGTTTCGTTTTTGTGTATTTTTTGTACCCTTGTGGGAGTGGCTGCTCATAGTACCATATCTCTTTCGTTGGCTCACCTTTTGTAAAGAAAAGTAGGTTTGTGTTTATGTCAGTATAGGGAGCAAATATCCCGTTTGGCAGTCTTACTATGGTGTGGAGGTTACATTCAGCAAATAGTTTCTCTTTTATCCTTGCTGTTACACCATCACCAAAAAGTGTACCATCTGGAAGCACTATTCCAGCTCTTCCTCTTGGTTTTAGCATCTGGATAAATAAGAGTAAAAAGAGGTCTGCCGTCTCCCTTGTACGGTAGCTTGCTGGGAAGTTGTTTTCTATACCTTGCTCTTCTGTTCCTCCAAAAGGTGGATTTGCTACGATACAATCTACTCTCTCATTTGGAGTGATGTCTTTTAGGGGGTATGAAAGTGAGTTATCGTGTCTGATATTTGGCGTTTCTATATCGTGAAGTATAAGGTTTGTTAAACATAGCATGTAAGGGAGCTGTTTTTTCTCTATCCCTTGAATCGTCTGCTCCAATGTTTTTTTATCTTCTGCTGTTTTTACATCGCTTTTCATGATATGGTTTATGGAGCTAATAAGAAAGCCTCCTGTTCCACATGCTGGGTCAAACACTTTCTCACCAAGTTTTGGGTCGACCATTTGCACTATAAACTCTGTCACAGCTCTAGGTGTGTAGTACTCTCCTGCATTTCCTGCACTTTGAAGATCTTTTAGTATCTGTTCATACATATCGTTAAAAAGATGTCTATCTGATAGGTTATCAAAATGTATCTCTTCAAGTTTATTTACTACTTGTCTTAAAAGTGTTCCAGACTTCATATAATTATAGGCATCTTCAAACATACCCTTAACAAGTGGAGCATAAGCATTTGATGTGGTGATATCAAGCTCTTTTAGTGTAGGAAAAAGATCATTATTGATAAAAAGCATAAGCTCTTCACCTGTAAGCCCCTCATCATCAGTAGCCCAACTTCTCCATCTAAGTTTTTCGGGGATCGGAGACTTATAATTTTCATCTTCTAGTTCAAACTCTTCCTCTTTTGCATCAAATACTTTTAAAAAAAGCATCCACACCAGTTGGGATATTCTTTGAGCATCTCCATCAACACCCGTATCTGTTCTCATAATGTTTTGAATTGATTTTACGATATTTGAAATATCTGCCATAATTTATTTGTTCCTTTTAATTTGTTTTATAGTCCAGGTAATTTTATAGCTTTACTAAAGCGTAAAGGTCTATTTGGATGTTTTTCAACATCTCCAGATTTTAAGAGTTCATCTATAGTTTTTTTAATTATATTTTGAGTTTCTTTAAGATTTTCTGCAATCTCTTTAACTGTTAATTTTTCTAAAGATATTAAGTCTAAAATTCTTTTATCCAATGTCTCTTTTTTAGCAACTGTAGCTGTTTTAATATCTTGATTTAGAGTAAATAAATAATCCAAAGAATTTAAATCTTTTAACTCTAAACCACCCATTTCAAGAAGCTTCTGATTTCCTGTATTGGTATCCTCACTTTGCTTTACAAAAAGGCTTACCCAACCATTTTTTAAGTTCTCTTTTGCACCTTCCCATGTACCACCCTTGAGTCCTGAATGAATCACAATCGAAGATTCTGCCAAAACATAAATATATTTATTTCTGCCCATTGCATTACCAGCACTAAATCTTGCATCTGGATAATATGGGCTAATTAATACCAAATTATTATTTCGTATTGCATCTCTATATTTTTTAGATAGCACTTTTTGCATCAAGGCATCAGCGACTACACCAATAGTTGTTCCATCAGCATTTATTGATCCAAGCATTGAGGATTCGTCAATTCCTCTTGCAGCACCTGAAACAACACTATAGCCTGATTGTGCAAGTTTTTCTCCTAATTTAAATGTAAAGTCTAAATCATCCGAGGATGCATCTCTTGAACCAATAATAGCGACACCTTTGGTATTGAGTATTTTTTTATTACCTGCACCATATAATATTGGCGGAGCCTTTTGTCCTAATCTCTTTTTTAATCTTACTGGATACTCTGAATCTGCTCTTGTAATGATCCAAATTCCACAGTTTTGCCATTTTTGAAGAGAAATTGCCATTGCGTTTCCTCTTGCTAATAGAGACAGTATTCGATCTTGTGTAATTTTTGTATCATCCCAATTTTCTAAAATTTCCCGAGTATTTAATTCTAAAAGATCTGATGGTTTCATATTGTTTTGAAGAAGCCATGACGCAAATTTTGAGTACTCCATTATTGTGAGAGGTTTATCCCCCTTGTTAAAATAAGCTGTTAATAAAATAATTGCTTGTGCATTTAAACTTAGATCATTCATTACATTTTTCCAGTTGTGGCGAGTGAAGCAGGAAATACTTCACCACTTCCCTTTTGCTTTAAAAGAGCCGAGGCAACCGTGACTGTCCAACCAGAATCAATGATATCATCTATCAATAGAACAGCCTTATCAGGTATATTATCTTCCACTTCAAAGACTCCATCAAGATTTTTGGCTTGATGATAAGCATTGTTCATCATTTTTTGAGCTTGATTTTGTTTTATCTTTTTCACAGCTGCAATAAAGGGTAAATTTAGTTTTTTTGCTACTTTTTGTGCAAAATTTGGGACTAAAGTTGGATGATTTAGAGATGGAATACATGTAACCCACTGTGGTACAGGAGAAGGATTCCATTTTTTAATCATCTTTACAAATGCATCTACAAGCTGATCTGAAAATTTACCTTGATGTTTATCTTTTGCAACAACTCTTCCCCATCCAGCATCTTCCCATCTAGATAAAATTCTTCCCTCTTCTGCTCTTAATTCTGATCTGATATTACCTCTAATGCCATATTTACTTAGAGCATCCAGTTTTACTTGCTTTTTAGGACTAAAAACTATGTCGCTTTTTTTCAAGAAGTCGGCGGCTTTCAAACCATTTTCGTGGGAGAATGTACCACTTAATGGGGTTAAGCAATTAGCACATTTTCCACATATCTGAGGATTTAGATCATTTAAGGCATTTTGCAAAAATAACATTAAACATTCATCAGTATCTAAATAACTTTGCATCTCATCCCATTCAGATTGCCTGATAGCTAAAATAGCTTCGATTTTTTCTCTATCATGAACATATTTAGTTGGTGTTCTATACCATTTTGAGCCTATCCTGGTTACAGGAGAAGGAGTTTCTACATTAAGATACTTTAATGTCTTTTCAACTTCTCCTTGAGTTAAGTTAAGCTCTTTTTGTAACTCCACTATAGACAACCCATCACTATTATCCAAATGCTCTAATACTAAAGTGATATTTTCTTCTTTTGGAAAAGATGAGCCTCTAAAAAAATCATGAATATCATCATCTTCATGTCCACTGAGTAAAATACCATAGGCTTCATCTATACCACGACCTGCACGACCAACTTGTTGATAATAACTTATAATTGATCCTGGAGCTTGATAATGAATTACAAAACCTAAATCACTCTTATCAAATCCCATTCCAAGAGCTGATGTAGCAACCAAAACTTTTATCTCATTATTGATAAGTTGATTCTCTAAAAAAATTCTATACTCATCACTATTTTCAAAATCATCATGCTCAACACCACTAAAATAAGCACTTGCTGTAATACCATTTTGACTAAGCCACTGTGCAACTACTTTTGCATCTCTTTGTGTTAAAACATATACAATTCCCGAACCTTTAAATGAGGGTAAATGTTCAAGAAGCCAAGCAAGTCTATGAGATTGCTCAGGAAGTCTAAGATTATTCAAAGAAAGACTTTCTCTTTTAAGACTTCCTCTAATGGTTATAAGTCCACTTATTTGATTTTCAATATCAGTAATCACTCTATCATTAGCTGTTGCAGTCGTTGCTAAAATAGGTGTGTTTGCAGGCATTTGTTTTAATATATTTGTAATTCTTTTATAATCAGGTCGAAAATCATGACCCCAATCACTAATACAGTGTGCTTCATCGATTACAAATAGTCCAATACTTCCAGAAATTGGTTCCAATATCTCTTGCATAAAGTTTTCATTTGCCAATCTTTCTGGAGAAACAAGTAATGCATCAACTTTATTTTGTAAAATTTGAGCTTTTGCAAAAGCCCAATCATTCGTGTTGGATGAATTAATTGTTACAACATTCAGTCCAAGTTTTTTAGCTGAATCTATTTGGTTTCTCATCAATGCTAACAAAGGAGAGATAATAATTGTAAGTCCACTTCCTTGCTCTCTTAAAAACTTGGTAGAAATAAAATACACACTACTCTTACCCCAGCCAGTCTTTTGAACAACAAGAACTTTTTTTCTCTGGTTTACAACCGTATCAATAGCTTCATACTGATCTTCTCTAAAATCAGCCTTTTCATTTTGAAGAGAGTCTTTTAAATACTGTTGTGCTTTTTCTCTTGTTAACATCTCATATTCCTTATCTTATTAAGCATACTTTTCCAAATCAAGATGCATATAAATGTTGCTCTATCTCTTTGATAAGAGACTGATAGCCAGCTCTTCCACCACCAAAAAGTTTCGTAAGTTCTGTCATCGTACCATACTCATTAAATGGTGGTACTTTTAGCACTGCAATATCTTCGATACTCTCTATTCCTGATTCTGTATATTTATCTAAAAGAGCATTTATAACTGCTTTTGCTTTATCTGAGTATTTATTAAAATAGCTATTTTGCTTTAATTTTCCTGCTCGTTCGGCTCGAGTAAGAGCTGGTCTATCAAATGCTATATGACATATAAGATCAAATGGATCGAGACCCTCTTTGCCTACTTCACTCTCAAGTTCATCAAAAAACACACCTTGATCGCTTAGAGCTTTAATGATAGCTTCTTTTTGCTCTGCCATACTCCACTCTTGTAAAAACTCATCCAAACTTGCATATCTGTTTTTGATATTTTTACGGCTATAGTCCACGAGTGACTCCGTGATAAGCTTCCCATCCGCTCCGATGTACTGCACACGCTTGTTTAATACTTTTACTTTTACACCGCTTACTATATGGCGAGTAAATTTTGAAGTGCCGTCTTCTCCGTCTGTTATAGATACATCTGTAGTTTCACCATAAGGCTCACTTAGCTCATTTAAAGTATCACTAAACTCTTCTGGAATCTCTTCTTCTGGAGGTGTAATAGGATCATCGTCTTTTGGCTCATATATCTGAACTGGATCACCGTCAAAATCAGAATCAGCAAAATGTCTTGTAACATTTCTAAAATCCATAATAGTAAAGTATAATTTCCCATAAGTCTCATTTATCCTTGTACCTCTACCGATTATCTGTTTAAACTCTGTCATTGAACCTATATTGCTATCAAGTACAATGAGTCCTGTAGTTTGAGCATCTACACCAGTCGTCATAAGTTTTGAAGTAGTAGCTATGACTGGATAAGTAGATTCTGGGTCTATGAAGTTATCTAGCTCTTTTTTTCCTTCTTCATTGTCTCCTGTAATACGCATAACATATTTTCTGCTCTCTTTCGCCATAGCAGGGTTAGCATTTACAAGAGCTTGTCTCATCCTTTCTGCATGATCTATATCTACACAAAAGACAATGGTTTTCATATATGGATCATTTTCGCTTAGATATTGAGTTATTTTTTTTGCGACAAGATTGGTTCTTTGAGTAAGAATAAGGTTTTTATCAAAGTCTTTTGTATTGTATTCTCTATCTTCAATAGCTTCACCTTTATCATCTGTTTGCCCATTATAAGGTCTCCACCCCTCAACATCTCTATCAAGTGCTAAACGGATCACTTTGTACGGAGCTAAAAACCCGTCATCTATTCCTTGTTTTAAAGAGTAAGTATAAACTGGATCGCCAAAGTATGAAATGTTACTCACATATTTTGTCTCTTTTGGAGTTGCCGTAAGACCTATCTGTACAGCACTATCAAAATACTCTAATATTTCCCTCCATTGGCTATCTTCCGCTGCACTTCCTCGGTGAGCCTCATCTATGACGATGAGATCAAAAAAGTCACGACTAAACTCTTTAAATATCTTCTTTTCTTCACTGTTGCCAGTAATAGCCTGATAAAGTGAAAGATAGATTTCAAAAGATTTATCAATAGTTCTATTTGTAATTTTAGTCATCTTGTCACCAAAGTGTTTAAAATCACCTATCTTGGTTTGATCTACCAATATATTTCTATCGGCTAAGAAAAGGATTCTTTTTGCTTTTTTTGATTTATAGAGTCTGTATATAATCTGAAATGCGGTGTATGTTTTTCCTGTACCTGTTGCCATTACAAGCAAGATTTTTTTCTGTCCTTTTGCAATAGCTTCTATAGTTCTATTAATGGCATTTTTTTGATAATATCTTGGCTCTCTTTTTGGATCATCGATGTAGTAAGGGGAAAGTGCTACTTTTTCAGCTTCGTCTTCCTCGATACCTCTATATTTTTTATATCTTTGCCAAAGCTCGTCTGGAGATGGAAAATTATTAAGTGATATTTCTTTTTCAAGCATGCCATGAGTTAATGTAGGGTCATGCTCCAAAAAACCATCACCGTTTGTACTGTAAACAAAAGGTATATCTAAAATTTCAGCATAACCTAGACCCTGTTGCATACCATCACCAATGCTGTGTTTATTATCTTTTGCTTCTATAATAGCTATAGGGATATTTGGCTTGTAGTAAAGAATATAGTCAGCTCTTTTTTGCTCACCTCTTCGTACCATTTTACCATGAACATAAATACGACCGTTTGTAAAAAAGGTTACTTCTTCTCTAAATTGAGAGTGCAAATTCCAGCCAGATTCAACTAGTGCTGGAGTTATATATTTTGTACAAATATCTCGTTCTGTTAAATTCTTTTTTGACATACTACAAACCTAAATTTATTGTCATTCATTTAAAACCCCTGTCTCTTTAACTCTTTAGCGAACTCACTCAATCCTAATTCTATTTTTTGAATCGCTGCATCATTGCTGAGTGGCACAAGTTGCACCATACCATCTTTGAAATTAGCTTTAAAAACTTGTTTGTTATCTTTGTGTATAACTATATCATCATACTCTTTATAAAACTCATAATGCATACTAAATTCCTCAGCAAAAACAGTTTTTACACTACTTGTCATTTTTCACCTCTTTGTATAGTTTGTTTTTTACATATTCACTCAGACTCTTGATAGTTCCATAGCCTAAATGTTTTTTAGAGATATTAGTTAGGGAAACTCCTAGTTCATGCAACTCTTTTATCTTCTCTCTATCTTTATCGTAGATGCTACCTTGAATGGTACCTTTAGGCTTACCAAGTTTAATCCCTTTGGCTTTTCTGGCTTGCAGAGCTTCTTTTGTTCTTTTACTTATAAGATCACGCTCCAATTGTGCAAAAGCTGAGAAGATATTTATCTGAAAATCTGTGAAAGGGTTTTGCTCATTGGGTTTAATAAAAAGCTGTTCTTTGAGGATATGAAGGTTTACACCTTTTGCTATGAGTCTGTTAACAATCGTTACAACATTGACAACACTTCTACCTATACGGCTTAATTCCGAAACTATTAAATGATCATCAGCTTGCAAAGACTCAAACAGTTCATCAATTTTTCTATCTTCATCTTTTTTGCGACTGCTCATCTTCACTTCTATAAACTTAACTTTACCAAGTGAGTTTTTATTTGCATAATCTAAAATAGAGTGTTGTTGATTTTGCAGATCTTGCTGGTCTGTACTGACTCGAATATAACCGATAGTTTTTGCCATAATTATCCTCATTTACCTGTTAAGATAATTATAACATAAATAATTTAATATTTTTACTTTTTATATATACTTTTATAGGTAAATAAAAATGACTATCTAATGAACATTAAAAAGTAAAAAACATTCTCATTTTGAACTATATTTTGAGTAACCATTCTCATAACGATATTTTGCAATAGCAATAATAACTACTGCAAGTGTAAAAGCACCAAGTATCAAGTTTAGGTAAAAATCATCTCGCATAAACTGCTCCTGCTAAAAAATATCATTTAAAAAGTTTTTTGCTTTTTGCATATTTAGCTCTATCAAAACCACAAGCAAAAAGAGTCCGCCTATAAAACTTGCAGCTAGTTACATATTGAAAAGGAGTGCTACCAATGCCAGTAAAAAAAGTAAGATTAAAAACTGCATAGGATATTTTAGCATTTTCAATCTGTAACTGCTCTATTTTCTTAAAATAACTTTCTCCCCTCTACAGGAACATTTATAGTCATCATATTTTGCAACATCCAGCTTTGTCACAAAATGCCATCCATCATTTAAAGCACTTTGTATATCTGTATATCCAGTCTCATTTTTCGTGAGCTCTTTGCATTTTAGTTGGCAGAGTCTAACCTGCATATCTTTGTCAAAAAATCTGTCATATCGATCAACATGTGTAATAGAGTGGTTAAAAAAGTGCAAAAGATGCTCCCCTTTGCGATTACGAAGTTCTGCATATTGTTGCTCTTGTCTTTGTCGTTCCTGCTGTTTTTTTAGTTTGATTGCTGCTTGTTTTTTCTTATACTCAGCATCTCTTTGTTGTTGAATTTTTAAAATCTGTGCTGTTTTCATTTGGCTCTCTTGTGGAGAATACTTTTCAATAAAGAGATTGCAGGTGTCATTTTTATAAGAAGAGACCGTTTTGATAGAAAAAAGCAGCCTGTCTTGTTCTCTTAAAACACAGCACTTACCATTAATTATATAGTGTTTGCCATCATGCAATGCAAAGTCAAAATCTTGACCCCATGCCGGTCCAATGTTTACCTCGGCATATTTATCCAACAGTTTTAAATCTTTGTGATACTCTTTGGAGCAACTCTCATAAGGAAGATTTTTACGATACGCATGACTCCCATCTTTTTTATATCCCATATTTGTCAGATATCCATTAAAAGAGACATTTTGAGCAGAGATTGGTTTTGTAACTTTTTTTGTACTGCACGCAGACAAAAGCAATAAGCCTGCCAAGAGGAAAATCGAGCTTCTTATCATCGCTAGTCTCATATGCTATAGTATCCATAATATATTTTATGGCAACCACCCTTTCCACTTGGATTAAACCATGCCACAACTAATGGCAACCACAATAAAAACTGAAAAAGTTTACCTTGAGAGATCTCTATAGCTGTTTGTTTTGCATACTCAAAATCATACCCATACCAATATGCAGCAAATATTGCAGCAGCTACCAACGCTCCACCTAGATACCCAAAAACTATTCTGGAAAATACATGTACCAAATATTCTAACATAGCCTTCTCCATATAAAATTTAATACATCTATTTTACAGTAAATTATCTTTATAAACACTTATAAGTGTTTGTTTAGTTTTTACATAACAACTATGATTACAAAAACTCATAGGTGTGTACTTGGAAACAGAAAAAGCTTTGGCAAAATTTATGGATCAAATTGTTGAAAATGTTAAAGCTGAGAGGAAGAAGCGTAAGGTAAGCCAGTTAAAGCTTGCTCAAATTCTTGGCCATAAATCACCTAATTATGTTGCAAAAATTGAAACCAGAAAACATGGTGTTCATTACAATTTGGAACATCTTTACAAGATTGCTTCCGAGTTTAAAATAGAAGTATCTGTTCTTATCCCGTCAATAAATCAAAAGTAATCTGTCCACCACTACTCACTGTCGTTCATATATAGCTCAATTGTATCCCCTCTCAAGGGACAAATTTAGCTAATTAGTCGTTATATACAGCCAAAATGTCCCCTGCTGAAAAAAACCGTACCACAATCGTCGTTTTTAAAGCCCTATATCAGGCACTTTAATGAAATTATGCAAAAAAAACGATACATAAATTTAAACAAACTCTATTTTTGAAGCCAGAAGTTTAAAATACTCTCTTGACCAAAAATCAAAGACACTTTGATCTTTTACAAACGGTTTTACTTCATTGACTGCCTGTTCGATATTGAGATTTTCTATTCTGTCGTTGAGCATACATACAAACTCTTCTTGCGTTAAAGTATCTCCATTAAAATCACCACTCTCCCTCATCCGCTCACACAGATGTTCAAGATTAAGTTTCACCCCTTTTTTAGCGTACCATTCAAAATCAAACCAGTCTCTTCCCTTAACTCTGTTTTTCCAAGCTCTAAAAAGGAGTGCGTGCATCTTGCCTGCATAAAGATTTGGAAGAGTCATTGTTCTGACATTAAAAGTTATCGGAAGCAGCAGTGTTTTTGATTCGCTCTGAAATTTTAGCGGTGGATTGGTATCGACCTCTATTTTTATTTTGAGCTTTACACCAGAGTGGATATTCTCTATCCCTTTGGCCTCAATACCAAGTGTGTAGATGGCTGTATCATTTTTCAAAAAAGCGGAATCTATATTGCCATCTCCTTTTTTAATCTTTTTACTTAATGATACAGGGATACCAAGTGCTTCAAATTCACTCTCAATGCATGGAAAATATTTTTCAATATCAAACTGCGAATCTTTTTTGAGCAGTGAAAAATCCAGATCTTCCGAAAACCGCTCAAGTCTGTAGAGTATTCTCAAAGATGTACCTCCGTAAAATACAGCCTCTTTGAAAAAATCACCCCTGTAAAGCCCAAGAAGTGTAATCTTCTGAAATATCTCTTTGAGTGCATTAATCAGTTCATTTTGACTCTGTGGGTTATATTTTTGCAGCATCTGCTCTATTATGCTCATACTTGCAACTCCTCTATAATTTTTTGCAACAGGGCAATTTTTTTTGATTTTGTAACTTTGTAATACTCTTGAAATACCTTAATATCGGAATCGACCAGCTCATCCAAATCAATTCTGAGATCATCCTCTAAAAACTCCACCATTGCACTTTTACTTCTAATAGGCATCTCCTTGGTATAATAGACTTTATCACAGAGTGCTTTCTCTTTTGATGCTATGAGAAAATTCCCACTTTTGGAGTTGTGTATCTCTATAGCAATACCATAAAGCTCTTTTTTTACCTGCCCGTAGCTAAAGACCCCAAGAGGTGTATTGTACGACTTGGAGCGTTTCGTTGTGGCTGATTGTATCGTCTCTACACTTTCCGGGATGAGACCGTGAAACCAGAGTGCATAATCAAAGGAGATGTATGAGGGTCCCAAAAGCAGATTGGCAATAATCTCTTTTGAAACCAATGATTCATCATATACGGGATTGTAAAGATAGAGACCACTTTTTAAGGCAGTCAATACCCCTTTGGTTTTGAGTTGGACTATCTTGTCATTTATCCTGCTATAGCCGAGATTTGAAAGAATTTGAGAGAGTGTAGCGTGTTCGATGATTCTTGACGGGTACTGTTTTAGTTCTCTCTCAAGTTCTCTTTGCATAGTTTTCCTTTACTCAATAAATCTACCTAAAACCGATTTATTATGTAATTATAGCATATATCTACTCTTTTTTCTTGATGAGTATCCTCACTATATTTTCAAACCATTCAAGATCTTCATTGGTTGTTGCAAATTTCTCTATAATTAACCCAAATGCAAAAGCATCAACTACATTTAATTTTGGATATTTCTTTTGCAGTTCAAGTACCCGCTCATTACTTCTGCAGCGTTTTAGTTTTTTCTTGTACTTGTCATTGTAGCGTTCAAAGTAATAAACACTTGTCCTTTTTAACTTATCTGTCCCCAATTTGGACTTTGGCCTAATAATCTCCTTTGTAAATTTTGTAAAGTATCCTCTTATTATGGAATAATTATGATACAGATGTTGAAAATATGCTTTTTTCAACCATGTTTCTGCTATTTTTTCAATTTTTAGTTTACTCTTTTTAGCTCTAATACCATCTATTTTATCCATCTCTTCAATAATCTTTTTTAAGGACTTGTCTTCATCAATTAATGATATTACAAAGAACATAAGCAACTTTTGATTTTCTTTATCTACATTATACAGTGATTTCAAAGATGAATATAAATATCTCAAAGCCTTTTCAGAATATTCGTGTATATCTAAAAATGATATTTCTTTACTCATCATACACTCCTATAAAATTGCATCAATATATTTTTTAGCCTCTACATGTGGAACTTTAATATATCGATCTGTAGTTTTTATACTGGAGTGATTCATTAATTTTTTTATTACAAAAGCATTCGCCCCTTTAGCTGACAATAATGAGCCAAAAGAGTGTCTTAATGTATACAAGCTAACTTTATTGATTCTATCATTTGCTTCTAGCCCTTGATTAAAAAGAGAATCCATTATAGGTTTGATTTTTGCTTTTATAGCAATATATGAAATGTGTTTCGTTTTATCCATCTTAGGATTTTCTCTAAAGAAAATATAATCTTCAGGATTCAAGCTTCTAACCCAATCATATAGTGTTACTTGCAGTTTTTCATGGATAGAAACCGTATATTGAGGGCCCTTCTTCATAGGCATAAAAGAGATTTTATCGCTTCTTGCATCAATATCTTTTCTTTTTAAGTTAATTATTGCTTGTGGTCTTGCCCCTGTGCATATCCCAATTAATGTAAAAAGATATGCTTTTGGATTGTGTATCAATGCTGCAAGTAAAAATTCTATTTCATCTTCGGATAATATCCTTTGCCTTTCATTATTTAATTTTAAAAGTTTCACTTCAACAGAAGGATTTTTTTCAAGAGTTATAACATCTTCGCTAATTGCATAATTTATAATTGCCCTTAGTAAAGCAAGATAATAGTTCACAGAAGCTGGCTTGTACTTTTTCTTTTCTATAAGATACTTTTTAAAATCTCGTACATCTTCAACTTTTACTTTATAAATATTTTTGTCTCCAAAAAAAGGATCTATTTGATTTAAATACTTCAAATATGCATCCCTATAATTCTTCATATCCTTTTTTTCATCAAAATATTTTTGAGCAAGTTCTCTAACTTTTATAATCTCTTGTTGCTTCCTTTTTTTAATGTAGAGTGGCTCATCTGCATATGATATATCAGCTAATACTTTTCTTCTTTGGCTTACAGCATCTCTTTCTGAATATCCATCAGATTTTTTCCCAACACATACCCAAACTTTTTTACCATCTATATCTTTGTAGTTATAGTAATAAGACACATCTCCATTTGCTAACAAATGTTGATATACCCCGACATGTTTTTTTGACTTAATTCTAGACATATTCTACCCCTGTTCTACCCTTATTTGAAGAGTATTGATAATTTGTGGATAGAAACCGGTTTGCTATCTGAGAAAATTGTAGTGGATTTAAGAGCCTATTTCAAGGGGTTTGAAGAGTTGTGACGAGTCGTGCAAACTACTGACGACAACTACTGTTACAAGTTGAAACAGTAGTTATCTATCATTAAAATCATGCGTTGATTATAGCTTTATTGCTCTTTTATTTTTCTTACTTTTGTAAGCAGTTTGTTCTCTTGCAGATTTTCATCACTTCCAAGCAGTATAGCGATCCATTTTGTATTTTCATTAGCTGCAAAAACGATTTTTGCCATAATAGTGAGTGGAATAGAGAGTAGCATTCCGACAAGGCCTAACAGCCATCCCCAAAAGATTAAAGAGATAAAAACAACCAATGTTGAAAGTCCCAAACCTTTTCCCATTACTTTAGGCTCTACGATCGAGCCAATCACGACATTAGCAATAAGATACAAAGCAGAAACAAGTAAGACTGAAACCCCACCCAGCTGAACAAGTGTTATGAGTACGGCCGGTACAGCAGCAATGATAGAACCGATATTTGGAATGAAGTTAAGTAAAAATGCCAACATACCCCATAAAAAGGCATAATCAGTACCAATAAATGAAAGAGACAGGTAGATAATAAAACCTGTTACAGCCGATATGAGTGCTTTTATAACCATGTAGCTTTTTATCTGAGAAAAGATTTGATTGATATGTTTTATAGTTGCTTTTTCTTTGTCTGTTGCTTCAATTTTAGCAATGAAATGTTGTGATTCCAAAAGCATGAAAACCACTGTCAGTATGACAATAAAACCATTTTTAAAAATTGAACTGATACCTTCGATGATTGCTGTTGAAAAACGCATAATCTCTTTAGAATTAATCAAACTAGATATCTCACTTGCCGGTATCTCAATGCCAAAACCCTGTAAAAATTTTGCAAAGTCCTCATAATACAAAGAGAGTTTGTCGGCATAAAGATCAATATTTGCACTAAACTGATGCACAGAGCTTCCTATAAGTTTTGCAATGAGTGCTAAAAAGAATAAAAACAGTATCATAACAATAGTTATAGCAAGAATATCAGGAATATGTTTTGAT
This sequence comes from Campylobacterota bacterium, assembly GCA_013607665.1. Classification (GTDB taxonomy): domain Bacteria; phylum Campylobacterota; class Campylobacteria; order Campylobacterales; family Sulfurimonadaceae; genus Sulfurimonas. The sequence goes on along the minus strand of VCAX01000002.1, from coordinate 13,961 downwards.
CGAAAAAAATTATATATGGGTGAGAGAATAATGGCTATAAAAAGTGAGAGTAGAAAAGGAACTATAATGACCGAAGCGAATTTCACGCCGGCAAGAACAATAATTACACTTGCCATAACTATAAAATAGTAACCGAGTTGTCCTTCTTTCATCTTCTTATCCTTGTATCTCTTTTTGATTGGTTAACTGCTGCAGATAGTTAGAGATATTGATGAGTGCGAATGTCACTAAAAATATCATCAATCCCGGAAAGAAACTCACCCACCATGCAATTTCTACCACATCTTTTCCACCACTTAAAATCGTGCCCCAACTCATTTGTGGTGCAACAATACCAAGACCTAAAAAACTCAATCCTGATTCTGCAAGTATAGCACCCCCGACACCAAAAGTAAAACTAACAAAGAAAATAGGTGCGAGAATTGGTGCATAATATTTAAAAAGCACTTTACTTTTTTTTACTTTTGCGATATTGAGTATTTTGATATAGGGCTGTGATGTTATTTTAAAACTCTCTGAACGAATCAGCCGCGCTGTCGTCATCCACCCTGTTATGGAAATTATCACAATAAGCACCAAAGCCGAGGCATTAACATACGAAACCAGTGCCAAAAGTAAGAAAAAAGTAGGAAATGTTAAGAATAGATCAACGAGTACAATAAAACTCTTATCTACAAACCCACGAAAATATCCTGCTATTGAGCCAAGAAGAAGTCCTATAAAGGATGCAATAAGCGCACTGCCCACACCAATAATCAAAGAGACCTTTCCACCTTCAATCAAACGAGCAAGTATATCTCTGCCTAATCTGTCCGTACCAAGTGGATGCTGCATTGAGGGGGAGACGAGTATAGCGTGCGCATCGAGTGTAAAGGGACTGACACTATAGAAATAAGATCCGAAAAATGCGAAAAAAAAGATAAAAAAAAGTAAAAAAAGACTCGCTTTTGGCATTGTTACTGTTTAATGCCCAAAAGCGTCTGCATCATTTGATCGACTGTCGTTATGACTTTTGCAGCCGCACCATACGATGTTTGGTATTTAATAAGATTGGTCATCTCTTCATCGATACTGACCTTTGAAATAGAAAAATATTCCATCTCAGTTGCATTAAACTGCGCTGTGACTGTATCATTTCTTGTTATAGCTGAATTAGTAGATATTCCGACATATGTTGCCGTTAAATCATACATGCCATAAAGTGTTGTATCATACGTTTCACTTCCAACTTCAAATTTATAGGACTCAAACTGCTGTTGCACCATGCTCAAGGCTGTTCGATTATCACCTGCTACAGAAGAAAAACCGGCATGTAATGTTGTTGGATTATCTCTATACTCTTGAGTGAGCTGCATATTACGAGTACTATCCCCATCAAAGAAATTTCCAAGTCCGAGTGCTCCGGCAAAATTTGTCCCTGATGCATAACCTCCATCACTTAATTGATCCTCAATGGCAAAACTATATCCCTGTGACTCTTTGAGCGCATCCATAGTAAATTCAAGTCGCAACTCTCCAGATGCAGATGGCTGAAAACTAAATTGAACAAAATCATCTATATCATTATTTGCATTAGAATCATCATTGTCATCTATGTTCGCCAAAAGCTGCCCTTCAATCGAGTTTGTACCAACTCCACCCGACATTGATGTCCCCTCGTCAATATTAATACTTCTACGACCAACCTCATTACCATCAATATCATAAATAATGATATCAAAAGCTCCTTTATTGACATTGAGATTTGAGTTCATAATGGCAGATGTTTGTGTAATATCAAGAACATTAGATTCCATGCGAGTTGTAGCGCTCTGTGCATAGAGATTGTTTGTCGATTCTATGAAACCTTTTGCAAAAGCATCAAGTTCGGTTATAGTTTTTTGCAGTACTCCATCAACAGGCATACCGCTTGTCGTATCAATAGTCCCACCTCTGAGATCTAGTGCCGCACCTATCCTTCCACCCATAATCTCTTCTTCCATAGGAATTAAGACACCATCCTGACGTTCATAGGAGAGTTCATAAAAACCATATTGATTCCCCTCATTTGTGATTTTAAGGGGATGAAAGCTACTTCCGTCTACAATATTAAATCCATTCACACTCAATGTATAACTTCCAGAGCTTATATTTGAGCTTGAATCTAATTGCAAGTTGGATTCTAATTGTCCTTGATTTACTTCCGCTCCGATAAGACGAGCCAAATCACGTTCAATCACGTTCCTTTTATCTCGAAGATCATTGGCTGCATAGCCATCAGATGACTCCGCCACCTCAATAGCAGTATTTAACTCTGCTAACTCTTTTGCAAGTGTATTTACCTCTTCTACGTCGATTGCCAATTGACTGTTTACCTGTTGCTGTAACGCCAATATCTGGTCTTGTGTCTGCGTAAGGTGTTCCGTAAATGTTTGTGTCTGTTCTGCAAGCGCAACTTTAATGGCATCATTATCCGGATTGTCGGCAAAAGTTTGCCACATATTGAAATACTCCGACATATCCGTTTTTAGTCCTACTCCATCAATATCAGGAAAATATGAAGAGAGTGTCTCAAGCGTCTGTCTTTCATAATCACTGTACTCTTTTTCACCTGATATTGTCGTGTATCTATCAAAAACAAAATTGTCAAAAATTCTGCCAATATCTTGTATCTCCGTACCGTTCCCAACATTTCCTGCAGATGTACTTAGGGGAGTAGCGGCCGATGTCACAACACGTTGTCTTGTGTATCCCTCTACTTCTGCATTTGAAATATTATGTCCGGTTGTATTAATTCCAACCTGTGATGCAGCAAGTCCACTGTAGCCAATGTTGAGTGTATTAAAAAGTGTTGCCATTTTATACTCTCACTTCAAGCACATTGGACTCTTTTGAGGCTACTTTTTTATAACCCTGCATCTCTGTTGGCACAACTCTTTCTAAGAAAGTGTTATACAAATTACTGACAACAAGTACCAATTTTGCGTATTTCTTGTTTACATCATGTAACTTTGAAAGTTCCTCTTTCAACTCTTCCAATGCTCCATGCTGCTCTTCATTTAACAAATCAGGAAGTGCTACGTTCGGATTAGCCGTCATTAATGAAGAGATTTCATGGTCTATCATCGCTTTTTTTGTCTCAAAGGCTTTGAGCTTCTCTTCTTTGAGAGAGAGTCTGTCAAATTGAGGGTCATGGTGTGCTTTTTTTATATCTTCTATATCTGACTCGGTAATTTTAATAAGATCTCGTAAATCTTCTAAAGCATTTTGTAAGTGATGAGTAAGCATCTTACACCCCCATATTTTTTAGTGACCTAAAGTAACTCGTCTGCCATTTTCGTAGCTAAAGCCGAAAGATCGACTTTATACTCACCGGCATCTATAGCCTCTTTAAGTTTTTCTATTTTGTTTTTACTGCCATCCTCTGATGCAGTCAACTTCGCGTTTGCTTTTAATTCTTTGTTTTCATTCAAACTGTTTGCGTAAGTACCGCGAACAGCTGAAGAGTTAATATTTGAAATCATATTAAATCCTTCTTCTGTGTTAGAGTATTTCTTTATACAGACATATCGGCAAAATTATGATTTTCTAAACCCATTTCACGAATTTTTTCGACTTAAATAGTCATAGAGCATTTGTGAAAAACCAAAACTCCCGGCACTTGCTTTTGAGAGTTCATCTCGATACATCGATTTGTAGATTTTCTCTCCCGGATCCTTTTGAGATGAGAAGAGATCTTTACTATCTTTCATTGCATTATCCATCAACATTTTAATGATAATTGCCTCAAATGCATCTGTCTGCTTTCGCAGCTGAGTATCTTCTGCGTGAGCATCTATTTTTGGTATATCTTTGTTCTGTGTAAGCATTTGTGCCTGCGCAGAAATTGCATTCAATCCATAGTCCATTATATAACCTTTAACTCAGCAGAGATGCTCCCTGCACTCTTCATCGCCTCTAAAATCGAAATAATATCTTTTGGCGAAGCACCGAGCTTTTGCAAAGAACGCACAAGATTGGCAACGGTTGTTGTCCCTTTCTTTGTATATATCTCATTTTCATTCATCCCGATAACGAGATTATTATCCACTTTCATAGAACCTTGTGGTTGCGAAAGAGCATCTTGCTCGACTATTTTTATTGTAATATCTCCATGTGTCAAAACGATTGGTCTCAACTCTATATCCACACCAGCAACGATAGTTCCAGTTTTTTCATTGATGATGATTTTTTTCTTCGGCTGATAGTTCATATCGATATTTTGCACTTCAGCTAAGAACTCTATCATTGAACGGTTTTGCGGGCGTTTGAGCTTTATGCTGCGTGAGTCCATAGCTACTGCCACTTGTGTATTGTAGTAGGCATTAATCGCTTTTTGCACAGCAACGGCATTTTTAAAACCTGAGTCTTTCAGTGAAAGCGTTGCATACTGCTGATGAAAAAGATCTATATTGATCTCACGCTCTACAAAACCACCGTTAAAGACAATTCCTGTCGTTGGATGCGTTTCTGCACCCGCACCTCTTTGATTCAACCCGCCAATACTCAGCGGACCTTGCGCCAATGCGTAAATTTTACCATCCACCCCTTTTAAAGGAGTCATCAAAAGCGTTCCACCCTCAAGAGATTTTGCATCACCGATGGAAGAGACCGTTACATCAAACTTATCTCCCTGTCTCGCAAAGGGTTTTAGAGTTGCTGTAACAACAACTGCCGCAACATTTTTAGATTTTATATCAACTGGATTCATATCGATATTCATTGCTTTGAGCATATTTGAAATTGACTGAAGCGTAAACTTTGACGTAGTTCCGTCACCCGTCTTTTTCAAACCAACGACCAAAGAGTAACCGATAATCTGATTCTCCCGAACACCGACAATACTTGAAACATCACTTATCTTTGTCGCGTAAAGAGATGATACAAGAAGTAAGAGAGTAAGTAAATATTTCATTTTATGCTAATCCTTGAATTCTTATCAAGAATTTAGCAATTTTTATTCCATTTTACTCTGCACTCAGGTAAGTAAGTGAAGTATTTCCAAATTTTTTAGATTTTTTTATGCTGTATGATCCAAGATTTTGCGCTATCTCCAGGCCTGTCATGTGCTCTATTATGATCATCCGGACACTCTCTACAGGTAAAGATGCAATAAGTGCCATTGTTTTATCATAAATATCTTCCATGCCCTCACGAATGCTAAAAGGCGGATCAATATAAAAATATGCCTTTTGTTTCATTTTTCTCAAACGTGCCAAAACTTGCGTAATATTCTCAAAACTATCCCCTGAAAAGACCTCACAGGCATTAGGATCAGTAAGTGCAATATTTTGTTTGAGCACTTTAAGTGCATCACGATCTTTTTCCATGAAATATATCTGTTTTGCTCCGCGGCTGAGTGCTTCAAGCCCGATTGACCCTGAACCTGAGAAGACCTCAACAAAAACCGCATCAATGATATCAAACTGCAAAGTATTAAAAAAAGACTCCAGCACTATTGCTTTTGAACTGCGTGTCGTTGTTTTTGAAGGCAATTGTAGTGTTTTACCTTTATATTTTCCGGCAATGATTCTTTTGGTCAGTTTTTTTGAATTATTTTTCATAAAATGCTTTGACCGCCCGTAAAATATTTTCCTGATACTCTTGCGTGAGGAATTCTATACGTTTTTGCAAAATGGAAAAGTCCATAGAATCTTCCTCTTCATACTCTTGTTTAATAAGAGCTTCCTGATCTTCAGCAGCATAGAGCGCATTATACTTTTGCTCCAGCGCCAGAATAAGCTGCGATTTTGAAAAGGGCTTTTGCAAATCAGCTTCTGCACTGCTGCCTATGTAAAAGCAGCGTTCATCACCAAGGCAGGCTTCATCTCGAATAATAATATCACATTTTTTTGCAGCACTTAAATATTTTGCCAAAAACAGCTCTAGCGATTTTTGTAACAATGGCGACTGGCATTCAACAGCAACTCTCATATCTATCCTTCCAAGTAATACTCGATCGAGTACCGTAGATCTTCATCCAAATTCTCTAATCCAAGCATCCACAACAGATATGCTCTGTCATTCATGGCAATATCTTCAATATATCTGCCGCTGTACTTTCCAAAAGAGAACTTCTCAAGCAGTACATTTTCAAAACTGAGTGCATTCATCTGTTCAATGTCCGTACACTGCGTGAGATAATCAAAAAGCAGTTTTATCACTGCAGCATCACTCAGTGCATGATGTGCAATCAAAGCATCTTTAATTCCACACACTTCTTTTAACGCTGCTTCATTTTTGTAAAGTTTCAGCTCATAGCGCAAAAACTCCAGTGTAAAAAGTTCACACTCCGCTATGAGGTGCTTGACTACTCTATGTGTATCTATAATTTTACCATGCCATGTTAAAGACTCCAACATCCCCAAGACAAAAGGAGCATTGTGAAGAACTAAAACATTCTCCTCGCAATTAGCATCGTGTAAAAAAGCAAAAATTTCACTCTCACGCAGAGGTGGTTTCTCTGCTATCATCTCATTGGTAATATTGTGCAGAGCTGAAGCCTTTGCAGGTATCTTTTTGCCTTCATTGACAAGCTCATAAGCACTCTTTTTACAATGCTCTTTTTCAAAACAGAGCATGCCTAAAGAGCAGATCTTATCCTCTTTTTCAAAACCGCTTGTTTCAATGTCTAAAAATATCAACACTTCACAATCCTCATACTTTTACAGCGTGCTGGCATAAATATAAATGAGAGATAGCCGCCTGCCAAAATAAAAGCATATAAAACATAGACGTTAAACCAATCAAAAAGCGCTTTATAGGGTGTAAAAAGATAGGTTATAACCAAAGCGAGAATCATCAAGCTCCCTACAATCCAAATAAGCAGCATAAACCACTTTCGCCACACCTTTATCAAATCACCATAACCGATAAATTCAATATAAGCCTCTTTTTCTTCTTCACTCTTATCTTTGGAACATTTTTTCAATCGCAGCATATAGCCTGCGTGAGGGTGATTAAAAAGATACTTAACACTGCGAAAGAGCGCTATTAATACAGCAATATTCAAAGAGAGAAAGAACCAAAACGAAAACAGATCAAAAAGTGCAGCTTGTACCTCTGCATTTAAACTCACCATGCCCTGCTTCAGGTAAAGTACGGCAGTAGTCAAAAGAGCAAAGAAAACAGCTAAAACCAATGAACAAAAGATAACTCGCAAAGCCCAAGCAAGCCACAACTCAAAATAAAATTTCTGCATTTACAGCTGCTCAAACATACCATGATAATGTTCAAGCGTCATAAAACTCTTTTCAAAACGGTAGCGAATGACAAACTCGACAATCTTATCTTTAAGCTCACTATCAACACTCTCCACGCGACCAAAATAGGCTAAAGAGATATTTTTACTCTTGACCTTTGCACTTTTATCATAAGCAATAGCCAAAATCTGCAGATATTTTCCCTCTTTGATTACACCAAGACTCTCTTCTTGCAGAGACACACCAGAGAGATTAATAGCCTTAAATGCAAAAAGTTCTTCCATGCTCTGCACCTTTTCATCAATCCCTATTGCATGATAAAGTTCTTTTAAACGTTCAATATTATTTTTTCTAGCAAGTTCATAAGAAGATATTTTATTTGTTAAATTTTTCAATCTCTCTAACGCTGAGCTCATCTTATTCCTCACCTAATTATTAACGGTAGTATAGCAAATTTAAGATATAATACTATTAATATTTTACAGTTAAAGAGAACTATGGATTACTTAAAGATCAAGGGCAAATCAGCCCTCAATGGAACAATAAAAATATCAGGTGCGAAAAATGCATCTCTGCCGCTCATTGCCATGACAATTCTTGCAAAAAACAGCGTTGTTATTAAAAATCTTCCTTCTGTTGCAGATATAAAAACACTCTTAAAACTTCTCTCAAATCTAGGGGCTGAGTGTCAGTTTTTAGATGATGGCGTTATCGTAGATACATCTTCCATGCATGAGACAAAAGCAACCTATGACATCGTAAAAACCATGCGTGCTTCCATCTTGGTACTTGGTCCGATTTTAGCACGCTTTGGGCATTGTGAAGTCTCTTTGCCGGGTGGTTGTGCCATTGGGCAGCGTCCTATTGATCTGCACCTTAAAGCTTTAGAACAGATGGGCGCAAATATCCAAATCAAAGCCGGCTATATTGAAGCAACAGCACCAAACGGACTTAATGGCTGTGAAATCATATTTGACAAAATCACAGTAACCGGAACTGCAAATATTGTAATGGCAGCAGCCCTTGCTAAAGGCGAGACGACCATCATAAATGCAGCACGTGAACCAGAGGTCGTGCAACTCTGTGAAGTGCTTCACGCAAGTGGTGTAGCAATTGAAGGTATCGGAACAGCGGTGTTAAAGATTATAGGAACTGACAGATCACTTTTAGAGATTCCAGAATTTAGTATCATTCCCGATAGAATCGAAGCAGGGACCTATCTTTGTGCAGGTGCAATTAGCCGATCACAACTCACCATTACAAACACAGAACCAAATCATTTAGGCGCGGTCATTGCAAAACTTGAAGAGATGGGATTTGAGCTTGATATTGAAGAAAAGAGTATTACGATTCATCCTACCGAAACAATTAAACCTGTAAAAATCGTCACGCAGGAATACCCAGCTTTTCCAACTGATATGCAGGCGCAATTCATGGCACTAGCAACACAAGCCGAAGGAGTCTCCATCATAGAAGAGCGTCTTTTTGAAAACCGATTTATGCATGTAAGCGAACTACAGCGTATGGGTGCAGACATCTCTTTAAATGGGCATACTGCTACTATTAATGGGAAGAACACTCTTAGTGGCACGGATGTTATGGCAACGGATCTTAGAGCATCAAGTGCTCTGGTTTTAGCCGCACTTATTGCCGAGGGAGAAACAAATGTCCATCGTATCTATCATCTTGACAGAGGATATGACTCTTTGGAGAAAAAACTTCAAAATGTCGGTGTTACAGTAGAACGGCTCAAAGAGGGGCTTTAATCTCCCTCGAAGATTATCATTTCATAAATACTTTTTTTTGTAACTAAAGCTTTATCAGGAGAAACAGAACGAGAGTTCTTTGCCGCTTCAACTTCATGACGAAGCTCTGCGATCTCACGCTCCATCGCATCTACATTCTCTTTAAGACGTAAAATAATATCCACTCCGGCGAGATTAACACCCAACTCACGTGTCAAACGCAAAATAAGCTTGATTCTGTCAATATCACGCTGCGAGTAGAGCCGTATTCTTCCATTTGAACGTGAAGGCGTTATAAGATTCTCACGCTCATACTGCCGCAATGTCTGTGGGTGAATATCTAAAATCTTTGAAACGATGCTGATTAAATATACCGGTTCGTCATAGTGATGCATAATTCACTCCTTTTACAGTGTCTTTGGTAGTTTTTCTTTCATCATTGCTACCAACTCTTTATCTAAATCATCTACTTTTGGGTTGATGATGTTTGCTTTAAGGTACAAATCCCCTCTTGTTTTTGTTTTACGATTCATTGCACCCATACCTTTCACACGGAAACGTTGCCCGTTTTTCGTATCTTGAGGGATTTTGAGTTTGATCTCTTTCTCTAATGTCTGCACGGCTATCTTTTCACCAAAGAGTGCAGCATACAGCGGTACATCAATAGTTTTAACGAGATCATCCCCTTCTCTCTCATACTCAGGAGAATCAGCGACAGTTATTTTTAAGAAGAGATCACCTGAACGTCCGTTTTGTGTATGCCCTTTTCCACGAACACGTAATTTCTCACCACTTTTTACACCGGCTGGAATTTTAATGTCAAAACGCTCACCATTGACAGAAACAGAGTGTGTTCCTCCTAAGATAGCGACATTAAACGGAATGGTAACCTTCGCTTCTATATCAAGATTAGGCTCTTGATGAAAGCCGCCTGCTCCGCCAAAACCGCCAAATCCACCGCTGCTGTATGACTGATGACCTCCGCCGCTGCTAAAACCACCGAAGCCGCCTCCACCACCGGAGAACATTTGACGCAGAATCTCATCGAGATCCACATTACCACCTTGCGCTCGTGAGAAGTCATGAAAATTTTGACCCCCAAACATCGCATCGCCAAACTGGTCGTACTGTGCCTTTTTCTCTTTATCGCTTAGCACTTCATACGCGGCATTTATCTCTTTGAACTTCTCCTCACAATCGGAACCTTTACAAATATCCGGATGGTATTTTCTTGCTAATTTTCTATATGCTTTTTTGATTTCTGCTTCACTTGCGTTTTGTGAAACTTCTAATGTATCGTATAATGATTTGCTCATCTCTTTATCCTACCTATTATTTTATTATAATGTATAAATTATTTTCTTTAAGCAGAATTATATCATAAGAGTTGAGTCAATGTCAATCAAGTATTGAGATTGTAGCACAAAAAGTGCTACTTTTATGTACTTTCTAATGTAAGAAGTGACGTATATTGGAGAAATAGAGACTCATACCGTGCTCATCTGCGGCGGCAATTACTTCATCATCACGGATTGATCCACCCGGTTCGATGACATTTTTCACACCAGCTGCAGCTGCTGCGTCAATTGAGTCTCTAAACGGAAAGAAAGCTTCTGATGCAAGCGCTGCACCTGTAACATCAAGTCCCATCTCTTTTGCTTTTTTGAGCGCACACTGTGCAGCATCAACACGGCTTGTCATTCCCATACCGACAGCCACCATTGCTGCATCTTTTACATAAACTACACAGTTAGATTTTGTCAAACTTGCAACTTTGTAAGCAATTTCAAGGTCTTTCATCTCCGCTGCACTTGCTGCATTTTTAGAGACGAGTTTTGCATTTTGCACCTCATCATGCTGCACTCTGTCCGCATCTTGAAATACAAATCCACCATCGATATGCTTAAAATCTTTTATATCATTTGCAAGTACAAGTTTATCACTGCCCATCTCAAAAAGCTTGATACGCTTCTTGGCAGCAAACACCTCTTGTGCTTCCTCTGTAATACGCCCTGCAATAACAACCTCTAAGAAGATTTCATTCATCTTCTGTGCCAGCTCTTTTGTCGCGACACCATTGACAGCAACAACACCGCCAAATGCAGATACAGGATCACACCTGAGTGCCTCTGTATAAGCATCTACTAAATTATCACGAATGGCAAACCCACACGGATTTCCATGTTTTGTAATACAAACGGCGTTGTCATCACCAAAAGCAGCTGCAATTTTGATAGCACCATTGAGGTCATTTAAGTTGTTAAAACTCGCTTCGCCTTTGAGTGTTTTAAAATTGTTGCTAAAGTGCTTGTCAAACTCATAAAGAGCACCTTTTTGATGCGGGTTCTCACCATAGCGCGTATTCATTACTTTTTCACCGACAATAAACTGCTTTTTACCAAAACCGCTATTGAAACGCTCGTTCATATAGTTAGCAATCATTGCATCATACGCTGCTGTATGTTCATATGCTTTGATCATAAAACCACGACGGAACTCTTTTGTATTTTTCTCATTCTCGATTGCATCAATCACAACAGAATAATCCTCTATATCTGTTACAATGAGCACTGCATCGAAGTTCTTTGCAGCTGAACGAACCATTGCAGGACCACCGATGTCAATGTTTTCAATAATGTCATCAAAGTCGTCCGTTCTCTCAATCGTTGCTTTAAACGGATACAAATTGACACATACCAGATCAATCGCCTCCACACCAAGCTCTTTTGCCTGATCTAAATGCGACTGTTTATCACGACGATGTAAAATTCCTCCATGCACATAAGGGTTAAGTGTTTTCACACGTCCTTCAAAACACTCTGGAAATTTTGTCACTTCATCGATCTCTATCGCTTCTACGCCGCTCTCACGCAGAAGCTTGTATGTTCCGCCTGTTGAGATAATCTCATATCCATTTTTTACAAGTGATTTACAAAAATCTACTACACCGGTTTTATCGCTTACACTAACTAACGCTCTTTTTTTCATTTCAAGCCTTGATTTAAAATATTACTGTGATTTTATCTAAATTGAGTTTAGAAGATGGTAAACTTAAAAAAACTCTTTAGGAGAGTGTATGAAAAATATTGCAATATTATGTTCCGGTGGTGATGTCTCAGGTATGAATCCCGCACTCAAACATTTTGTAGAGTATGCACTCAAAAACAGACTGAAACCTTATTTTATTTATGATGGTTTTGAAGGACTGATTGATAACAAAATCAAAGAAGCTTCCTATTGTGATGTTGCCGGTATCATAAATAAGGGCGGCACAAAAATCGGCTCCTCACGCAGTGAGCGTTTTATGCATGCAACCTATAGAAAACAGGCGAAAGAAAACTTGCAGAAGCATGCAATCGACATGCTGGTACTCCTTGGTGGCGATGGCTCGTTTCGGGGCATGGAGATTTTCTACAAAGAACATGGCATAAAATTTTGCGGTATCCCTGCAACGATTGACAATGACATAGCCGGTACTTCCTACTGTTTAGGAGTAGATACCGCTTTAAATATCATTCGTACTGCCATCGATGCCATTCGCGATACTGCATCTTCTTTTGGTCGTGCCTTTGTCATAGAGACAATGGGAAGAGAGTGCGGCTATTTGGCACTTGTCTCAGCCTTGACATCAGGGGCTGAGCTTTGTCTCATTCCAGAAATCACTTCTGATTTAGCAGCCTATGAGAAGCGGTTCAAAACAGAGATTGCCAATGGACGAAAATATTTTCTTGCTATTATTTCTGAGGGGATAAAAGAGGATACTCAAGAGATCGCACAATGGTTTGAAGAAAAAATTGGCATTGAAACACGAGTGAGCATTCTAGGCTACATCCAAAGAGGCGGCAATCCAACTGTCTATGATAGGCTTATGGCATATAAATTTGTCTCTCACGCAATGAATGGACTTTTACAAGGGATGGATGATAGTGTAATTTGCTACAATGATGGTGGATTTTCCTACAAAAGCATAGAAGATGTTGCACTGAAAAAATACACGCTCGATACAGAGTTGCTTAGCTATTTCAAGGAACTCTCAAATGTATAAACTCAACTATTATGTTCCTTCTGAAGCAAAAGAGAAGACAAAAGAAGCACTCTTTAGCATTGGTGTTGGAAAATTTGACAATTATGAAAACTGTGCTTTTGAAACACTGGGGCGTGGACAGTTTAGACCTGTTGGCAATGCAAACCCGTACATCGGTAAAAAAGGAAGCGTTGAGCATGTTGAGGAGTATAAAGTAGAGATGTTATGCAGTGATAATTTGATCCAAAAAGCGGTAGAGATTTTAAAAGAGGCGCACCCCTATGAAGAGGTGGCCTATGAGGTGATTAAACTAGAAGATTTCTAGAAGTCACCGTGTGCAGCACGCTCAGGAACTTTTTCCATTGCTTCTTTAACTTTATTTGCTGTATCTAACATATCTTTAGGTAATGGGTAACCACCATGGATTGCAAGTGTCATATCCATACTGATAAGATATGCATCACCATTTCCATATCTCACATACATAATTCTACATGGCATAAAACCACCATAATATCTTGAATAATTCAAGAAAATTTTCGCTGTAGTAAGATTACATAATGAGTAGATTCTTGCTTCTGCAACTTGATCTGGTTTTGCATCTTCTAATGTATACATTTTCACATAACCAGTAAGTCTCATATTGTACTCTTCAGTCAATGCTTCAATAGACTCTTTAACATCATCACCAGATACACCTTCATCAACTTTCCACTCTTTCATCATAGCACGAGCAGGATCACCATACTCTACAACTTTTGTAAACATATCATCGTATGCCGGCATTGCTCCATCGTCTAGCTTATGCTGTCCTGTAACTGCTGTCCAACCCATATGCATTGTTGAACATCCTGTCGTAAAGAATGCAACTGCTACTGCCATTAAAGCAATCAGTAAATTTTTTCTCATTTAGTTTCCTTTGTGTTTTAGTTAGGAGTGATTATACTCTCTCAATTATTAAAGTATATTAAA